>NC_010424.1:1442500-1744825 GCF_000018425.1 Candidatus Desulforudis audaxviator MP104C | reverse complement strand
TTTGCAGCCTGATCACCAACGCCTTGATCCTGTTCACGGTGGTCGGGTCCCTGATCGGGATGATCCTGGCTCCGGCGGTAGTCGGCGTACTGGGGAAGGGCTTCGCCCCGGAGACCTTCCGGCTGTCGGTCCAACTGATGATGATTATGATGCCTTCGATCGTGTTCTTCAGCCTGGCCGGCCTGTTCACCGGCATGCTGAACGCCAACAACGTGTTCGGGGTTCCGGCCTTCGCCCCGGCGGCCATGAACATCGTAATCATTTCCGGCGCCCTGTTTCTGGGGAATTACTACGGGGTCTACGGCCTAGCCGCCGGTGTGGTCGGCGGCGCCGCCGTAATGGCCCTGATCCAGGTGCCGGTGCTGCGCCGCGCCGGTTTCCGCTACCACCCCGAACTGAACCTCCGCCACCCCGAGGTGAAAAGGGTCCTGTACCTGATGCTGCCGCTCACCCTGGGCCTTTCCGTCAGCCAAGTGTACCTGATGATCGACTGGGTGCTGGCCTCCGGGCTGGCCGAAGGCAGCATCGCCGCGCTGAACTACGCGAACAAACTGGTTCAACTCCCCCAGAGCCTTTTCGTGCTGGCCGTGTCCACGGCCATCTTTCCGACCTTGAGCCGCCATATCGCCGAGGGGGATCCGGCCGAGATGGTCCGCACTCTTAGACGTGGGGTGAAGGTGGTTCTTTTACTCACCGTCCCGGCGGTGACCGGCTTGGTCCTCTTGCGCATCCCGATCGTGACCCTGCTTTTCGAGCGAGGGGCTTTCGACGAGCGGGCCACGGCGATGACTGCGGCGGCACTGCTTTTCTTCGCCATCGGCCTGGTGGGGCATTGCCTGGTGATGCTCATCAGCCGCGGCTTTTTCGCCATGCAGGACATGCGCACGCCGGTGATGGTCACCGTCGGCACGCTGACCGTGAAGGGCGGGGCGAGCCTCCTACTGGTGGGGCCCATGGCCCACGCCGGCTTGGCCCTGGCCACTTCGATCACCGCCGTCCTGAATGCGGTGCTCCTGATCTATCTCCTGCAGCGCCGCCTGCGCGGCGGCCTGATCACGGCCGACCTGGTGCGTTTCCTGGGCGGGGTGTTGGTGGCCACCGGGGTGATGGGTCTGGTGGTGGTGACGGTGGACGCAGCTTTGGCCGCTTTTTTCCCTGCCGGTGGGCTTGGGCTGCTGGCCCGGGTGGGACTGACCATTGTGACCGGCGCAATTGTTTATTTCTTTGCAGGGATTTTGATCCGGCTTGACGAACTGTTAAATATCCTCGGCTATGCGCGCCGGACCATTGCCGGCCGGCGGCCCGCATGAATTTGGGAACATTTGTCCGGATTTTCGTTGAAACGGGCGGGGCTTTTTGTTAGAATATATTAATAAATTCGGACAAGTTGGGTCAGCAGCCAGGATGGCGGTTGGTCCTGTCGGTTTTTTAGTTGGTTGGTTAACCTATTCCGCAGTTACAGCATCGGCGCAGCATTGCCTTCGAAACGAATTCAATTTCAAATTTTTTGGAGGTGGGAGTAAAAAGCAGTTCGCGGCGGAGCGGTGAACTTGCACGTTCTTGAAACTCTGCAAGAAAGAAGGGGCGGGAATGGCGAACACCAAATTTGAACCCAAGATCATCGGTTTTCTATGCAACTGGTGTAGTTACGGTGGCGCTGACCTGGCCGGCGTGTCCAGGCTACAGTATCCACCTAACGTACGGATCATTCGGTTAATGTGCTCGGGGCGCGTCGACCCGCAATTCGTATTCAAGGCCTTGAGTGACGGTGCGGACGGCGTACTGGTTGCTGGTTGACACATCGGCGACTGCCACTATGTTAGTGGCAATTACAAAACCCAGCGGCGCTTCCAGCTGATGAAGATGGTTTTGAACCAACTGGGTGTTGAGGACGAACGGGTTCGGTTAGAATGGATCTCCTCGGCGGAGGGCACCAAGTTCGCCAAGGTGATCTCTGAATTCACCGAAGAGCTTCGGCAGCTGGGGCCGTTTAAGTCCGAACAAAAAGCGGCTGCCGGTGGGGAGGGTTAGACATGAGTAAGTTGAAGTTAGCTTCCTACTGGGCGGCAGCCTGCGGCGGCTGTGACGTGGCCATCCTCGACATTCACGAAAAGATCGTGGATGTGGCCGCGGTGGCCGATATCGTGTTTTGGCCGATCGCCGTGGACTTTAAGTATGCGGACGTGGAAGGCTACGAGGACGGATTCATCGATGTGTGCCTGTTCCACGGGGCCATCCGCAACTCTGAGGGTGAACATGTCGCGAAGCTGCTCCGGAAGAAGTCGAAGGTGATGGTGGCCTTCGGTTCCTGCGCCATCTCGGGCGGGATTCCGGGATTGGCGAACTTCAAGCAGAAGAACGACATTTTCTACCGGGTGTATATTGAAAGCCAATCTACCCAGAACCCGGAAAAGGTCTATCCGCAGACGCACTACGCGGTGCCGGAGGGTGTTCTGGAGCTTCCCGAGTTCTATAAAGAGGTAAAATCCCTGAGCGACGTGGTGGACGTCGACTACTTCATGCCGGGCTGCCCACCCACCTCGGCTCAGATCTGGGCGGTCATCCAGGTGATTGCTTCCGGCGCGCTGCCGCCCAAGGGCGCGTTTGTCGGCTGCGAGAACCAGACGCTGTGCAACACCTGCACGCGGACCAAGACCGACAAGAAAGTCAAGAAATTCTACCAGCCGTATCAGATTATCACCGATCCGGAGAAATGCCTGCTGGAGCAGGGACTGACCTGTATGGGTCCGGTGACCCGGGCCGGCTGTGGCAACCAGTGCGTCAGCGCCAACCAGCCGTGCACCGGCTGTTACGGTCCGGTCGACGGGGTTATCGACCAGGGCGCCAAGTACATCTCGGCGCTGGCTTCCGTAGTTGACGCCGACTCCCCCGATGAGGCTGACCGGATAATCAGCGAAATAGCCGATCCGGCGGGCTTGTTCTACCGCTACGGTCTGCCTGGTTCGCTGTTAAGGAGGGCTAAGTAATGCAACGCATTTCCATTGATCCGATCACCAGGCTTGAGGGCCACGGGAAGATCGAGATCTTCCTGAACGATGCGGGGGGTGTGGAAAACTGCTACTTCCAGGTCCCGGAGCTTCGCGGTTTTGAGAAGTTCTGCGAGGGCCGTCCGGCCGACCAGGTCCCGCAGATCGTCAGCCGCATCTGCGGCGTCTGACCGGCCGCACATCACTTGGCCTCGGGTAAGGCCATGGATATGGTGTTCGGCGTCGAGCCGACACCGGCGGCGAAGAAACTGCGCGAGCTTTACTACAGCGCCCATATGGTCCACAGCCACATCGCCCACTTTTATGCTTTGGCGGCGCCGGACTTCGTGATGGGCCCGGACGCCGACCCGGCCGTGCGCAACGTGTTAGGCGTGATCGGCAAGGTGGGCCTGGAGATCGGCGGCGAGGTGATCAAGCACCGGGCTTACGGGCAGCAGATTCAGGCGATGTTGGGCGGCAAGGCCACCCACCCGGCCTGGACCCTTCCCGGCGGCGTGAGCAAGGGGCTCACCGAGGACGAGCGCAAGCAGGTCGTGGAAATGGCCAAGTCCTGCGTGGAGTTTGCCAAGTTCTCCCTGAAGCTCTTTGACGACGTGGTGCTGGCGAATCAGGCGTACGTCGACCTGATCGTGGGTGATATCTTCAGGCTCGAAACCAACTACATGGGCCTCGTGGACGAGAACAACAAGATTAACTTCTACGAGGGCAAGGTCCGCGTGGTGGACACCGAAGGCAAGGAGCTGTTCAAGTACGGCCCGCGCGAGTACGTGGACTACGTGGCCGAGCATGTCGAGCCTTACAGCTACCTGAAGTACCCGTACCTGAAGAAGTTCGGCTGGACCGGCTTCGTCGAAGGCCCCGGCACCGCCATCTACCAGGCGGCTCCCCTGGGCCGGATCAACGCCTGCGACGGTATGGCCACTCCGCTGGCGCAGGAAGCCTACGAGAAGTTCATCTCGGTTCTGGGCCGTCCGACCCACGCCGTGCTGGCCACTCACTGGGCGCGCCTGGTGGAGCTGATGTACGCGGCGGAGCGTCTGCTGGAGCTGGCACTGGACGAGGAAATCACCAGCCCCGACATCCGGAATATCCCGACCGGCACCCCGAAGGAGGGCGTCGGAATTATCGAGGCGCCGCGCGGCACGCTGACCCACCACTACGCCACCGATCCGAACGGCATCGTGGTGAAGGCGAACCTGATCGTGGGCACCACCAACAACAACGCCCCGATCTCGATGGCCATCAAGAAGGCGGCGATGGGCGTCATCAAGCCGGGTGTGGAGATCACCAACGGCCTACTGAACATGGTGGAGATGGCCTTCCGGGCCTACGACCCGTGCTTCAGCTGCGCGACACACGCCGTTCTGGGCGAGCTGCCGTTGACGGTGAACATCTACGACAGCAAGGGCGAACTGTATAAGACCCTGAGCAGGTAGCATTTGCAGAATCCAGAATCCAGGAGTCAGAATCGGGAATAGAGTCTCCCACGGACGAAACCCGCCGAGGGGCGGCGGTCGTGGGAGCAGGTAACGCTGCCGAGCGCCTTGTACCTGTTTCCTAGCCCTTCCGGAGAGTCTCTCCGGAAGGGCTTTTTACTTTCCTTCGGAGGACGACGCCCCCTTTTGGCGAATACTAACAGGTAAAGAACGCAGTAGTCTTTCAAGTCAGAGAAGGTAAAAGGTGAGTAAAAGGTGTCAGAGGGTGAAAAAGGTGCCTGAAACAGAAAAAGGGGCCAGGCCCCTTTTTCAGAGAACTTAGGGGGTTGCCTCGCTTCCGCAGGCGGAATGGCGGGCTTGGTCAGGGGACTGGCTCCTTTTCCCGCACGGAAACCTGGCTCTTACCGGTGTCGGTTACAGGCGGGAAAAGGTGCCTGTCCCCCTCGGGGACCCGGGGACCTTGGTGATCCTGTCGCCTGGAGCCGGGGCCGTCTTTGAAAGTCAAAGAAGGTGAAAAGGGGCCTGGCCCCTTTTTCGGAGGGGGAGAATGGGGAAGAAGAGGATTGTGGTGCTGGGGTGCGGCAATATCTTCGCCGGTGACGATGCGGTGGGGATCGAGGTGCTGCGGGAGCTGGAGAAGGAGCCGCTTCCAGACGGGGTGACCGTGGTGGAGGCCGGCGCGCCGGGCCTGGGGATGCTCGACCTCATGTACGGCGCCGACAAGGCCGTGATCGTGGACGCGGTGCTGGCTGCGGACATGGAGCCCGGCCTGGTGGTCCGCTGGCGCGAGGACGAGGTGCCCCGCAAGGAGGCGCCGCCGCTTTCGGTACACGACATCGGGGTGCGCGATGCCCTGGAGTTCGGGCGCAAGTCCGGGGTCCTGGAACTGCCGGCAGAGGTGGTGGTCATCGGGATCACGGTCGCGAACGTCGAGCCCTGGCACATGGGCCTTATGCCGGCGGTGGCGGAGGCGGTGCCCCGCGCGGCCGCGGCGGTGCGCCGGGAACTGCGGCGCTGGCTGGAGGGGGAGTGAAAAGCCATATGTGAAGTGGCGCCGGTTTGATGCAGAGCGAAGCGCCGTGCACGAATTTGGCCGGCTGGATGCGGAGTGAGGCGCCGGGCGCGAAGCGGTGCCGGCTGGAGGAGGAGTAATGAGCCTTGCACGAAGTGGGACTGATCCAGACGGTGATGAATGAGATTTCCCAGGTGGCCGCCCGGAGCAACATCACGCGGGTGACCAAGGTGCGCCTGGTGGTCGGGCGCTTGAACGGCGCGCTGCCCGACGTGCTGGAGTTCGCGTTTACGGTCTTGACTCCGGAAACGATATTCGCGGGCGCCCAACTGGAGATCGAGACGGTGCCGATCACCCTGGAGTGCGAGCACTGCGGCGCCCGGACGGTGACGGACGAGCTGGCCTACTTCTGCCCGGAGTGCAGCGGGCGCGCCCGCATCACCGGCGGGCGGGAACTGTACATAGACTTTTTCGAAGGTGATGATGGAAAGGAAGATGAACGTGAAGGTGGTAATGGCCCAGAAGATCCTGCGGGCGAACGAGCAGGTGGCCCGTGAAAACCGGGAACGCCTGGCACGGCTGACGACGGTGAACCTGATCAGCTCGCCGGGTGCCGGCAAGACGACGCTCTTAGAGAAGACGATCATCACCCTGCGGGACGAATTCAGAATCGGGGTGGTGGAGGGCGACATCTACACCACCCGCGACGCCGAGCGGATCGCCGGCCGGGGGGCCGCGGTGGTCCAGATCAACACCGGGGGGCTTTGCCACCTGGATGCGAACATGGTCGGACGCGCCCTCGACCAGCTGGACCTCGACCGGCTGGACCTCCTGTTCATCGAAAACGTGGGGAACCTGGTCTGTCCGGCCGAGTTCGACTTGGGCGAGGACTACAAGACGGCGCTCCTGAGCGTGACCGAGGGCGGCGACAAGCCGACCAAGTACCCGCTGGTGTTCAAGGAGTCCCACACCGTGGTTATCAACAAGAGCGATCTGCTTCCTTACACTGATTTTGATATGAATAAAGTGCAGGCCGAGATCCGGACCATCAACCCGGAAATCCAGATCTTCGTGACCTCGGCCACCACCGGCGAGGGTGTGGAGGCGTGGTGCCTCTGGCTCAGGGAAATCGTGCGTCGGAAACGGGAAGGGCACGCTGCCGGGTAGTCGTCCGCTTTGCCGGCACCGGAACACATATGGGGGCTGGAACGAAAGAACTTTTCGCGCCGGTTTCTTACGAAAGTGCAAGAAGATAACAGATTGTGGGTGCTTTCCATGCGTCAGCTCTGCGTCCGCGGTTTGTTTCCGCGAGCTCGTTTGCAAACCAAGTTTGTTTGTTGGGTTCTACTTTTGCTGGTCGCCTTTGCATTCGCCGGTGCACCCGCGTGGGGTTCTGACGGTTCAAGCGAAACCCTGGAAAAACAAATGGAGAAGGCCGCGACCGAACTGACCCAGAAGATCGAGGAGCAACTGGCGACCAAGCTTGAGGGTGCCAAAGAAATTGCCGGGGATCAAGTACAGCAAGCGTTCGACTTCGTCAAAGGGCTACCGATCCTTCTTGTGATCGCGGCCTTCCTGATAGGGCTCTTCGTATTTAAAGCAGTAAGCGGTTTTATCAAAGTCGCCTTGGCGATCGCGGTGGTGGCGGCTGTCGTCTGGTATCTATCAACAATGTGGTAGCCGGGATACCTTACCCGCCTGAAAAATATCCCTGTAGGGGTTCCTCTCCTGCGAGCTCGACTTCTATCTGAAGAACGAAGTGCTGAATCTTGACGAGATGGAGACCGCCGGCGAGGACCACGCCGAGAACTGGTTCCAGATGGTGCGGGTCATCAAGGCCGTCGGCGGCCGGATCATCGACTTCCTGAACCAGATCGAGTCGTTCCAGAAGATGCTTTGGGTTTGCTTTTGTGCACCGATTCTGGTATGAATAGAGTGCAAGCCGAAATCCGGACCGTCAATCCGGAAATTCAGCTGTTTATGACCTCGGCCGCCCACCGGCCGGAGTGTGGAGGCATGGTGCCTTTGGCTCAGGGAAATCGCGCGTCGGAAATGGGAAGGGTCCGTTACCGGGTAGTCGTCCGGGGCACCGTCCAGGGCGTCGGTTTCCGCCCGTTCATCTATAACCTGGCCCGGGACTGCGGGATCGCCGGCAGCGTGCTGAACGCGGGCCAGGGCGTGATCGTGGACGCCGAGGGTGCGCCGGACGCCGTGCGCCGCTTCCTGGAGGCGGTGCGGGCGCATCCGCCGCGGCTGGCCCGGGTGGACGAGGTGTCCTGGGAAGCGCTGCCCCCGGCGGGCCACACCGGTTTTGAGATCATCGCCAGCACGGGCGGCGCGGAGATCGAAGCGCTGGTGCCGCCGGACGTGGGCCTTTGCCCGGACTGCGCCCGGGAGACCTTCGACCCCCAAGACCGGCATTACGGCTACCCGTTTACGAACTGCACTAACTGCGGCCCCCGGTTCACCATCGTCCGGGAGCTGCCCTACGACCGGCCGAAGACTTCGATGGCCGTCTTTCCCATGTGCCCGGACTGCGCCCGGGAGTACCACGACCCGGCCGACCGCCGGTTTCACGCCCAGCCGGTGGCCTGCCCGGTGTGCGGCCCGGCCGTGGAACTGGTGGACGCCGGCGGCAAGCCGGTGCCGGGCGAGTGGCGGCGGAACTGCTGGGACCTCCTGGCCGAAGGCCGCATCCTGGCCCTGAAGAGCCTGGGCGGATTTCACCTGGTGTGCGATGCGCAAAACCGCGATGCCCTGCGGGAACTCAGGCGGCGCAAGGGCCGCGACGCTAAGCCGTTCGCGGTGATGGCCCGGGACCCGGCCGTGGTGGAGCGGTACTGCCACTTAAACGATCAGGAGCGGGAACTCCTGACTTCCCCCGAGGCGCCGATCGTGATCCTCAAGCGGCGGCCGGGGACCGACCTGCCGCCTGAACTCGCGCCGGGCCTCAAGACCCTGGGGGTGATGCTCCCGTACACCCCACTGCACTTTCTGGTGTTCACCGGGCCGTTCGACCTTCTGGTGATGACCAGCGGCAACTACAGCGAACTGCCGCTGGCGAAGGAGAACGTCCGGGCGCTGGCGGAGTTGGGCGGCATCGCCGACTACTTCCTCTGGCACAACCGGGAGATCGTGAACCGGTGCGACGACTCCCTGGCGGCGGTGATGGACGGGGAAGTGCAGCTCCTGCGGCGATCGCGCGGCTGGGTGCCGGTGCCGGTGCGCGTCCCGACCGGGGACGGGCCGGTGGTGCTGGGCATCGGCGGCGAAATGAAGAACACCTTCTGCCTGCTCAAAAAGGGGCGGGCTTTCGTGAGCCAGCACATCGGGGAACTGGACCACCTGGAGGGCGAGGAGAACCTTTTCTCCAGCTTGTTGAACTTCCAGCGGCTCCTGGACATCGAGGCCGAGGTGGTCGGGTACGACATGCACCCCGACTACCGTTCCTCGCGCCTGGCCCGGAAGGTGCCGGCGGAAAAGCGCTACGAGGTGCAGCACCATCACGCCCACCTGGCGTCCTGCCTGGCCGACAATGGCCTGGTGGACGAGCGGGCGATCGGGGTGATCCTGGACGGCACCGGCTACGGTCCGGACGGCACGCTGTGGGGTTTTGAGATAATAAGCGGCGACTGCCTGGGTTTTAAGCGGGAGATGCACCTCGCCCCCGTGCCCCTGCCGGGCGGCGAGGCGGCGGTGCGCTCCCCCTGGCGCACGGCGGTTGCCTACCTTCTGACCTACCTGGGCGAGGACGGCGACCGGACGGCCGGGCGATTGTTCGGCGGCCACGGCCTGGAGCTGGACGTGGTGCGCCGGATGCTCGCCAAGGGTTTCAACGCCCCGCCGAGTTCGGGCTGCGGCCGGCTGTTCGATGCGGTGGCGGCGCTGGTGGGCGTGTGCACGCGGAGCACCTACGAGGGCCAGGCGGCGATCGAACTGGGGGAACTCGTGCGCGACGACGCTGAAGGCGCGAAGCTCGGGGTCTATCCTTTTTCAATTGAAGAGGGAACGATTTCGGCGGCGGGTACGGTCGCCGGGGTGGTGGAGGACCTGGAGCGGGGGGTGCCCGTGGAGACGATCGCCACCCGCTTCCACAACACCGTCCTGGAGATGGTGCGCGAAGCCGTGCGCCGGGTGGGCGCGGCGACGGGGCTTCGTACCGTGGCTTTGAGCGGCGGCACCTGGCAGAACCGGTACCTTTTCCGGCGCGCGCGGGAAACCCTGCCGCTGGACGGATTCCGGGTACTCACGCACCGGCAGGTGCCGGCGAACGACGGGGGACTTTGCCTGGGTCAGGCTGTAATCGCATACCGGAGGTGGAGTAAGGAATGTGTTTAGGTATACCGGGTCTTGTGGTGGACGTGAAACCGGAATCGGACAGCGCGGTGATTGAGATCTTCGGCGTGCAGCGGGAGATCAGCACGTTTCTGGTGGGCGAGGTGCACACCGGGGAGTACCTCATTGTGCACACCGGCTACGCCATCGAGAAGCTCGACGTGGAAGAGGCCCAAATCCGGCTGAAGCTGTGGGAGGAGATTTTGAGAGATGCATATCCTGGACAGGTTTCGTGATCCCGAACTCGGCCGGGCGCTCCTGGAAAAGGTGATCGCGCTGGCCGACCGGGCACGGGACAAGCTGGGACGCCCGCCGGTCTTCATGGAGGTCTGCGGCACCCACACGGTGGCCATCTCGAAGGCGGGCTTGAGAAGCCTTTTGGAAGAAAAACTCAAACTCCGGAGCGGCCCGGGCTGCCCGGTGTGCGTGACCGACTACGGCGACATCGACGCCATGGTGGCCTTCGGGCGGCTGCCCGGGGTGACGGTGGGCACTTTCGGCGATATGGTGCGCGTGCCCGGCAGCCGGACCTCGCTCGAGCGGGAAAAGGCCCGGGGCGCCGACGTTCGGGTGTTTTATTCGCCAGCCGACGCGGTGAAGTGGGCTAAAGAGAACCCGGAGCGGCAAATGGTGTTTTTGGGGGTGGGTTTCGAGACCACGGCGCCAGCCGTGGCTTTGAGCGTGGCCCAAGCCAAGGCGCTGGGGCTGAAGAACTACAGCGTGTTCACCGTGCACAAGGTGGTGCCCCCGGCGCTTGCCGCGCTCGGTTCCGATCCGGAAATGAAACTCGACGGGTTGATCCTGCCCGGCCACGTCTCGGCGATCATCGGCCGCCGCGCCTACGACTTCATCGCTGAGGAGTACGGGCTGCCCTCCGTGATCACCGGCTTTGAGACGCTGGATATCGTGGACGCGCTTTACAACCTCCTGCAGCAGCTGATATCCGACGACCCGCCCCGGGTGGTTAACGGTTACACCCGGGTGGTGCGGGAGGAAGGGAACGTCCGGGCCCAGGAGACTCTGGACCGGTTCTTCCAGATTGCCGATGTTTCCTGGCGGGGGTTTGGAACCATCCCGGGGAGCGGAATGGAACTGAAGCCGGAGTACCGGGAGTTTGACGCCCGGGCCCGTTTCGCGCCCGAGGTGGCCGCCCCGCGGATCCCGCAGGGCTGCCGGTGCGGGGACCTTCTGAAGGGGAAGCTCACCCCGCGGGATTGCCGGCTGTTCGCGACCGCCTGCACGCCGAGCCACCCGGTGGGCCCGTGCATGGTGTCGTCGGAAGGGGCCTGCGCCGCATTCTACCAGTACGAGCGGCGGACCGCGGCCGGCTAAGACCGGTGGAGCCGCCGCTTGGCTCCGTGCCCCGCTTAAGTTTTGAACTCAGAGGAGGTCCAATAGGTGCCGACGCATAACGAAGACATTGTCCTGCTGGCCCACGGCGACGGGGGCCGGCTGACCCACGAACTGGTGACGGGGCTTTTCCTGCGCCACCTGGGTAACCGGGTGCTGGAAGCGATGACCGATGCGGCCGCCTTTCCGGTCGGGGAAGGCCGGATGGCGGTGACCACCGACTCGTTCGTAATCGACCCGCCCTTTTTCCCGGGGGGGGACATCGGGAAACTGGCCGTTTGCGGCACAGTGAACGACCTGGCCGTGAGCGGGGCCGAGCCCCGTTACCTGACGGCGGCGTTCCTGATCGAGGAGGGTTTTCCGCTGGCGGACCTGGAGCGGGTGGTGGCTTCGATGGCCGCGGCCTGCCGGGACGCGGGGATCGAAATCGTGGCCGGGGATACCAAGGTGGTGGGCCGCGGGCACCTGGACCGGATTTTCATCAACACCACCGGAGTGGGCGTCATCCCCGCGGGAGTGGATCTGGGCTACCACCGGATTTCACCTGGAGACCGGATCCTGGTGAACGGGAACTTGGGCGACCACGGGATGGCCGTCCTGGCCACCCGGGAAGGTTTCGGCTTCGGAGACCGGCTGGTAAGCGACTGCGCGGCGCTGCACCGGATCACGGGCCGGCTGCTCGCCGAGCTTGAAGGGGTCAAGCTGATGCGCGACCTGACCCGGGGTGGACTGGCCACCTCGGCCAAGGAGATCGCGACCTCGTCCGGAGTGGACCTCTGGCTCAGCGAGACCGATATTCCGGTCGGAGCCGGGGTGAAGGGTGCGGCCGAGATGCTGGGGGTGGACCCGCTGTACCTGGCGAACGAAGGGAAGTTCCTGGCGGTGGTGGCGCCCGGCGAGGCCGAGAAGGCGCTCGCGCTGATGCGGGCGGACGAACTGGGCCGTAACGCCCGGATCATCGGCGAGGTCAAGGCTGGCGCGGGGAACGTGTTCCTGAAGACGGCGCTGGGGGGAACGAAGTATCTGGATTTGCTGGCCGGGGCTCCACTCCCCAGGATCTGCTAGAGATCGTTGATAAACTTCGCCTTGCTTCGTCAAGCTCACCGACCAGTACGCTCCGCGTCGGGCGACTTCGCTTTCCTTGCCATGCTCGTTTCTGAACGGTCCTCAGGGCCGCCGAAACCCACGTGCCAAAGCGGTACTGCGGAACCTTGCGCGGCTGTCGGGGATCACCAGCAGTGGGCGCGGATCGGCGGGATCCAGTTGCGGCGGCTCAATGCCGTGTTGTCGTCATCAGGTATTTCACAGCTTTTTCGAGTCTGAAAACTGACGTTTTGTTTAGGAACATGGGCGTTATTGTATCGGGTTGCGGCTTAAGAGCCGTAACCCTTTTGCCCTTTGACGCTCTGTCCGGGCATGCATATAATGGAACAAACAGACTTGTCCCCGGAATGCTTTCGGTTTAGAAGGGGAGGGTTTCGTGACCAGGAGAGTGGTATTAACCACCGATTTCTCGGAATGTGCCCAGAGGACGCTGGACTGTATTCCGGCGCTTAAGGTCTTGGGGTTCGACGAGGTGGTGCTGCTGCACGTGATCAACCCCCACGACCTGGCCCACGTGCTGTCGGGACTGGGCTCCGACCAGCAGTTGGCGCGGATTAAGACCCAGGTCGAGTCCATCCTGGCCGAGACCGCCGAACAGGCCAACGGGTGGAATATCCCGGTGCGCCCGGTGGTGAAGTTCGGGAAGGCGGCGGACGGGATTATCGCCACCGCTCGTGAGGAGGATGCCCAACTGATCGCGATCGGTTCCCAGGGCTGGGGATTGGTGAAGGGCGCGGTCCTGGGCAGCGTGTCCGAACGCGTGCTCCGTTACGCTCCAATGCCGGTACTGGTGATCAAGTGCGGGCCCGGAAGCGCCGGAGACGAGGCGCCGTGCGGCCCGGACCACCTGAACCTTTTCCGCCGGATCATGGTGCCCACCGACTTCTCGGATGCCTCGTTGGAAGCCAGGGACTATATATTAGGGCTGGCGGAGCACCTGCGGGAGGCCGTGGAGGAACTGATCGTCATTCACGTGGCCGACCGTTTCACGGTCTTCTCAGAGCGGCAGTATGAGGAGGCACCGGCCCAATTACGGCGGGTGGCTCGGAGCCTGGAAGCGGCCGGATACCGGGTGCGCACACTCTTAAAGCGAGGCGTTCCCTTTGTGCGGCTTGCCGGCACGGTGCGGGAAGAGGGTGTGACCCTGGTGGTGATGGGCTCCCACGGCCTGAGCAGGGTGCGCGAAATGCTGCTCGGTGGGACGTGCGCGGAATTCGTGCGCACGGTGGACCGACCGGTGCTGGTGGTCAAGCAGGGCTAGACCGTCGTCCGACAATGCAAAGGGCTGCGGGGGGCCGGCGGCCTTGTTGTCGTTCGGCCGCCGACACCCCATGAGAGAGAGAGGGCGGATTGGCGAGGGAAAACCGTTCCGGTCCGTCGCCCGCGGGTACGACTTTCTCAGTCGCCAGGAGCCGCGGCGTTCTTTTTGCGGCGTGACCAGTAACCGAAAAATGACAGGACGAAAAGCAAAAGGGACAAACCGAAAACCGTCCTGACAACTAAAGGAATCTCGGCGGGCGGGCCCGCGTCCAGGCGGATGAAGACCCGGTGTCCCATACCGTCGTCGGCCGCGGCGCTGACTGCTGGAAATCGCGCGTGGTCGTAGCGAAAGTACCCCTGTGCGTCCACCTGCCCCTCCAGGAGCAGCGCTTCTCGGGCATCGTACAGGGTCACCACGGCCGCCGGGGCCGGGATGTCACCTTCGTAGTGCACGCGTAGCACCCCTGGTTCTTCCTCATACATTGTCAGGCGGTGAGCCCATGCCGGGTCGGCAGCGGCCAGGACCATCAGCAGCACCAATGCCGGCACGAGCGCCTTCCACCCCATGTTTACACACCGGTTCTTTTCCCTGCGTTCCACCACTGCTGCACACCTCTCTAAAAGGAATCCCTTTTTTATGGAACGGGGGAATGTTCCTTAGCCAAAAAGGAGCCTGGCCCCTTTTTCGGAGGTTAGGTCCGGGTCTTCTTGCGGCCCAGGAGCAGGAAGGCCGCAGCCCCGGCGGCCAGCACCGCGGCGGCGCCCAACATCCAGGCCGTGCCGGAGATTCCCCCGGTAGCCGCCGCTTCTTGAGGCTGCGTGGCGTCGGCGGTGTGGGCATGCCCCCCGTGTCCGTGCACCGGGAAGAAGGTGGTCAGGGAGTAGCGCACGCCCTCATAGCTCCGGCCGTCGAGTTCGCCCGGCCGGTCGCCGTCGTAGTGCGCCAGTTTGAGCATCCAGGTGCCTTCGGCATCGGGCACGAAGGAGATGACGCCGTCGGCCCCGCTGGTGAGCTCGATGGTTTTGGGCGCGTCGTGCGAGTCCGTCGCCTTGGCGGGTCCCACCGCGTAGACTTTCGCGCCGGCCAGGGGCGCTCCCAGGTAGCGCACTTCACCCCGGAATTCGCTGCCCGCGTGGAAGTGCCCGATGTCCGTCAGGGGGATAAGCTCCAGGTCCAGCCCCGCCGGGCGGTCGTAGGCGTGGATGTCGGGCTCGCCGTCCACCGGGATGAACCCCTTGGCGGCGGTGATCACACGCTGTATCCCCTGCGGTTCGCTGTGCTTCCAGTCCAGTACCCCCCGGTCGTGGACGAACACTACCTGGTGGTCGCCGCCTGTTTCCGGGGTGAAAGCGGAAACGAAATGGTCGTCCCGCACCTCGATTTTCAGATCGATTTCCCGCCCGTCGGGCGCCAGAACGTACAGGCGGCCGCCGGGCACCTGGGCGAAGTAATTGCTCTTGGGGTCCGGCTCATTGGGGAAGTGCCCCCAATACAGTTTGACCGCCACCGTCTCCCCCTGCCGGCCCTCCTCGGGGTTTAAGAAGTACAGTTCGTGGGCCGCCGCCGGGCTTGCAAAGGCCAGAATGAACACCAGGGTCAGCGCCAGTACCGTCAACCTACCCGCTCTGCTGCGCATTTTCTATCTACCTCCTCAAGAGTGTGGTTTTTTCGTGCCGAGGCTTGCCACATAACCCATCCCTAACCCCTACCCTCCTTAGAGAGTGTGATTTTCCCCCGGCGGAAAAGACTGCGCGCTGGAATCGACCGACCGGTGGACATCGTGGTTCTTCACTACTCATAAGCGAAAACAAAAAACAAAAACCACGAAGTACTGTCCCGCTTCGGCGGGCCGGAACCTTCATGGTTCATCCGTTTTGCGCTTCGCTTGCCGTCCGAGGTAGGGCGCTTTGCGCCGGGAATGCGGCTTCGTGCCGGCACTGCCCGGTAATTCTACATCCGGGGCTTCGATTCCTTCCCAATTGTGAACAAAATTTGGTGTCAGTCGAAGGCGTTCAGCACGAGCCCGGCGCTGAGCTTCGGGTAGAAGTAGGTGGACTTCTGGGGCATGCGTTCCCCGTCCTCGGCCACGGCCACCAGTTCCTCGACGCCGGGCGGGTTCAGGAAGAAGGCGAAATCGTACTCCCCGGCATCGACCCGGGAAAGCGCGCCCTCCTCTTCCCGGGTGTATTTAAGGTAGTCCCCGTGGGCGCGCTCGGCGCCGCCGATGCCCAGGAGCTTCTCCAGGATCAGGTGGTGCAGGACGGACACCTCCAGCCGCCGCCAGTTAGAAGAGCGGTCGGCCGGCATCAGGAGCTCCAGATCCAGTTCCGGCTTCAGGGTTACGAAGTGCAACCGGCCGGCCCCGGTGTAAAGCCCAAAAGTATACCGCGGCCGGCCTTCCAGGTCGGTCATAAAGGCCCTAAAATCGGCCGTTTCCACCGGGTGCACCTCGAAGTGGGTCTCCAGCGCGGCCAGGAGGGCGGCCGCCTCCAGGCCCCGCGGACTCTTCACCAGGCGGTGGGTGGGGAGGATTACCAGTCCGGGGTCGTACAGGCTGACCAGCACGATCAGCACGGAGTTGTGAAGACCGGGGGCGCTGATTTCATCACGGTAGGCCAGGGCGGTTTCGTACCGGTGATGGCCGTCGGCCAGAAACACGGGGTACTGTTCCAGGATGAACAGCACCTTGTTGATTGCCCGGGGGTCGCTGACCGGCCAGAGCCGGTGCGTTTGCCCCTGCTCATCACGGAAATCGACGGCGGGCTCGGGGGCGGCCGCCTCCACCAGGGTCTGCACCGCCGTCAGTTCCTTTTCGGCGTACAGTCCGAAAATGGGGCTGAAGTTCGCCCGGCAGGCGCGCAACAGGTTCAGGCGGTCCTGCTTGGCCCCGGCCATAGTCTCCTCGTGGGGGCGCACCGTCCCGGTGCTGTACGGCTCTAGATACAGGGCGCAAAAAAAACCGCGTCGGGTCAACGTCCGCCCGCGCAGACTGAATTCCTGTTCGTACAGGTAGAGGGCCGGCTGTTTTTCGCGCACCAACACGCCCTCGCGGCGCCACTGCCGGAACGTGGCCGCGGCCCGCGTGTACCGGTTGTCGGCCGCGGTGTCCCCGGGGTGGATCCGGTTGTATTCCAGACGGATGATGTTGTGCGGATGACGTTCGTAGTAGCGGTTCTGGGCTTCCTCGTCGATCACGTCGTAGGGCGGGGTGACGACCAGGGACAAGTCTTCGACCACTGCCGGGTTGTAGCGCAGTCCCCGGATGGGCAGGATTCTGGCCAAACTTGTGGGGCCTCCTCGTACGGATTGAAATTGCGCGGCTGGGATTGTCCCGGCTCAATTATAACTTAAAACAACCCGTGGATAAAGGTGGAGCTTATTGGACGTCCCCGGCATATTCCCTGCCCGCCCCGCGTATTTATGTCTAAGTGTACGCAGGGGAACGCGCAATTCTGGCGGGGAGGGGTCCGGATGCGATGGGTGGTGATGCCCCGGAGCAGGCTCTGGCTGCTGCTGGCGGTGGCGGTGGTGGTGGTCCTGGCGTTCTGGGTGCTGAAAGGTTTCATTCCGGCTCCCGGGGTGGAGAAGGAGGCGCTGCTGGCCGAAGCCCTGGAAAAAACCAGGGCCAGCGAATCCTACCGGTTTCGCATCAACTCCCGCCTTGAGACCCCGGGTGAAGAACCGCGCTACTTCAGCAAGGTTGAAGGGGCCACGGTCGTGCCCGACCGGACTTATATCAAGGGCACCCTGATCAACAGCCCGATTGAACTGGTCCAGATCGACGACACCACCTATATGCGGGACCAGATCACCGACAAGTGGTTGGTTCTGAAGGGCAACCGGCTGGCCCAGTCGGAACTCTTTATTACCGAACTCAACCCCTTGAGCGTGTTCAACTTCAAGGATGTACCAGAAATCCTCTACGAGGGCCGGGACGGGCGGATCGGCCGGACCAACGAAATCCTGGAGTTCAGCCCGATGGTGATGAACCCCTTCCTCGAGATGCAGTTCACCGACTTTGACTACCGGCTGTGGATCGACTCCCGCGACCACCTGATCACCAGGGCCCAGGTCTCCGCGGAGAGCAAAAGTGCCAAGGGCCAGCGGCTGCTGGTGGAGATCGAGCTTTGGGACCACAACGGCAAGATCGTAATTGAACCGCCCGATACTGCGCCCGAGGAATAAGGAAGAAAAATAGCTCCTTGCAGTTGGCTTCCCCTGAGGTGGGAATACAGCCCATCGAGCGGTATTCCGGCTTCGCTGCTTCTTCCGGCGCCCGGTTGCGTTGACATCCGGGCGTTTCTCCTGTTATAATCAGGCCAGATTTTTCCCGTTATTTCGCGTGTGAACGGAGATGAACGCATGCACTCCGACCTGGACCGGATTCTGGTCCCGGGGCGGGATATCGAGGCCAAGGTCGCCGAGTTGGGCTGGAAGATCTCCAGGGACTACGCGGGAAAGCAACTCTTAACCGTTGGCATCCTGAAGGGCTCTACCATCTTTATGGCCGACCTGGTCCGGGCCATCTCCATACCCGTTTCTTTCGATTTCATGGCCGTAGCCAGCTACGGCCTTTCCTCTTCCTCATCCGGGGTGGTCCGCATCCTGAAGGACCTGGATGAGAGCATCGAGGGCCAAGACGTGCTCCTGATCGAGGACATCGTCGACACCGGCCTCACCCTGAACTACCTGCTGGAAACTCTCCGCACCCGGAACCCGGCCAGCCTGCGGGTCTGTGTGTTGCTGGACAAGCCCAACCGGCGGCGGGTCGAGGTGCCGATCGATTACCCGGGTTTTGTGATTCCGGACGAGTTCGTGGTCGGATATGGGCTGGACTACGGCGGGCGCTACCGCAACTTGCCCGACGTCTGGGTTCTGAAGCCCGAGGTCTATGGGAAGAAGAATTCAGAATTCAGAATCCAGAATTCAGAATAGGAATGGTGAATTCAGGAGGAGGTTCCCCCGTGCAGGCACCCGTTGATGAGTTTGTGCTGGTGCTCGATTTCGGCGGGCAGTACACCCAGCTGATCGCCCGGCGGATCAGAGAGTGCCGGGTTTATTGCGAAATCCTGCCCTACCACACTCCCGCGGAGGACATCGTCTCCCGGCGGCCGAAGGGGATTGTCTTTTCCGGCGGCCCGTCGAGCGTCTACCAGGAGGGCGCGCCCCAGTGCGCGGTTTCGCTTTACGACGCCGGGATTCCGATCCTGGGGATCTGCTACGGCATGCAGCTGATGGCCCGCCAGCTTGGCGGCACGGTCTCACCGGCGGAGCGGCGGGAATACGGCAAGACCGAGCTAGAGGTGTTGGACGGGAGCGGTTTGTTCCGGGGACTGGAGGACCGTGAAAGGTGCTGGATGAGCCACGGCGACCGGGTGGACGCGCCGCCCCCGGGTTTCGCGGTTACGGCGCGCACCGCCCACTCGCCCGTCGCGGCGATGGCCGACCCGGTGCGGAAGTTGTTCGGGTTGCAGTTTCACCCCGAGGTGCGGCATACCCCCAGGGGTGTTCAGATTCTGCAGCGTTTTCTTTACGAGGTGTGCGGCTGCCGCGGAGACTGGACCATGTCTTCGTTCCTGGAGGACGCGGTCGCCCAGATTCGGCGGGAGGTCGGTGACGGCCGGGTGTTGTGCGCCCTGAGCGGGGGTGTGGACTCTTCGGTGGCGGCGGCGCTGGTGCACCGGGCCGTGGGAGACCGGCTGACCTGCGTGTTTGTCGATCACGGCCTGCTGCGGCAGGGTGAGTCCGAACAGGTACGGGAGACCTTCGCGCGCCGCTTCGGGATGCGGCTGGTGCACGTGGAAGCCCAGGACCGCTTTTTGGACCGCCTGGCCGGGGTGGAAGACCCGGAGGCTAAACGGCGGATCATCGGGACGGAGTTCATCCGGGTCTTTGAGGAGGAAGCGGCCAAGCTCGGCCCGATCGACTTCCTGGTCCAGGGGACCATCTACCCGGACGTGGTGGAGAGCGGAACGGCCACCGGGGCGGTGATCAAGACCCACCACAACGTCGGGGGGCTTCCCGAAGACATCCGTTTTAAGCTGATTGAACCGCTGCGTTGGCTTTTCAAGGATGAGGTGCGCGTGCTCGGTGAGGAGTTGGGCCTGCCGGAAGAGATCGTGTGGCGGCAGCCTTTCCCGGGGCCGGGGCTGGCGGTGCGCGTGCTGGGCGAGGTCACCCGGGAGAAACTGGAGTGCTTGCGCGCGGCCGACGCGGTCGTGGACGAGGAGATCCGGCGGGCCGGGCTGTACCGGCAGGTCTGGCAGTCCTTCGCCGTGCTGCCTCCTATTCGGAGCGTGGGTGTGATGGGGGATGAGCGGACTTACGGCTATACTATTGTGATCCGGGCGGTGGAAAGCGTGGACGCCATGACCGCCGACTGGGTGCGGCTGCCGTACGAGGTGCTGGAGACGATGTCACGGCGGCTGGTCAACGAGGTGAAAGGCATCAACCGGGTGGTGTACGACATTACGTCCAAGCCACCGGGAACCATAGAGTGGGAGTAATGCTCCCAAGGGGACCTGCGGTCAGCGCCCCGGCGCGCCGCACAGCGTATACAGGAGGTAACCTGAGGGGCGGTTCTGCCGGATGGATGAGGAGAATCGAGGGTGGTAAGGGATTCCTTCGTGGGATACGTTATAATGAAAATAGCACGAGTCGGAGGTGGATGGCTTTGGCGGATCCTTTAGTTGGAATCCTGATGGGTAGTCAGGCCGTGGCCTATGCCGGGGAGGGGGGAGACGGCCCCGGTGATTGAACGGTATACCCTGCCGGAAATGGGCCGGATCTGGTCGGACGAAAACCGCTTCGCCAAGTGGCTGGAAATAGAGGTGCTGGCGGCCGAGGCTATGGCCGAATTGGGTCAGGTGCCTCGGGAGGCCGTGCGGGTGATCCGAGAGCGGGCCCGCTTCGACGTGGCCCGGATCCTGGAGATTGAAAAGACGACCCGCCACGACGTGATTGCTTTTCTAACCTGTGTAGGGGAATACGTGGGTGTGGAGGCCCGCTACCTGCACCTGGGGCTGACTTCGTCGGACGTGGTGGACACGGCGTTGGCGGTGCGGATGCGCGAAGCCGGCCTTTTGATCCGGAGACGGCTGGAGAAACTGCACGCGGTGCTTCTGCGGCAGGCCGAGGCATACCGGGACACCCTGATGCCGGGCCGGACGCACGGCGTGCATGCCGAACCGACTACGTTGGGCTTGAAGTTTTTGCTCTGGGCGGCCGAGGTGGAGCGCGGGCTGGAGCGAATGGACCGGGCGATCGCCGAGATCAGCGTGGGTAAGCTCGCCGGGGCGGTGGGCACCTACTCGACGGTCGACCCGTTTGTGGAGGAGTACGTTTGCGCTAGGCTGGGCCTGACCCCGGAGAAAGTCTCCACCCAGGTAATCCAGCGGGACCGGCACGCCGCCTTCCTGGCGGCGCTGGCTGTGATCGGAAGCGGGTTGGAGAAATTCGCGGTGGAGATCAGGAACCTGCAGCGCACCGACCTGCGGGAGGTGGAGGAGCCTTTCCGGGCTGGGCAAAAGGGCTCTTCGGCGATGCCGCACAAGCGCAACCCCATCGTGTGCGAGCGGATTTCGGGTCTTGCCAGGCTCCTGCGGGCGAACGCGATCGTGGGACTCGAAAACGTGGCCCTCTGGCACGAGCGGGATATCTCCCATTCCTCGGTGGAGCGGGTGGTGATCCCGGACAGCACCACGGTGCTGGACTATATGGTGTTCCGGTTCACGGACGTGGTGACCGACCTCCTGGTGTATCCGGACAACATGCGCCGGAACCTGGAGCGCACCCACGGGCTGGTGTTTTCCCAGCGGGTGCTTTTGGCCCTGATCGAGAAGGGGCTCTCGCGGGAAGCGGCCTACGCGCTGGTCCAGGACAACGCCATGCGCTGTTGGGAAACCGGCCGCCCCTTGCGGGAGTTGCTGGGTGAAGATCCCGGGGTGCAGGCGGTCTTGGGTCCGGAGGAGTTGGACGCGCTGTTTGACTACGGTTATTTTACCAAGCGGATCGGCCGGGTTTACAGCCGGTTCGGGCTGTCCGAATAAACAACGCGAATATTTATGGAGGATCAACAAGTATCAACTATGGAAAAGACCGAGTTTTTGTATGAGGGTAAGGCCAAGAAGATTTACCGGACACCCGACCCGGGGCTGTACCTGGTGGAATACAAGGACGACGCCACGGCGTTCGACGGCCTGAAGAAGGGCACGATCGCCGGCAAGGGCGTTGTGAACAACCTGGTGTCCGCGCACCTGTTCCAGTTGCTGGAGCGGCACGGGGTGCCTACGCATTTCGTGGAGCTCGTGAGCGACCGGGAGATGGTGGTCCGGGCGGTGCGGATCATTGCCCTGGAAATCGTGGTGCGGAACATCACCGCCGGCAGCCTGGCCAAGCGCCTGGGGCTGGAGGAAGGCCTGGTCCTTGACCAACCGGTGGTGGAGACCTATTACAAAAGCGACGAACTGCATGACCCGCTGATCAACAACGACCACATCCGGCTCCTGAACCTGGCCGCGCCCGAAGAGGTGGAGGCCATGCGGGCGGCGGCGCTGGTGGTGAACGAGGTTTTGAAGGAGTACCTGGCCGGCCGGGGGATTGACCTGGTGGACTTTAAGCTGGAATTTGGGCGGACCCTCGACGACGGGCGGCTTGTCCTCGCCGACGAGATTTCTCCCGACACCTGCCGGCTGTGGGACCGGGACACCAAGAAAAAGCTCGACAAGGACCGGTTTCGCCGTGATCTGGGCGGGGTGGAGGAAGCCTACGCCGAGATAATGAGGCGCCTGATCAGATAGGAGTGGGTTGGAGTTGCACATCGAAGACCGACCGCGGCACTACTGCGGTGTGTTCGGTATCTACGGACCCGGACTGGATGTGGCCCGGTTAACCTTTTACGGCCTGTACGCCCTCCAACACCGCGGGCAGGAAAGCGCGGGGATGGCGGTTGCCGACGGGTGGCGCATCGAACTGCATAAGGGGATGGGCCTGATTCCGGAAGTGTTCAACGACCGGGTGATCAACGACCTGCGCGGACACCTGGCCATTGGGCACGTCCGCTATTCGACCACCGGGGCAAGCCACCCGATTAACGCCCAACCCCTGGTGTTTCATTACGGGCGCGGTCAGATCGGGCTGGCCCACAACGGGAACCTGACCAACACCGAAAGCCTGCGCCGCCAGCTGGCCGCCGAAGGCGCGGTGTTTCAGACGACCACGGACAGCGAGGTCATCGTCAACCTGATCGCCCGCAGCGGCGGGCGCGACCTGGAAGAGGCGCTCGCACACTGTGTCCGGGAAATCCGGGGTGCCTATTCCCTGGTGATCCTGGCGGAAAACCAGTTGCTGGCCGTGCGCGACCCGTACGGTTTCCGCCCCTTGTGCCTCGGCGAGTTGGGGAACGCCGTGGTGGTCGCTTCCGAATCCTGCGCTCTGGACACCATCGGCGCGCGTTTCCTCCGGGATGTGGCGCCGGGTGAGATCGTGGTCCTGGACCGAAACGGAATGAACTCGATCCAGGTCGCCAGGCGGGAACACTGGGCGCACTGTGTGTTCGAATACATTTATTTTGCCCGGGCGGACAGCTGCATCGACGGCTTCAACGTGAACCGGGTCCGCCGGAAACTGGGCGAGCAGTTGGCCCGGGAGTGCCCGGCGGACGCCGACATCGTACTCCCCGTGCCCGACTCCGGAACGCCCGCCGCCCGGGGCTATGCGGACGGTTCGGGCATTCCCCTAGAGGAGGGGTTGATGAAGAACCGGTACATCGGCCGGACCTTCATTCAGCCCTCCCAGAACCAGCGCGAACTGGGGGTGCGCCTGAAACTCAACCCGATCCGGGAGGTGCTCGCCGGGAAGCGGGTGGTCCTGGTGGACGATTCCCTGGTGCGTGGCACGACCAGCGGCAAGATCGTGCGGCTGCTGCGGGAAGCGGGGGCGCGCGAGATTCACCTGCGCTTGAGTTCCCCGCCGATCACCCACCCCTGCTATTACGGCATCGACACCTCCAACCGGAAGGAGTTGATCGCCGCCGAAAAAGAAGTGGAGGAGATCCGGGAGTTCACCGGAGCCGACACCTTGGCCTATCTTAGCCTGGAGGGGCTGTTGGGGGCGTTCGGGGACTACGGGCGGAATTTCTGCACGGCCTGTTTCGACGGCCGCTACCCGGTTCCGGTCGACGGCGGGGGCAGCTGTGCAGTCTTTAAATACAAATAAAACAGCCCCTTCGGTTCTGCTTTTAGTTGTGATAAGCTTTAATTGGGTGGGCGGTCTTCAATGAAAAGGAATGACAAGGGTCTGACCTACGCCGCGGCCGGCGTGGACATCGCGGCCGCGAACCGGGCCGTTGAGCTTATGCGCCAAGCGGTCCGCCGGACCTTCAGACCCGGAGTCTTGACCGACATCGGGGGTTTCGGCGGCCTTTTTGCGCTGGACACCGAAAAGTACCGGGAACCGGTACTGGTTTCCGGAACCGACGGAGTGGGCACCAAACTGCGCGTGGCCTTTATGGCGGACCGCCACGACACCGTGGGCATCGACCTGGTGGCTATGTGCGTGAACGACATTCTGGTGCACGGGGCCGAACCGCTGTTTTTCCTGGACTACCTCGCCGTCGGCCGCCTGGAACCCGAGAAGGTGGCCGCGATCATCGAGGGCGTTTCCTGGGGCTGCCGCAAGGCCGGCTGCGCGCTCATCGGCGGAGAGACGGCCGAGATGCCGGGTTTCTACGCGCCGGATGAATACGACCTTGCCGGCTTCGTGGTGGGCGTGGTGGAGCGGAGCCGGGTGATCAGCGGGGCGGACATCCGTGCCGGGGATCTTCTCATCGGCTGCGCGTCCGCCGGGCTGCACAGCAACGGTTACTCGCTGGCCCGGAAAGTGCTCTTTGACGTGGCGAATTACGAAATCGACAACTACCTCCCTTCTCTGGGACGGACGGTGGGTGAAGAGCTTCTGGTGCCCACCCGGATCTACGTGCGCCCCGTGCTCTCCGTGCTGAAGCGGTTCAAGGTGCGGGGCATGGCCCACATCACCGGGGGGGGGCTTCTGGAGAACATTCCCCGCATCCTGCCCCGGGGCGTGGCCGTCCGGCTCCGCCGCGGGACCTGGCCGGTGCCGGGCATTTTCAGCCTGATTCAGGAACTGGGCGGGGTCGAGGAATCCGAAATGTACCGGACGTTCAACATGGGCATCGGCTTCGTGCTGGTGGTGCCGCCGGCTGAGGCCGACCAGGTGATCGCGGCGCTGCGGGAACACCGGGAGCCGGCCTTCCTGATCGGGGAGGTGGTGCGGGGTCAAAATGAAGTGCAGTTGGCTTAGAAGAACCGCCGGGCGTAAGCGTCCGGCCTGCAATTTATCTGACCCATTGCCGCGCGATCGGTGCTTTTGCAGTGACGGTTCGCAAGTCTTTTGACTGGGTGAGGGGGTCACCTGCGATGAAACTGAGACTGGGAGTGCTGGCTTCAGGCCGGGGCACCAACCTGCAGGCGATGATCGATTCCACCAAAAGGGGCGATCTGGAGGCGCAGGTCGCTGTGGTGGTGGTTGACCAGCCCGAAGCTCAAGCCCGGGAACGGGCCCGTCAGGCCGGCATCCCCGAGTTTTTTGTGGATTATGGTGCTTTTCCGGATAGAGAAAGTGCGGAGCGCCGGATAATTTCCATTTTGGAGCGGCACGAGGTAGAACTGGTATGCCTGGCCGGGTTTATGCGCATTCTGACCCCGGTCTTCCTGAACGCTTACAAGAACCGAGTTATGAACATCCACCCATCCCTGCTGCCGGCTTTTCCGGGAATCGGAGCCCAGCGGCAGGCCCTGGAGCACGGCGTGCGCTATACCGGCTGCACCGTGCACTTTGTGGATCAAGCGGTGGATGCGGGGCCGATTATTATGCAGGCCGTGGTGCCCGTGCACCACGATGATACGGTCGAGAGCCTGTCCGAACGAATTCTGGAGCAGGAACACTGCATTTACCTGGAAGCCATTCAGCTGTACCTGGAGGGGCGTCTGGAGCTGGAGGGCCGGCGGGTGCGGATTCATCCTGAGAAATTCACCAGGTCGCGGCGGGATCGCTGCCCGTAGTCATCTTTTTTAAGGAGGCTTTTTTATATGGCAATGCAGCGGGCACTGATCAGTGTTTCCGACAAGCGGGGGTTGCTGGAGCTGGCTCAGGGCCTGACCGAACTGGGGATGGAGATCGTGTCCACCGGGGGCACGGCCCGGGTACTCCGGGAGATGGGCTTCGGGGTGCTTGGAGTGTCCGAGGTCACCGAGTTTCCCGAGATCCTCGGAGGCCGGGTAAAGACGCTGCACCCCCGCATCCACGGGGGAATTCTAGCCCGGCGCACGCCCGAGCACATGGGGCAACTGGCCGAGTTTGGGATCCGCCCGGTGGACCTGGTGGTGGTCAACCTCTATCCGTTTAAGGAGACCATCGCCCGGCAGGGCGTCACCCTGGAGGAGGCCGTTGAACAGATCGACGTCGGCGGGCCGGCGATGCTTCGGGCAGCGGCCAAGAACCACCGTCACGTGCTGGTGGTCGTGAACCCGGACCGGTACCCGGAAGTGCTGGCCGCCCTCAAGGCGGGAACGGTCGACGACCGGATGCGCCTGACCTTGGCCCGGGAGGCCTTTGCGCACACCGCCCACTACGACGCCGTGATCGCCGCTTACCTGGGCGAGTTCGTGGAGGAACAGGACCTCTTCCCGGGGGAAATCGCGCTGCCGTTTGAGAGAAAGCAGCTCTTGCGCTACGGCGAGAACCCCCACCAGAAGGCGGCCTTTTACCAGGACCCGCGCCGGCGGGGAGCTTCGGTGACTTCCGCCGTGCAGCGGCAGGGCAAGGAGCTTTCGTACAACAACATCCTCGACCTGAATGCCGCCCTGGAACTGGTCCGGGAATTCAGTACGCCGGCGGCGGTGATCGTCAAGCACAACAACCCGTGTGGAACGGCCTGCCGCCCGTCTCCGGCCGAGGCGTACCGCCGGGCCTTTGCGGCCGACGAGGTTTCCGCCTTCGGCGGAATTGTCGCTTTTAACTGCCCGGTGGACGAAGAGGCGGCGCATGAGATGGTCAAGATTTTCCTGGAGGCGGTCATCGCCCCGCAGTTCACGCCCGAGGCGCTGGCGGTATTGAGTGACAAGAAGAATCTGCGGGTGCTCGAAACTGGAGACCTGACCCCGCTCACCCTGGACTGGATGGACGTCCGGAAAGTGAACGGGGGCCTTCTGGTGCAGCAGGCTGACCGCCAGCTCTTTCCCTACACCAACTTCCGGGTGGTGACCCGGCGCGCACCCACACCTGAAGAACTTGTCGAGATGGATTTCGCTTTCAAGATCGTCAAGCACGTCAAGTCCAACGCCATCGTGGTGACCCGTGAGCAGACGCTCATCGGCGTGGGGGCCGGGCAGATGAACCGGGTCGGAGCGGCGCGGATCGCCCTGGAACAGGCCGGGGACAAGGCTCTGGGCGCCGTGCTGGCATCCGACGCCTTTTTCCCGTTTGCGGACACCGTGGTCGCGGCGGCCGAGGCGGGCATTACAGCCATCGTCCAGCCAGGAGGCTCGATGCGGGACCAGGAGTCGATCGAAGCTGCGGACGCCCGGGGGATCGCGATGGTGTTCACCGGCGTCCGCCACTTCAAGCACTAAACCCACAAAAAAGGGGCCAGGCCCCTTTTTACTTTCCCTGACTTTCACATGGACGGGTTAGGGACTGGGGTTAGGGCTCCTTTTCCCGCATAGACAGTCTTGCTCTTCGCGGTACGTATGACGGGCGGGAAAAAAGGGGCTGTTCCTTTGTCCAAACAGCAGTGAGGTTTCTGAATTCTTTTCAGGACCCAGGTGAAAGGAGATCCAAAGTGAGGATTCTGGTAATCGGCGGGGGCGGGCGGGAGCACGCCCTGGTATGGAAATTGAGCAAAAGCCCGCGGGTCGGCGAAATCATCGCCGCCCCGGGTAATCCGGGGATGGCCCGGCTGGCCGAGTGCGTTCCGGTGTCGGCCGGTGACATTCCGGGTCTTCTGGACCTCGCCCGCAAGCGGGGCGTCGACCTGACGTTTGCCGGTCCGGAAGCGCCGCTGGTGGACGGTCTGGCCGATGTGTTTGAAGAAGCGGGCTTAAGGGTATTCGGGCCTCGCCGGCAGGGGGCGGCGCTTGAGGGCAGTAAGGCTTTCGCCAAAGACCTGATGGCCGCATACGGGATTCCGACGGCGGCTCACCGGACCTTTGCGGATCCCGCCGCCGCGCGGGAGTACGTCCGCCATCTGGACGGGCCGTGCGTGGTCAAAGCCGACGGTTTGGCCGCCGGCAAGGGGGTCATCGTGTGCGACGGCGTCGAGGAGGCGCTGGCCGCCGTGGATGAGGTGATGGTGGCCCGGGCTTTCGGTGCGGCCGGGAACCGCGTGGTGGTGGAGGAACGACTTTCCGGTGAGGAGGTCAGTATCCTGGCGTTCACCGACGGGCGGACCATCCGTCCCATGCTGCCGGCTCAGGACCACAAGCCGGTTTTTGAGGGTGATCTTGGGCCCAACACCGGCGGGATGGGCGCCTACGCCCCCGCACCGGTGTGCACGCCCGAAATCTACACCCGGATAGCCGAAGAGATCCTGGCACCCACGGTGCGCGCGCTCCGGGAAAGCGGGACGCCTTACCGGGGAGTGCTCTACGCCGGGCTGATGCTCACGGCCGAGGGGCCGAAGGTGCTGGAGTTCAACGTGCGTTTCGGTGACCCGGAAGCCCAACCCCTGTTGGCCCTGCTCGAAACCGACCTGGTGGATATCGCCGAGGCTGTGATCGAGGGCCGCCTGCACGAAGTCGATCTTTCCTGGCGTCCGGGTGCGGCCGTTTGCGTCGTGCTTGCTTCCGGAGGGTACCCCGGGGATTACCGCAAGGGGTGCGTCATTGGGGGGCTGGAGGCCGCCGAACTCACCGGGGCGCTTGTTTTCCACGCCGGCACGGCCGAGCGGGACGGACGATTGGTAACCGCTGGGGGCCGGGTGCTGGGAGTAACCGCCGTGGCCGGCGAGCTTCCGGAGGCCATCCGGCTGGCTTACGCGGCCGCTGAATTGATCAGCTTTGAGGGGATGTATTTCCGGCGGGATATCGGCCGCAAAGCCCTCCCTAAAAGTCAAAGATAGTAAAAAGGGGCCTGGCCCCTTTTTTGTGTGTTCGACCTTCTGCGCTAGGCAGGCCGCCACGACAAATTTCTCGCCTTTTTACGCCCGGGTATAGTAAAATGATGCTATCGAAGAGCAAGGGGGCCTTTGTGTTGCTCAAGACGATAGCCGCGGGGGAAGCCGCCCGGAGGGGGTTTATCCGCGAATTCGTCGTGCCGGACGAGATTGTGCTCCGGGTGAACGAGATCATTCAAGTGGTGCGGGTGGAGGGTGATCAGGCCCTGTGCGCTTTTACGGCCCGCTTTGACGGGGTGGAACTTGAGCCCGCCGACCTGCGGGTGTCCAAGGACGAGGTGCGATCGGCTTACCGCGAGGTGGACGCTCGCTTTCTGGAAACCATCCGTCTGGCCCGAGACCGGATTCTTGCCTTTCATCGCCGGCAGTTGCCCCGTTCCTGGTTTGATACCGGTGAGGGTGTCTGGCTGGGCCAGTTGGTGCGGCCCCTGGACCGGGTCGGCATTTACGTGCCCGGCGGCACGGCTTCCTACCCGTCCTCGGTGTTGATGAATGCCATTCCGGCGGTGGTGGCCGGGGTGAAGGAGATCGCGATGGTGACTCCCCCGGCGCGGGGTGGCGGGATGCACCCGTACACCCTGGTTGCCGCCACGGAAGCCGGGGTGGAGGAAATCTACAAGGTGGGCGGCGCCCAGGCGGTGGCCGCCCTGGCCTACGGCACGCCGAGCATCCGCCGGGTAGACAAGATCACGGGCCCGGGGAACATCTACGTGACCGTGGCCAAGCAGCAGGTGTTCGGACGGGTGGACATCGACATGCTCGCCGGCCCTTCGGAGGTGCTGATCATTGCCGACGCCGGGGCCGACCCGGTGTACGTGGCCGCCGACCTGCTGGCGCAGGCCGAGCACGACGTGCTGGCGCGCGCCGTGCTGCTTACGCCGAGCTGGGAGTTGGCTGGCAAAGTGCGTGATGAAGTGGTCCGCCTCCTGGACGGGCTGGAGCGGCGGGAGCTTCTGACCAGGGCCCTCGCGGACGGCGGCCTGATCGTGGTCACCCGTGACCTGGACGAGGCTTTCGGCCTGGCCAATTGTTTTGCTCCGGAACACCTGGAGTTGATGGTGGCCGATCCGGAACACTGGCTGGACCGGGTGAAGAATGCCGGCGCGGTGTTTTTGGGGCCCTACTCCCCGGTGGCGGTGGGAGATTATCTCGCCGGGCCGAACCACGTGCTGCCCACCGGGGGCACGGCGCGGTTCTTTTCCGGCCTCGGGGTGGATACCTTTTTGAAGCGGATCAACGTGATCCACTGTTCGCGCCGGAGCCTGGAACAACTCGGCCCGAAGGTCATCGAACTGGCCGGGGTGGAAGGGCTGCCGGCCCACGCCCTGGCGGTCCAGGTCAGGCTCGGGGAACGGGGGGAATGAGGGCATGCGTTCCATAAATGAACTGGTGCGTTCGGAACTATTGGACTTGCAGCCCTACCACGTCCCGGTATACCCTGGGATGATCAAGCTGGACGCCAACGAGAACAACTATGACTTTCCCGAGCAAGTCCTGGAAGAGGTCTTAAGCACCATAGGTGGACAAACCTTCGGGCGCTATCCGGACCCGTCGGCGCTGCAACTGCGGGAGTCCCTGTCCCGGTACACCGGCGTGGACCGAAACCGGATCACGGTCGGCAACGGATCGGACGAGCTGATCCTGGACCTGATGCTGGCCTTCGCCGCCGGGGGCAAGGTGGTGATCTGCACGCCGACATTCACGATGTATGAGATTCACGCGGTCATCGCGGGGGCCGAGCCGGTGGCCCTGCCCCGCAAGGCCGATTTCAGCGTGGACCCGGACGCCGTGATCGAGGCCGCCACCCGGCCCGGAGTGAAAATGGTGGTGCTGTGTTCTCCGAACAACCCGACCGGGAACACCACCCCTTTGGAGGTGACGGAGAAAATCCTTAAGCACACCAGGGCGGTGGTGGTGCTAGACGAAGCCTACTACGAGTTCTGCGGCGAAACGGCCGTGTCCCTACTGGACAAATACCCGCAGCTGGTGCTCTTACGCACCTTTTCCAAGGCGTTCGGCTTGGCCGGGCTCCGGCTGGGCTATATGCTGGCCGGACCGGAGGTGACTGGGATCATCCAACGCGTCCAGCAGCCCTTTAACGTGAACGCCTTCACCCAACAGGCCGCCATCCGGGTGCTGGAATGGCAACCGCTGTTCGAGCGCCGTGTCCGGCAGATCTGCCGGTCGCGGGACGAGCTGTTCGCGGCGATGCGTTACCTGCCGGGGCTTACCGTCTACCCGTCCCGGGCGAATTTCCTGCTGTTCCGGACCGAGATGCGCGCCCAGCAGGTGTTCAGCGGGCTTTTGCAGCGGGGTGTGCTGGTGCGCCTGCTGGACCGTCCGGACCTGCCGAGCTGCCTGCGGGTGTCGGTCGGCCGGCCCGAGGAGAACCTGATTTTTTGCAACCGGTTGGCTGACGTGCTGCGGACCGGGTAGTGACCACCGGCTGGCGGAAACCAGTAAAAAGGGCCTTTCAGGGCCGATGGCGAAAATCGAAAGCGAGGGTTTTCGGATGCTGATCAGAAAGGCGGAAGTGCGCAGACAAACCAGGGAGACCGAGATCCGGGTGCAGCTGCAGGTGGACGGGACCGGGGAATACGCCCTGGACACCGGGGTGCCCTTCCTGGAGCACATGCTGGCCCTGACGGCCAAGTTCAGCGGGTTTGACCTGCAGATCCGGGCGCGCGGCGACCTGGATGTCGACGACCACCACACGGTGGAGGACGTGGGGATCTGTCTGGGTGAGGCCCTGGTGAAGGCGTTGGGGGATAAAGCCGGGATCGGACGGTTCGGGCACGCGATCGTGCCGATGGACGACGCCCTGGCCCTGGTGGCCGTCGACCTCAGCGGCCGGGGGTACCTGGCCTTTGATGTGCCGATGCCCTCCCCCCAGGTCGGCCGGTTCGACACCGAACTGGTGGAGGAATTTCTGCGGGCCCTGGCTTACAACGGCCGATTCAACCTGCACGTCCGCCTGCTGGCCGGGGCGAACACCCACCACATAATTGAGGCGGTCTTTAAGGGCCTGGGCGTGGCATTGGGGTCGGCGGCACGGATTAATGCCCAACGTGGGGTCCCCTCGACCAAGGGGGTTATCAACTAATAAAGTGACTGACAAGTATATTGCGGTTATCGACTACGGTACCGGGAACCTGATGAGCGCTTTGAAAGGCCTGGAAACGGCCGGCTGGGCGGCCGTAATCACGGCCGACCCGCGGGAGGTGGACCGGGCGGCCGGGGTGGTGCTCCCCGGCGTCGGCGCGTTCGCGGACGCGATGGCGAACCTCCGTGCGGCCGGGATGGATAAGGCGATTTTGCGGGCGGTGTCCGCGGGCAAGCCCTTCCTGGGCATCTGCCTGGGGCAGCAGCTCTTGTTCGAGGCCGGTGAGGAGTGGGGCCCAACGCCCGGCCTCGGGGTTTTCCCGGGCCGGGTGCGGCGGCTGCCCGCGGAAGTGAAGGTGCCGCACATGGGTTGGAACCAGGTGTTTTTCCGCGGTTCCCCGCCCCTGTTCGACGGGATTCCGGACGGCAGCCGTTTCTACTTCGTGCATTCCTACTACGTGGCGCCCGCCGACCCCGGAATCGTGTTGGGAGAGACTGAATACGGCGTGCGGTTCGCCTCGGTGGTGAGCCGGGACAAGGTATTCGGCATCCAGTTCCACCCGGAGAAGAGCAGTTCCCTGGGGCTTCAGGTCCTGCGGAACTTTGGAAGGATGATTGAATAATGCTGATCATCCCGGCGGTAGACCTGCGCGGGGGCCGTTGTGTACGGCTTTTTCAGGGGCGCGCGGACCAGGAGACGGTTTACAGCACCGACCCGGTGGCTGTGGCCCGGACCTGGGAGGAGCAGGGCGCCCGTCGGCTGCACGTGGTGGACCTCGACGGGGCGTTCACGGGCAAGCCGCAGAACAGCGGGGTGGTGCTGGACATCGTCAAAAGCGTTAACATCCCGGTACAGGTGGGCGGCGGCATCCGTAACCCGGAGAACGTCAAGTGCTACTTGGAACACGGAGTTGACCGGGTGATCCTGGGCACCGCCGCCCTGACTAACCCGGAGTTCCTGGACGCGGTGGTGGCCGCCTACGGGGAGCGGATCGTGGTGGGCGTCGACTGCCGGGACGGCCGGGTCTGCGTGCAGGGCTGGGAGCAGACGGCCGCAACGGATGTTCTGCCGTTCCTGGAAGAGTTAGTCCGGCGGGGCGTGCGGCGGGTGGTGTTCACCGATGTGAAACGGGACGGCACCCTTGAGGGCCCCAACCTGGAAGAGATCGCGCGTGTGGCGGCGCATACCGAACTGAAAGTCATTGCCTCGGGCGGGGTCTCCCGGCTGGAGGACCTCCGGGCCCTTAAAAAACTGGAGCACCTGGGCGTGGACAGCGTGATCATCGGCAAGGCGCTGTACGCCGGCACGATCACCCTGGCCGAAGCCTTGGCTCTTGAGCGGAAGGAGAAGGATAATGTTGGCCAAGAGGATCATTCCCTGCCTCGATGTGAACCGGGGCCGCGTGGTTAAGGGCGTCAACTTTGTGAACCTGCGGGACGCCGGCGATCCGGTGGAACTGGCCGCCGTCTACGACCGGGAGGGCGCCGACGAGGTGGTGTTCCTGGATATCACCGCCTCGGCCGAGGGGCGGGACATCGTGCTCGACATGGTGCGCCGGACGGCCGAGCAGGTGTTCATCCCGTTCGCCGTGGGGGGTGGGATCCGGACCGTCGAGGACATCCGGGCAATCCTGAAGGCGGGCGCGGACAAGGTTTCAATAAACACTGCCGCCGTAAAGAACCCGGGACTGATCGCCGAAGCCGCCGAGAAGTTCGGCACCCAGTGCATCGTCGCGGCGATCGACGCCAAACAGACCGGTTCCGGTAAATGGGAGGTATACATCCACGGGGGTCGTACGCCGACCGGACTGGATGCGGTGGAATGGGCGCGCCGGGTGGAGTCGCTGGGAGCCGGTGAAATCCTGCTCACCAGCATGGACCGTGACGGCACGAAGGACGGGTACGATCTGCTGCTGACCAGGGCGGTCGCCGATGCCGTGCGTATCCCGGTGATCGCGTCGGGCGGGGTGGGCACGCTCGAGCACATCGCCGAGGGCCTGACCGAAGGAGGTGCGGACGCGGCCCTGGCCGCCTCGATCTTCCACTTCGGGGAGTACTCGATCCGCGAGGTCAAGGAGTATTTGGCGGCACGGGGGATTGCGGTGCGCCTATAGGGGGCCGGTGGAGCCGCCGCTTGGCTCCGTGCTGCGCGTCGACAGGTTCCGTGCTCAATGGTATTTGAGGTTTATTCTGGAGGTGTTTCCCCAGATGCCGTACAAACTGGACAAAATCAAGCTCGACAAGGACGGTCTGATCCCGGCCGTTATTCAGGACGCGCGGACCTATGAGGTGCTCATGGTGGCCTGGATGAACCGCGATGCCATTGAGAAGACCGTGACGACCGGTCACACCTGGTTCTGGAGCCGGAGCCGCCAGAAGCTTTGGCAGAAGGGGGAGACCTCCGGGCACGTGCAGATAGTGGACGAGATCTATCACGACTGCGACGCCGACACCTTGCTGATCAGGGTGAATCAGGTCGGCGCGGCCTGCCACGAGGGTTACCGCAGTTGTTTCCACTACCGGATGGACCCCACCGGCGGCGTGGCCGTCGTGGGTGAACTCGCCTTTGACCCGGATGTGGTGTACGGGCGCAAGCCGCCCGAGGCCGACGAGGTCAAAAAACCCCGTAAGCGGGTGCTAAGCGAGGAGGAGTTTCAGGCCACCTGCGGGGTGCTGGAGATGCTGTACGCACTGATCAAGGACCGCAAGCAAAAGCGGCCCGCCGGCGCCTACACCACCTACCTTTTCGACAAAGGGTTGGACAAGATCCTGAAGAAGGTGGGCGAGGAAACCACCGAGGTCATCGTCGGCGCGAAGAACAACATCCGCGAAGAAGTGATCAACGAGGTGGCCGACCTATTCTTCCACGTCCTGGTGCTGCTCGCGGAGAAGAACGTGCACCTCGACGACGTCCTGCGGGAACTGCAGGCGCGGCGGAAGTAGAAAACGGTGGGGGGAGGCGGGCGTGCCCCCTCGCCCGGCGCTTCCGGAACCGTGTGTTTCCCTTATGAATTCGCTTCCTTCAGCCACGCAACCAGTTGGTTTCTGGTCGGGGCCTTCCCGGCCAGCTTGACCTCTCCGTTGATCAGGAGCGCCGGAGTGATCAGTACCCCGTAGTTGGCGAACTCGGCGATGTCGTCCACGTATTCCAGATCGGCCGCGATGCCTTCTTCCGCCACCACGTCGCGCACCAGCTCGAACACCTGCTTGCAGCGGCTGCAGCCCGGTCCGAGAACCTTGATCTCCAGGAGGCCGGGCACCGGGGCTCGTTTTTCCACGGGCAACCCCATCCGGATCCGGTAATAGCGTGCCAGATCGGCCCGGTACTCGTCCAGGGCTGCCTCGGGAATGTAGTTATTCGGACGCAGCAACTCCACCAATGCGTTTCCGATCTCCCGGTCCGTTTTCAGATCCAGTTTTTTCACAGCCTCTAGGGCGTCGTCTATGCCGATGATTCCCACCCGGACTCCCCCGATGTTGACCTGGGTGGCTTCAGCCTTCCCGGGTTCATCCTTCTTCTTGAAGAACACGGCCCTACCCCCTTATCAGCTGTTTATCATATATTGGTATACTATGATGTCCTTGGCCAGCCGTCAAGGGCCCATGATTTTTGCACCATGGCTCCCATCGCGATGTTAGTCGCGCCTGGACCGCGAGCCCAGCCACCGGATCACCACCAGGATGCGGGACCGCAAGGGAGCGCCGGTAGGGCGATCACGAAGACCGCCAGAGCGGTGGATCACCTATTCCGGGCCGTGGAATCCTGTGTCTTGCAGTCCCGCCGGTGATATAATGGGAGAGATTCATTTTGCTGGAGGCAGGGGAATTGGATTTTCTGACTGAACTCAACCCGGCCCAGGCCGAGGCCGTGTGTCATCCGGGGGGGCCGCTTCTGGTTCTGGCGGGGGCCGGCAGCGGCAAGACTCGGGTATTGACCAGCCGGATCGCTTACCTGGTGCGGGTCCACCGGGTCGAGCCCCACCGCATCCTGGCCATCACGTTCACCAACCGGGCTGCCCGGGAGATGAAGGAGCGGGTGGCGAGCCTGGTGCCCCACGCGGTGGACGACCTGTGGGTGATGACCTTTCACGCTGCCTGCCTGCGCATCCTGCGCCGGGAAATCGAAAAGCTCGGCTACAGCAAGAACTTCGTAATCTACGACGAGGCCGACCAACAGACGGTCATTAAGGATTGCCTGAAGGAATTGAATCTGGAACCCCGCCAGCACCCGCCGGCCATGTTCAGCGCCGCCATCTCATGGCAGAAAAACGCGCTGGTCGGCCCGGCGGAGTTCGCCGGGGCCGCCTACGACCAGCACCAGGAACTGACGGCGCGGGTGTACGCCGCCTACCAGGCGCGCCTGGAGCGGAACAACGCGCTGGACTTTGACGATCTCCTGTTCCTGGCGGTGCGGCTTTTCCGCGAGTTCCCACCCGTCCTGGAACAGTACCGGAGGCGTTTCTTGCACCTCCTGGTGGACGAGTACCAGGACACCAACCATGCCCAGTACGTCCTGGTGAACCTTCTGGCCCAGACGCACCGGAACCTGACGGTGGTCGGCGACCCGGACCAGTGCATTTACGGCTGGCGGGGGGCCGACCTCCGGAACATCCTGAATTTCGAGCGCGACTATCCCGACGCCCGGGTGGTGAAGCTGGAGCAGAACTATCGTTCCACGGGCCGCATCCTGGAGGCGGCCAACCACGTGATCCGGTTCAACCGGCACCGCAAGGAGAAAGAACTCTGGACGGCGCGCGGCGCGGGGGAGGCGCCGGTGCTGCACCAGGCCCGGGACGAGAGGGCGGAAGCCCGGTTCGTGGCCCGAGAGATCCGGCGCCTGCGAGCTCAAGGCCGCAGTTACCGTGATTTCGCGGTGTTCTACCGCACCCACGCCCAGTCCCGGGTGCTGGAGGACGAACTCCTGCGCCACGGGGTGCCGTACACGATCATCGGGGGCGTGAAGTTTTACGACCGCAAGGAAATTAAGGACCTCTTGGCCTACCTGAAGCTCATCGTCAACCCGGACGACGACGTGGCGCTGACCCGGATCATCAACGTGCCCCGGCGGGGGGTGGGGAAGGCTTCGCTGGTCAAGTTTTTCGCCTACGTCCGGGAGAGCTCGGTGGCGTGCGCGGACGCCCTGCGGGAGGCCGACCGGATAAGGGGCTTGAGCGCCGGGGTGCGGGAGGCGATGGGCGCACTGGGCGAACAGTTGGCACGCTGGCGGGAGCGGGAGGGCGGGGTGACCGGCCTGACCGAGCAGGTGCTGGAGGAGAGCGGGTACCTGACGGCGCTGGAGGCCGAGCGCACGGTGGAGGCGCGCACCCGGATGGAAAACCTGAGCGAGTTCTTGTCAGTGACCCGGGAGTTCGACCTCCAGCGGGGCGGGACCCTGGCCGAGTTTTTAAACGACCTGGCGTTGTACACCGACCTGGACCGTTTCGACGGGGAATCCAGCCAGGTGACGCTGATGACCCTGCACAGCGCGAAGGGCCTGGAATTCCCGGTGGTCTTTCTGACCGGGATGGAGGAAGGGGTGTTCCCGCACACCCGGGCCTTCTCCGAACCGGTGGAGATGGAGGAAGAACGGCGCCTCTGCTACGTGGGCATCACCCGGGCCCGGGAGCGCCTTTTCCTGACGCTTGCCGAGAGTCGGCTCTTGTACGGGAATGTTTACTACGGCGTGCCATCACGGTTTCTGAGGGAGATCCCGCCCGAGCTTTTCGCGGGCGGGGAACCGGAAGCAGGGGCCGCTGCGGAACAGGCGGCGGAACGGCCGGAAACCGGAAGAGCCGAGTTCCGGCCGGGCGACCGGGTCTGGCACGGCAAGTGGGGCGAAGGCATGGTGGTCCAGACCGACGGGACCGGCCTGGACGCCCAGGTGAAGGTGGCGTTTCCCGATCAGGGCGTCAAAACGCTTATGGTCCGCTACGCGCCCCTGGAACTGCTCCGGGGCCGGGGGTAGAGCCGGTTAGAAAGGGGAACTGGATCAAAAAGGGGCCTGGCCCCTTTTTTCATTCGCTGTCTGGCTGAAGGAAATTAATAGCAGGAGTTGAATTCTAACCGGAGATAGCGGGGAAAGAGCGGCGGCTGGCGCGGCGTCCGATTCTTGGGCCGCCGAACGGGGAAAGCTAGGGTAAGATGGCGACACGTTTAATTGTCGTGGCCGTGCTGACCGCGACGATCCACCTGATCAACACCCTGATTTACGGGGTGCGCCTGTCCGGGGTCCAGACGCGGCGCCTGGCCACCGCGATTTCGCTTTTTAATATCATTTTCTTGATTTCAAGCGCGGCGCACACGATTCAAGCCCCGCTTCTGTCAACGATCGTGGAGGGGGCGATCAACCGCGGCCTGGCCGGGGCGGCCCACCCGGAACGGGTCGAGGAGGTGGTGGCGTCCCCCTTCTACCAGGCACAGCTTGGAATCCTGGCCGACGACATCCGCCTGGTGATTCTGGCGGCCACCTTCGGTACGGTGGTGGGGGCGTTCCTGATCCCGGTGTTCGTGCAGGTGTTTTCCCGGGTCATCCTGGTGTTTGACGAGGTGGGTTCGGTGCCCCGCCTGGCGGCCAGGGTTCTCTTCTCGCCGCGCAAGGTCTGGCGCAGCCTGACCGGGGCCCAGATGCCCGGGATGGAAGCCATCCGGGGTGCCGCCCGCGAGCGGCTGCCCATTCCCAAAGGTTTTCTCGTGGCCAACGTTTTTGTCACCGGGATCTACACCATCGGGGTGCTTTCGGCGTTATACGCAGGGGCGCTGTTCCCCCAGTACCGCACTACGGCCGTGCTGCTCTCGGCGATTGTAAACGGGTTTGCGACCGTGCTGGTGGCCACTGTGGTTGACCCGACCGCCGCCCGGCTCACCGACCAGGCCATGCGGGGCGAACGCAGCCGGCGGGACGTGAAGTTGATGGTGATGTGGCTGGCGGTAACGCGCTTTTTGGGCACTCTGCTGGCGCAGGTACTGTTTATTCCGGCGGCCCTGATGATCCGTTGGGTCGCCCAACTGTTGGTCTAGTCAATAATCCGAGTCTGGGAGAAACTGAAGTTGAAAGCGTTGGAGTGGAAAAGCGGTTACTTTAACCGATGGACGACCGGGGCAGGCGTATCAACCAGGTGTCTCTAAAAGGTTTAGCCCCGTCACTAAGGCTTGACCTTGGAGGTGACGGCTCACAGTGAAGCCGGAGGAAGCGCGGGCGCGGGCCGAAGAGCTCCGCCGCGAGATCGAGTATCATGATCACCGGTACTACGTCCTGGATGACCCGGTGATCGAGGACGCGGAGTACGACCGCTTGGTGCGGGAGCTGGTGGCTCTGGAGACGGCCTATCCTGAACTGGTGACGCCCGATTCCCCCACGCAGCGGGTGGGCGGGCGGCCGCGCGAGGGCTTCGTGACCGTCCAGCACCGGGCGCCGATGCTCAGCCTTGCGAATGCCTTTAACGCGGCGGACCTCGCCGATTTCGACCGGCGGGTGCGCACCGGCCTGGCTGATGAGGACGTCGACTACGTGGTTGAACTGAAGTTCGACGGTGTTGCCGTTTCCCTGACCTATGAGCACGGCCGCCTGGTCCGGGGAGCCACCCGGGGAGACGGGGTGACCGGCGAGGAGATCACCCCCAATTTGCGGACCATCCGGTCCATCCCCCTACGCCTGCGCCAGCCCGGGGCCCCGAACGTGATCGAGGTGCGGGGCGAGGTGTACATGCCCAAGGAAGCGTTCGCCCGCCTGAATGAACGTCGGGAGGACGCCGGGCTGCCCCTTTTCGCGAACCCGCGCAACGCGGCGGCCGGCAGCTTGCGCCAACTCGACCCCGGGATTACGGCGGAGCGGAAACTCGATATCTGGCTCTACGGGATCGGGTACACGGACGGCATCGTTTTCGGCCGGCACAGTGAAGCCCTAGCCTGGCTCGGCGAACAGGGTTTCCGGGTGAACCCGCACACCCGCATCTTCTCGACCCTGGAAGAGGTTGAACGGCACCTGGAGCACTGGCGGGAAGCGCGGTTTGAACTGCCCTACGTGATCGACGGCCTGGTGCTGAAGGTGGACCGGCTTGACCAGCAGGAACGGCTGGGCACAACCCTGAAGAGCCCCCGCTGGGCGGTCGCCTACAAGTACCCGCCTGAGCAGGCGGAGACGACCGTGGAGGACATCATCATCCGGGTCGGGCGCACCGGCGTCCTGACGCCGACCGCCGTGCTGAGCCCGGTGCGATTGGCTGGAACGACGGTCAGCCGGGCATCCCTGCACAACGAGGACCTGATCCGCGAAAAGGACATCCGGATCGGGGACGTGGTGTTGATTCACAAGGCCGGGGACATCATCCCCGAGATCCTCGGTTCCAGACCCGAAAAACGCACCGGGCGCGAAACTCCTTTCGCCATGCCCGTACAATGCCCGGAGTGTGCTTCACTCCTGGTCCGCCCGGAAGGGGAGGTCGGGGTCTACTGTTCCAACGTTGCCTGCCCCGCGCGGCTTGAGCGAAGCCTGCTGCATTTTGTTTCCCGGAACGCTTTTGCTATCAACGGCCTGGGGCCAGCCGTGATTCAGCAGTTGTTGGAGCGCCGCCTGGTGGCGGACCCGGCCGATCTCTTTACCCTGACCCGCGAAGAACTGGTCGGCCTGGAAAGGATTGGACCGAAGTCGGCCGACAATCTCTTAAAGGCGATTCAGAACAGCAAGCGCAACTCCCTGGCCCGGCTGATCTTCTCACTCGGCATCAGGCACGTCGGTGAGCGGGCCGCGCGGCTTCTGGCCGAGCGCTTCGGTTCCCTGGCCGGGTTGATGGCCGCCGGCCGGGAGGAACTCGAGGCGGTGCCCGAAATCGGGCCGAAGATCGCGGACAGCGTGTTGAATTTTTTTGCCCGCGAGCAGAACCGCCGGGTGGTGGCCAAGCTGGTGCGGGCCGGCGTGAATACGGTGGCAGACAGGCCGGCCGCCGCCGGTACCGGGCCGCTGGCGGGCAAGACCTTTGTTCTGACGGGCACTCTGGAAGAGTTCTCCCGGGCGGAGGCCGCCGCCCGCATCGAGGAACTCGGCGGCCGGGTGGTTTCCAATGTCAGCCGCCGGACCGACTACGTGGTCCTGGGCAAGAATCCGGGCGGGAAATACGACAAAGCCGTAAAGCTCGGGGTCAATATTATTGAAGAGCCGGAATTCAAGCGCCTGCTCTCCGGTATCCAATCATATTAATTACCAATCCTTATGTAATCGGCGTTCGGCTCTGGTGACCACATTTTCCTGATATAATTGCATTTTGACCGGGGCACTCTGAGTTTAAGAGAGGGGGAATCGGAGTGCCTGGGTCCATCAGAAAGAGAATTTCCCAAGCCGGCTTTATTTTTTTTGCTATTTTGCTCATTTTCGGTTGTTTTACTCCTTTTTCACGTAGTTTTTTCGGTTTACCCGTCTATCAGAACATACTGGTAGGGGAGTCGGTTGCTCCTTCCCTTCAAGTGCCCGGATCTCTAAAATCGGTTCTGCAGTGGGAGTCCGACCGCCCGGAAGCGATCCGGCTGCTGGAAACCGGCGGGTCACCGGTGATCAGGGAGGCCGGTGAGTACCGCTTGAGTCTGAAACTGTTCGGATTTATCCCTCTGCGACACCTGACCGTAAGCGCTGTGCCCGAAGTGAAGGTGCTGCCGGGCGGTCAGTCGATCGGTGTGCTCCTTCATTCCCGGGGTGTGATCGTGATCGGTGAAGCACCCCTCGAGAGCGGGGAGAGGGAATACAGCCCGGCGTACCAGGCGGGCATCCGGGAGGGGGACGTGATCCTTTCCATCAACGGCCGGGAGGTGCGGTGTGAGGCCGACGTCCGGGAAATGGTGAACGAAGTAGGCGGAAACGGCGAGAGACTGGCCGTGCGCCTGAAGCGTAACGGCGTCGAGTTCCTGGTGGGAGTAACACCCGACTATTGTGAGCGGACCGGCCGGTACCGGGTGGGGCTTTTGGTCCGCGACAGCGCCGCCGGGGTGGGCACGCTGACGTTTCATGATCCGAAAACGGGTTCCTACGGGGCTCTCGGGCACGTGATCACCGACGGCCGTTCGCCACAGCGCCTGGAATTGACCGACGGCCGGATCGTGGAAGCCGAAATCCGCGGGGTGCACCCGGGGATGCGCGGCCGCCCGGGAGAGAAACTGGGTGCTTTTGCGGGGGAAGGTTCTTTCACCGGTTCCATTGATCGGAACACCACGTATGGGATTTTCGGCACCCTGGAAGGGAACATCTCCAACCCGTATTTCCGGGAACCGATCCCAGTGGCCCTGTTGCACCACGTACGGCCCGGCCCGGCCGTAATGCTGACCGTGCTTCACGACCGGCAGATCGAACGGTTCAACCTGATGATCGAAGAGGTCCGACCCGAAAACGGCGGTGACGGGAAGGGCCTGGTGATCAGGATCGACGACGAGCGGCTGCTGGAGCGTTCCGGCGGAATCATTCAGGGGATGAGTGGCAGTCCGATTATTCAAAACGGCCGGTTGGTCGGCGCGGTGACCCACGTGTTTATCAACAATCCCTCCCGGGGTTACGGAGTACCTATCGAATGGATGCTCCGGGAGTCCGGCCTGTTGAAGAAACCGACGGAGGTGTCCATCCAATGGCGTAAGGTCGGATAATGACTCATAATGAAGACCCAAGTTGCGCCAAACTTTTTATTCCGGGCCTTTTTAAGTGACAGGAAGTAAATAGTAAAAAAGTTTTTGGGCCAGCAGGATATTTTTGCCTGCCGTCGAAAGCTATTTATTGGAAAATATAAGTAGTGGGAGGCGGGCGTACGTATGCCTAAAGAGACCATCAGAATCCTGATTGCTGATGATAACCGCGAGTTTTGCGAAACCCTGAAAGATTTCATCCAGCAGCAGGACGACTTCGAACTGCTCGGGATTGCCCATAACGGTTTGGAGGCCGTTGACCGTATCGACCAGGGAAAACCGGACGTCGTGGTACTGGACATCATTATGCCGCACCTCGATGGCATCGGGGTTCTGGAAAAACTGGCCACGAGCCACAGCGGTCACCGCCCCAAAATCATCATGTTAACTGCTTTCGGGCAGCAAAACGTAACCCAGCGGGCGGTGGAGTTGGGGGCCGACTATTTCATTCTCAAGCCGTTTGACTTTTCGGTCCTGGCCACCCGGATCCGGCAGTTGGCGAACGGCGTGTGCGTGACGCCGTACGTGGCCGTCGTAAAGGAGAAGAACATGGACGTGGCGGTCACCAACATTATCCACGAGATGGGAGTGCCGGCACATATCAAGGGTTACCACTATCTCCGGGATGCCATTCTGATGGTAATCGAAGAGATCAGCCTTTTGGGGGCGGTGACCAAAGAGCTTTACCCGATGATCGCCCAAAAGTACAACACGACGGCGAGCCGTGTGGAACGGGCCATCCGTCATGCCATCGAGCTGGCCTGGGACCGGGGCAACGTGGAAATGATGAACAAGTTCTTCGGCTACACCATCAACCTGGAGCGGGGCAAACCTACCAATTCGGAATTCATTGCCATGATCGCCGACAAGCTGCGTATCGAGAGCAAAGTCAGCTAGTAACCGAGCTTAATACTGCTTGTAAACCTGGTGGCACAACGCCAGGTTTTTTATTGAGAAACGGCCACGGCTTGCCCAAGTCCAGGCAGGCATACTATACTTGGGATGATTGGCTTAGAGGCAGGTCTTGGTTTATGACCGTAATCAGGGGACGAGCCCGCGTCGACCGCCGCACCAAAAACCTGGTCAAACGCTTGCAGCCCCACGATATTGCCGTTATTGACCACGAGGGCATTGATAAATTAGCGGCCGAAGCTCTGGTCGCCTCCCGGGCGAGGGCCGTGATCAACTGCAGTTCCTCGGTCAGCAATGAGTATCCGAACAGCGGGCCGATGATCATTGTCGAGGCCGGTATCCACCTGTTGGATGCCGTGGGCGCGGATTTCTTGGACCGGGTGCCGGAGGGGGCGCTGCTCGAGATCGTCAATGACACCGTCTACTACGACGGCCGAATGGCGGCCCGGGGCCGGGTCCTGACGCCGGAGATCATCGACTCGGAGCTCAAGGCTACCAGGGAGCGGCTTGACGAGGTGCTGGAGCGCTTTGTGGAGAATACGTTGACCTACGCGCGCCGGGAGGTCGGCCTCCTGACCGGGAACCAGATCGAGATTCCGGAAATCCTGACCCGTATCAAAGGCCGGCACGCCCTGGTGGTGGTGCGGGGTGACAACTACCGCGAGGACCTGCGGGCCATTCACTCGTACATCAAGGAGGTCCGCCCGGTCCTGATCGGGGTTGACGGCGGCGCGGATGCCCTGCGTGAATTCGGCCTGACCCCCGACATTGTCATCGGGGATATGGACAGCGTGGATGACCGGACTTTGACCGCGGCCCGAGAGATTATCGTGCACGCGTACCCGAACGGGCGGGCCCCGGGTCTGCAGCGGGTGAAGCGGTTGGGCCTGAAAGCCAAAGTCTTCGCGGCCCCCGGAACGTCTGAAGATATCGCCATGCTGTTGGCCTACGAAAAGGGAGCCGAGCTGATCGTGGCGGTGGGGACCCATTCCAATCTCTTCGACTTCCTAGAAAAAGGGCGCAAGGGAATGGCCAGTACCTTCCTGGTCCGGCTGAAGGTGGGAGCCCGGCTCATTGACGCCCGGGGGGTGTCCCAGCTCTACCGGAGCCCCTTGCGACCGAAGCACGTCGCCATGATCGTTCTGGCAGCCTCTGTGCCGCTGGCGGCGGTGCTGGTCATGGCCCCGGCCACTCGTGAACTGCTCCGGCTCCTGTACATCCAGTTAAGGGTATTATTAGGGATTTGAGGGAAGATTAAATGATCATTAACCTGCGTTACCATATCGCCTCGCTGGTGGCTGTTTTCCTGGCCCTGGGGATCGGTATCCTGGTGGGCAGTTTCATATTGAGCGTGGACACCTTGGAAAAGCAGCAGGAGCAAATCGCCGAGCGGCTGGAGAACCACCTGAACGAACTCCGCGAGGAGAACCAGGCCATGCGGGCCGAAGTGCTCGCGGTGGAAGCCGAGATGGAACTCCAGAAGCAGTTCCTGCGTGAAACCCTGCCCCGTCTGGTGGCCGGGCAACTGGAAGGCCGCCGGATCGCCCTGGTGCAGACAGCCGCCTACCCGGTGGACACCGACTTGCGTAACCTGCTGAAAATGGCGGGGGCCGAGGTGGTGTCGGTAACCACCATTCCCGGCGGCCTGGAACTGGCTGAACATGAGCAGCAACTGCTGGCCCTGGGTGAGTGGCAGAAGGTGCCGAAAGACGGGCTGCAGGGCCTGGTGGCCGATGAAATGGCCCGCGCCCTGGTGGAGGGACCGTCGCCGGTGGTGGAGTACCTGGTCAACGAAAGGCTCGTGAATATCGACGGCGAGTACGGACGCCCGTTTCACGCCGTGGTGCTCGTGGGCGGCGGGAGCGATCCCGCAGCCGATACGCCGCACTGGTTGGATATGTCCATGATCCAAAGGTTCCAGAGTTACGGTCTCCGGGTGTGCGGCGTGGAGACACGCGAGGCGCCGGTTTCATATATGAAGGAATACCAGACCAAATTGGATTGCACGGTGGACAACGTGGACACCGTTCCCGGCCAGTTCGCGCTGGTCCGGGTGCTGGCCGGGCTGGACGGTCACTACGGCGTCAAGGACACGGCGCAGCGGTTTATTCCAGCCCTGGATTAAGGGGGGGGGGCGAAGTGTCCGCGACCGGAGTGAGCGTGGTCATACCCGCCTTTAACGAGGGCCGGGCGATCGCCCGGACGGTGGCCGCGGTCCGAAACCTGCCGGGAGTCTCGGAGGTGATCGTCGTCGACGATTGCTCCACGGACGACACCGCCGCCCGGGCGCGGGATTCCGGGGCGCGGGTGGTCTCGCTGCCGGTGAACCGGGGCAAGGGCGCGGCTTTAAACGCCGGAATCGCGGCCGCCGGCGGCGAGGTGATCGTGCTTTTGGACGCCGATCTTGGTGACAGCGCCGCCGAAGCACACAAGCTGATACTGCCGATCCTGGAGGGCCGGGCCGACCTGACGATCGCCCGCTTTCCGGCCGCGCGGCGCCGCGGCGGGTTCGGCCTGGTCAAGGGTCTGGCCCGGAGAGGAATCCGCCACTTCACCGGGCTGGAGATGGAAAGCCCGATCTCCGGGCAGCGGGCGGTGCGGCGGGAGTTGCTTTCTCAGTTGCTGCCCCTGGCCGGGGGCTACGGCGTCGAGGTGGGAATGACCATCGACGCGGCCGTGCGGGGCTACCGGCTCCTGGAGGTGCCGGTCCAGATGCGGCACCGGGAGACCGGGAGGAACTGGCGGGGTTTTGTGCACCGGGGCCGCCAGTTCCGGGACATCATGTTGACCCTGATCCGGCGCCGTATTCAGTACCGAAAGCGGACGGCAAGGTGAACTGATTTGGAAGTCCTCATTTTCTTCACGTTAGGGCTGGCGGCGGCCGCCTTTTTTCTCCCCTTACTGATCAGGATTATTGCCGCCGCGGGGCACGTGGGGTACAACTACCGCGGGGACCGCATTCCCGTGAGCGTGGGCGTGCTGTTCTTCATCGTGCCGTCCGTGCTGCTGCTGGGCGCCCTGAACGTGCACCCCGACGGCGCCTATCTGGGATTGGTTCCCGCCTTTGTCATGGTCACCGGGGGCATGTCCTTTCTCGGGTTGATTGACGACCTGTACGGTTCACGTCGGGCGAGCGGCCTGCGCGGGCACCTGCGGCGGCTTTTGCGCGGAGACTTCACCACCGGCGCCCTGAAAGCAATCGGGGGCCTGGTGATAGCCTTCGTGGTCAGTTGGGGCACCACCCCGGGGCACGGGGCCGAGGTTCTTTTGAACACGCTGGTGATCGCGCTGGCGGCCAACGCCTTAAACCTGTTGGACCTACGGCCCGGCCGGGCCGGCAAGGGGTTTATTCTGGGCGGGGGTCTTCTTTTCGCGGCCGCCTGGGGCAGCCCGCTCCTGGTGTTTCCGGCGGTGGTGGCCGGCGCGCTCGCCGCCTATCTGCCCACCGACCTCAAGGCCCGGGTTATGATGGGTGACGCGGGCGCCAACGTCCTGGGGGTCACGCTGGGCCTGACCGCGGCCTGGGTGCTGGCCTGGCCGGCCAAGCTCGCCGTGCTGGCTTTCCTGATCGGTCTGCACCTCCTCACCGAGCGGCACTCCCTGACCCAGTTAATCTCGGGCAACCGGGTTCTGGATTTTGTGGATCGATTGGGCCGTAATCAGGAGGAATTCCCCAAAAGATAGCGAATGGTTAGACTTGTGGGCCGATGTTTTTACCCGGACAAGCGGATCAACATTTTTGTGGGTCCCCTGGGAAGCGGCAAGACCGAACTGGCGATCAACACCGCCCTGGTGCTGGCGGAAAAGGTTCCGGTCGCGCTGGTTGACCTGGACGTGATTAACCCGTATTACCGCGTGCGCCGCGTGAAAGCGGAACTGGCCGCCCGCGGGATGAATGTGGTGTGCCCTCCCGGTAACATGTCGCTGGCCGACGTGCCGGCTTTGCCCCCGGCGATTACCGCCGTGCTGGCCCGGGACGACCTGCGGGAAGTCTTCGACGTGGGGGGCGATGATATCGGCGCCCGGGTACTGGGCCGCTTTCGACCTTTTTTGCCGGCGGAACAGTATGCCGTTTTTTTTGTCGTCAACACCTGCCGGCCTCAAGTAGCAACCTTGACCGACATTCACCGGATGGTGGACCGGGTCGAACGTGCGGCCCGGGTACGGATCGACTACCTAGTGAATAACACCAATCTGGGATTGGAGACGGAAGCGGCGACCGTGATCGCGGGACGCCGGATGCTGGATTCCGTTGTGCGGGCGCGCGGGGTGCCCCTGGCTTTCACCGGGGTACGCCCGGAGATTGCGGAGGCGGTACGGGCTCTGGATCCGGTGACGCCGGTCCTGCCGCTCAAGCTTTTCATGCGGCCGCCGTGGGAATAGAACTAGAAAGGGATGGATAAGTTTGGGCAGCGTCACTTTTCGAGAGGAGCGGTGCAAAGGCTGCGGCCTGTGTGTGCAGTTCTGTCCCAAAAAGATCATCGTCCTGGGGAGCCACTTTAACTCCCTGGGCTTCCACCCGGCGATGGTTGCCAATGGGGCGCAGTGCACCGGTTGCGCGGTGTGCGCCTGGATGTGCCCCGACCTGGTGATCGAGGTTGCCAAGGTACAGAGACCGACGGCGAGGAGGGAGTCAATTGCCTTCTAAGATGCTCATGAGGGGGAACGAAGCTTTCGCCGAGGGTGTGCTCCGGGCGGGCTGCCGTTATACCTTTGCGTACCCGATCACCCCGCAGTCAGAAATTGTACATTTCCTGGCCCGGCGCCTGCCCGAGGCCGGCGGGGTCTTCCTGCAGGTTGAGAGCGAGGTGGCGGCGGTTAACATGGTTTTCGGGGCGGCAGCGGCGGGGGCGCGGGCGATGACTTCTTCGTCCAGCCCCGGCATCAGCCTGATGCAGGAGGGTATCTCATATCTCGTGGGCGCCCGCCTGCCGTGCGTGATCATCAACGTGATGCGGGGCGGCCCAGGACTGGGGAATATCGCCCCTTCCCAGGGGGACTACCTGCAGGCGGTCAAGGGCGGTGGTCACGGTGATTACCGCCTGATCGTGCTGGCCCCGTCCTCGGTTCCGGAGATCATCGAACTTATGGAACTGGCCTTCGAACTGGCCGACACCTACCGCAACCCGGTCCTCGTTCTGGGGGACGGGGTGCTGGGCCAGATGATGGAACCGGTCGCGGTGCACGAGGAGAAACCGGTCATCCTGCCCGAGAAACCCTGGGCCGTCACCGGGCAGGGAGACCGGCCGGAGCGGAACATCATCAGTTCCCTGCATATCGTGCCCGAAGATAACGAACGCTTTAACCGGGAACTGGAGCGGGTTCAAAAGGAAATCCGGCGGCGGGAGCAGCGCGCCGAGGAATATCGGCTGGACGATGCCGACCTGATCCTGGTGGCTTTCGGCACCGTGGCCCGGGTGGCCAAGGCGGTGGTGGACCGGGCCCGCGCCGAGGGCTTGCGGGTCGGATTGATCAGACCCGTCACCCTGTGGCCTTTTCCGGACGACGCCGTCAGCCGGGCCGCGGCTCGGGTGGACGGCTTCCTGGTGGTCGAGATGAACCTCGGTCAGATGGTCGAGGATGTGCGGCTCGCCGTGAACGGGCGAAAGCCGGTCCATTTCTATGGCCGGCCCGGCGGAACGGTGCCCACGGTGCGGGAGGTCTGGAACGAAGTCAAGCGGATCAAGGAGGTGACCGGCGATAAAGAAGATCTTCGAGCGGCCGCAGGCACTAACGGATAAACCCCTGCACTACTGTCCGGGGTGCACGCACGGGATCATCCACCGGTTGGTGGCCCAGGCCATCGACCAGTTGGGCGTGCGGACTCGAACCATCGGCGTCTGCCCCGTGGGTTGCGCCGTGTTCGCGTACGAATACTTCAACTGCGACATGGTCCAGGCGGCCCACGGCCGCGCCGCGGCGGTGGCCACCGGCGTCAAGCGGGTGCACCCCGACCGGGTGGTGTTCACCTACCAGGGGGACGGTGACCTGGCGGCCATTGGAATGGCCGAGACCATCCACGCGGCCGCCCGCGGCGAAAAGTTCACCACTATTTTTGTAAACAACGCCATTTACGGGATGACCGGAGGGCAGATGGCGCCGACCACCCTGGTAGGGCAGAAAACCACTACCACCCCGTTCGGGCGGGACGTGGAAAACACCGGCATGCCGATCAAGGTTTCAGAGCTGCTGAGCACGATTGACCGGGCAGTGTACATCGCCCGGGTATCGGTACACAACCCGCGGCACGTTATCCAGGCCGGGCGGGCCATCCGAAAAGCCTTTGAATTCCAGCTCAGAGGTCTGGGATTCACCATGGTTGAGGTGCTGTCGACCTGCCCAACCAACTGGGGCTTGAGTCCCCTGGAAGCCCTGACCTGGTTGGAGGAACATATGCTCCCGGTTTACCCGCTGGGCGAGTTTCGGAAACCGGCGGAAGAGGAGGCGGTTTAAGTGCTTGCGGAAGTCCTGATTGCCGGTTTCGGGGGCCAGGGTATCTTGTCCACGGGCCAACTCCTGGCCTGCGCCGGGATGCGGGAAGGTCTGCACGTGGCCTGGATTCCCTCGTACGGCCCGGAAATGCGGGGCGGCACGGCCAACTGCGGGGTCACCCTTTCCGATACCGAGATCAGCTCCCCCCTGGTGACGGAGCCAAACGTCCTGATTGCGATGAACGGCCCGTCCCTTGAGAAGTACGGCCCCGCGGTGGTGCCGGGGGGCGTTATCTTGTACAACAGTTCGCTGATCAAAAACTACCGCCCGTGGCCCGGGATCCTGGTGCTGGGCGTGGACGCCAACCGGGTGGCCGAGGAGATCGGGGACGTCCGGGTGGCGGCCAACGTGGTTCTGGGGGCCTATATCGGCCTGTCGGGGGTGATCAGCGTAGCCGCGGCGGTGGCGGCGCTGAAAGAAGTCCTGCCCGCGCACCGGCACAAACTGATTCCGGCCAACCAAAGGGCGCTGGAGCAGGGGGCGGCCCTGGGGGCGGCTTTCAAGGGTGTGCCGGCCGAGGAGAGACTGGCCAGTGGTTAACCGGGAACGCTGCCTGGAAACCTTCCTGGAGTTGGTGCGGATCGACAGCCCTTCGTATCGGGAACGGGAAGTGGCCGACTATCTCCGGAACGTGTTGGAAGGGCTGGGCTGCCGCGTGTTTGAGGACCGGGCCGCCGAGCAGGTCAACGGTCAGGCGGGCAACCTGTACGTCTTTCGGGCGGGCACCCGGGAGGGTCCCACCATCCTGTTTTGCGCCCACATGGACACGGTGGAACCGGGCTGCCGGGTCAAACCGCAGGTGAGAAACGGCACGGTGTACAGCGACGGCAAGACCATCCTCGCCGCCGACGACAAGGCCGGGATCGCGGCCCTATTGGAGGTCGTGCGGGTGCTCGGGGAACGCGGACTGCCCGCGCTGCCCCTGGAACTTTTGTTTACGGTCGCCGAGGAACAGGGGCTCGTCGGCGCCAAGTGCCTGGATGCGGGGCTCGTGACTGCCGAATTCGGGTACGTGCTGGACAGTGACGGACCGCCGGGGAAGATTGTGATCGAGGCCCCGTCCCAGGATCGGATCACGGCCGTCGTCCGGGGCCGGGCGGCCCACGCCGGCATCGACCCGGAAGGTGGAATCAACGCCATTCAAGCTGCCGCCCGGGGCATCGCGTCCATGAGGCTCGGGCGGATCGACCCCGAGACCACGGCCAACATCGGGGTGATCAGGGGCGGGCACGCCACAAACATCGTTCCGGAAGTGGTAAATATCGAGGGGGAAACCCGCAGCCTGGACGACGAAAAGCGGGCCGCCCTGACCGCTGAAATCTGCCGCCTGCTTACTGAAGGGGCGGAGAGCGTGGGGGGGCGGGCGGAAATAGAAGTGGAACTGGTGTACCCGTCATTCCGGCTGCGCCCGGAAGACCCGGTGGTGCAGATCGCCCGGCGGGCCGCGTCCCGGTTGGGACTGGAACCCCGCCTGGAACAGACCGGCGGCGGGAGCGACGCCAATATTCTGAACGAGTTGGGCGTGCCGACGGTGAACCTTTCCTGCGGCATGCAGAAGGTGCACACCACAGAAGAGTTTATCGTGATTGAGGACCTGATCAAAAGCGCGGAACTGGTGCTGGAGATTATCACCACATAGGGGTGGCCGGCGTGGAATTTACGAAAATGCACGGTCTGGGCAATGACTTCGTGATTGTGAACGGGTTCGGCCAGTCCCTTCCGGATGACCCGGGGGCTCTGGCCCGGCGGGTTTGCGACCGGCGGCTCGGGGTGGGCGCGGACGGGCTGGTGCTGCTTCTGCCCTCGGCGGCGGCGGACCTGCGGATGCGGGTCTTCAACCCGGACGGCAGTGAGCCCGAGATGTGCGGCAACGCCATCCGGTGCGTGGCCCTTTACGCCCGCCGGCGCGGTCTAGTTGCCAAAACGCAGCTCGAGGTGGAGACCCTGGCCGGGCTGATCCGGCCGGAAATCCTGCTCGACGGCGACCGGGAAACGGTGCGGGTGGACATGGGCCGGCCGCGGCTGGAGCGGGCCGAGATTCCCATGCGGGGCCCCGCGGGGCCGGTGGTCGGTGAGGTGCTGGACGCCGGGGAGCGGTCGTTTATGGTGACGGCCGTTTCCATGGGCAACCCGCACTGCGTGGTGTTCGGTGCGGACCTGGACGACGCCGGGTTTCGAAAATACGGTCCGCTTTTGGAGGTCCACCCGGCATTTCCGGCCCGGACCAACGTAGAGTTTGTAGAGGTCTTGAGTCCCGGGGAAGTGGCGGTACGGGTCTGGGAGCGGGGGGTCGGGCCGACGCCGGCCTGCGGCACCGGAGCCTGTGCGGTGGCCGTGGCTGGGGTATTGACCGGCCGGACCGCCCGGAGGGTGCACGTGCGGCTGCCCGGGGGCGTACTGCTGATTGAATGGCCGGACGACGCGGGGCCGGTGTACATGTCCGGTCCGGCCGAGGAAGTGTTCGACGGAAAGTGGGTCAGAGCTTAGGAAGCTTAATAAATTTGTCCCCGCCCCTTGAACTTTGAAGTTTTTAAGGTCTGACCCCGGTTTCAGATGAGGAGGAGTATTGCGTGTCTTTTGTGGAGGCCAAGCGGATCCGGAATCTGCCGCCCTACCTTTTCGCCCGGATCGAACAGTTGATCGCCGACAAAAAGGCCCAGGGAGTGGATGTGATCAGCCTCGGAATCGGTGACCCCGACGTGCCGACTCCGGACCACATTATCGAGGCGGCGGAGAAAGAACTGAAAATCCCGGCAAACCACCAGTACCCGAGTTCAGCCGGCATGCCCGCCTACCGGCGGGCGGTGGCGGACTGGTACGCGCGCCGTTTCGGGGTCGAACTCGATCCCCAGCGGGAGGTGGTCTCCCTGATCGGCTCGAAAGAGGGAATCGCACACTTGCCCTGGTGCTTCGTGGACCCCGGGGATGTCGTGCTGGTGCCCGATCCGGGTTACCCGGTCTACGCCGGTGGTACCATCCTGGCCGGCGGGATACCCCACCCGGTGCCGCTGACCGCCGGGAACGGTTTCCTGCCCGACTTGGCGGCGATTCCCGCGGAAACCGCGCGCCGGGCCAAAGTGATGTTCATCAACTACCCGAACAACCCCACCGGGGCGGTCGCCTCGAAGGAGTTTTTCGCCCGGGTGGTGGACTTCGCCCGGGAATACGGCATCCTGGTGTGCCACGACGCCGCCTACTCGGAGATCGCCTTCGACGGGTACCGGCCGCCCAGTTTCCTGGAAGTCGCGGGGGCCCGGGAAGTGGGGATTGAGTTCCACTCGGTTTCCAAGACCTACAACATGACCGGCTGGCGGGCCGGGTGGGCGGCCGGGAACGCCGGTGCCGTGGAGGCCCTCGGCCGGCTGAAGTCCAACCTGGACTCCGGGGTCTTCCAGGTGGTGCAGTACGCGGCCATCGCCGCGCTGAACGGGCCGCAGGACGGAGTGCAGTCCCTCTGCGAAATGTACCGGGAGCGGCGTGACCTGGTGGTGGACACGTTAAACGACCTGGGTTGGCGATTGACGAGGCCCCGGGCGACCTTTTACATTTGGGCGCCGGTACCGGCCGGGCACGACGCGTCGTCGTTCGCCGAAATGGTCCTGGAAAAAGCGGGAGTGGTTATCACCCCCGGCACCGGCTACGGTACGTACGGAGAAGGCTACTTCCGGATTTCTCTGACGCTCCCGACTCCCCGGCTGGTGGAGGCGATGGAGCGGCTGCGCGGGTGCCTGGGCCGGGTTACCTTTTAGACGGTGTTTCGTGTTTGGTGAAAAAAGGGAGGGTGAACCGGAATGGAACTGGCGGAACGGGCCCGGCGAATAAACCCGTCGCCGACTCTGACAATCGACGCCCGGGCCAAGGAAATGCGGGCGGCGGGTATGAACGTGCTCAACTTCGGTGCCGGCGAGCCGGACTTCGACACCCCGGAGCACATCCGGGAGGCCGCGCGGCAGGCGATTGAGCAGGGGATGACCAGGTACACGGCGGTGGCCGGGATGCCGGCCCTGAAACAGGTTATCCAGGAGAAGTTGAAACGGGAGAACGGGCTCGACTACGAACCGGACCAGATCGTGGTTTCCGCGGGGGCCAAACACTCCCTCTACAATGCCTTTCAGGTTTTGTGCCAGGCGGGGGACGAGGTGATCCTGCCGTCCCCGTATTGGGTGAGCTACCTGGAGCAGATCCGGCTGACGGATGCAGAGGTTCGCCTGGTGACCACCCGTGCCGAGAACGGTTTCAAGCTCACCCCTGGGGAACTGGCTGCCGCGCTCAGTCCAAAGAGCAAAGTGCTGGTCTTGAACAGCCCGTCCAATCCCACCGGGGCGGTCTATAGCCGGGCCGAACTGGAGGCCCTGGTCCCGGTGATCCTGGAGGCCGGCCTGACCGTCATTTCGGACGAGATTTACGAAAAGCTGGTGTACGACGATAACGAGCACGTCAGCATCGCCGCCCTGGGTCCTGAAATTAAGGAACGGACCGTGCTCATCAACGGGGTGTCCAAGGCCTATGCCATGACCGGCTGGCGCCTGGGCTACGCGGCGATGCCGCAGGCGGTGGCCCGGGGGATGACCAGGCTTCAGGGGCACAGCACGTCAAACGCGTGTTCGATCTCCCAGGCCGCGGCGATCGCCGCGCTAAGCGGGACCCAGGAACCAACCGCCCGCATGGTGGCCGAATTCGCCGTCCGCCGGACCTACATGCTGGAAAGGCTCGCGGCTATACCCGGGGTGTCCTGTTTTCGCCCGGGCGGTGCCTTTTACCTGTTTCCGGACGTACGAGCGTTTTGGGGCGCGGCGTACCGCGGGCGGCCGGTGACAAACGCCACCGAGTTGGCCGCTCTGCTCCTGGATGAAGTGCAGGTGGCCGTGGTACCGGGAATCGGCTTCGGAGACGATAACTACATCCGGCTTTCTTACGCCACGGACATGGAGACGATCCGTGAAGGCATGGACCGGCTGGCCGGGTTGTTGGGGGCTCTCAAATAGGGGCCGCGGGGCCGCCGCTTGGCTCCGTGCTTCGCGTGGACGTCCCCGGCGGCTTGGTTCGGAGCCCTGCGGGCCGCCTGCGGAATGCCATCGGGGGTGTACCGGTTCAGCCGGCTGATAACGCCCGAGGAGTATATGGTGACCGTTCCCCGGGGATGTGATGTGGCGTCCTCGGCGGCGGCAGGGCTTAGCCTCACCTTCGCCGGGGGCCGTTGGCCACGCTTCGCAATGTCGCCTGCGCCGGCGGTCCCCGCGGCCCGGGTTGGACTAAGGTAGGCGGGGCCGCCGCTTGGCTCCGTGCTAAATATGGAGGTCGGATGCCAGAGGTCTGAGGCCGGATGGAAAAGAAGAGTAATCGTCCGAGCCGGCTGATAACGCCCGAGGAGAATGTTGGGTAAATCCTTTCTGAATCTAACTGACCGGGGTCATTAATTTGGACGGTTTTGTGGTCTTTCACGAAGAAGTGATTCAGTTTGCCGGGTTCGTGAACATTCCCGGCACTCGCGCCGGAGACGATGTACAAATCATTGAGGCCGCGGTGAAGGACTGCACAGCCTTCATTCCCACCAAGATGAAAAACAACCTGGTGATCGAGGGCAAACAGAAATTCATTGTGGATGTACTGATCAAGGTTACCCGGCACGAGCAGATTTGGGTGGAGGCAAAAACGCCTCCCGACAAGAAACCGCCTCATCGCGAGGAAGCTTGAGCCCCCTCCGGGGCTCTTTCCTTTTTTTCCCGGCAAGGGGCCCGAACTTTGCGCGAAACGGAGACATAGTATAGCAGCGGCAGGGGGGGTACTATGGATAACGTTATCAGGTTTACCAGGTCGCAACGTTACCGGCTGTCCCTGGGTCTCAGGGCTCACCAGAAAATCTTGGACTGCAATTTTTTGCGGGTTGACTATGACCACGCGATAACGGCCAAGCAGGAGATACTGGTGTTCGGCACCTACGACCTGGAGCTCAATCTGGCTGAGGGTAACCACCACAGGGTGCACCACTACACACGTTACCGGACCGAATCTTTTCGGGAATGGCTACCTGTTCCCGGTCTGGATAAAGGAAGTTCGCCGATGACCGGCGCCGACATACGTGTAACCGGGGTTAGTTGTGCGGCGTCGGAGGAAGAGTTAACGGTGGTTTTGGAGATGCAGGTTGAAGCCCGGGTTCAACCGCGGCCGCCCGATCTCGAAACCGGGCCGGTGGAGAAAAAACCGCCGGCTTCGGATAAGGCCGGGGAGCCGAACCGGCCGTCCCGCCTCTTTGAGGAACTGAAGGAACTCCGGGCTTATGTCAAAAGACGGGCACGCGGGAAAGTGGACGTTTTGTCCTTAAACGGAGTTCAGGTGGTGACCGACGCGGAAGTGGAGGAGGAGAAATAGGCGCCTCCCGTTATGTTATGTATTGAGAGGAAATAAATAAAAATAATCGTAAGTACGGCATTTCACGTTAAAAACCGTACTTTTTCTTTGTTGTAAGGCAGGGATTTGCCACGACCAGGTAGAAAATATTTGAGGTATTTTTAGCCAAGAATATGCTCGGGTGGTGTAGATTTGCTGCGCAGTATGACCGGATTCGGGCGCGGTGAGGCCCAATACCTGGAAAGACGTTTTACGGTAGAGATCAAGGCTGTAAATCACCGTTACCGGGAGGTGGTCTTGAGGCTGCCCCGGTACATGGCCGTTCTGGAGGACCGGGTTCGAAAGTGCGTGCAGGAATACGTAAACAGGGGTCGGGTCGATGTCTACTGCTTGGTGGAAGAGGGTGAGAAACAGGGCCATACGGTAAAAGTTGACAAGACACTGGCTGTGGCATATTATAAGGCAATGAACGAAATTAAGGACCATCTTGGTTTATCTGACGAGATCAAGATGGAGCATGTTCTTTCCCAACCAGGGGTTTTTATGGTGGACGAGTCCGGCGGAGACCCGGAGGAGTGGTGGCCCGCGATCGAGAGGGCCCTGCACGAGGCCTGCCGGGGGTTGGTCGCCATGCGGGAGATTGAGGGCGCAGCTTTACGGGCCGACTTGGCGGAAAGGGTGACCCGGTTGGCCACCCTGGTTGAGGCCATCTCTGTTCGCGTTCCCGGTATGGTTCAGAATTATCAGGTGCGGTTGCACCGGCGGATCGAAGAGTTGACGAGGGAACCAATAGTTGACCCGGCACGTCTGGCCCAGGAAGTGGCCTTCTTCGCCGAGCGGGTGGATGTTTCCGAGGAACTGGTGCGTCTTTTGAGCCATCTGGCCCAACTGCGGGGCATGCTGGAAGCCAATGAGGCGGTGGGACGCAAGCTGGATTTTCTGATACAGGAGATAATCCGGGAGGTTAACACCGTCGGTTCCAAGGCACAGGACGAGTTTATCGCGGGCCTAGTCGTGGATTTCAAGAGTGAACTGGAAAAGGCGCGCGAGCTGGTTCAAAATATTGAGTAGAATAAGGGGGGTCCGCTCTTGGAAATCAGACTGATCAACATCGGGTTCGGCAACATCGTGTCCGCCAACCGCATCGTGGCCATCGTGAGCCCGGAATCCGCGCCGATCAAGCGCATGATCACGGAGGCCAGAGACCGGGGAATGCTGATCGACGCCACGTACGGCCGGAGAACGCGTGCGGTGATCATCACCGACAGTGATCACGTAATCCTCTCCGCGGTCCAACCCGAAACGGTGGCCCACAGGCTGGTAAGCAAGATGGAACAAGCCCACCATCACCATCACGGTGACAACGGCAAGGATTAGGGGGGCGCGGGAGGAGTGCGGGGACTCCTGGTCGTTGTTTCCGGCCCCTCAGGGGTTGGCAAGGGTACCATCTGTGAGGTGCTTTGCCGCCGGAATGACCGGATCAGCCTTTCCATTTCGGCTACGACCCGGTCACCGCGGGCCGGCGAAGTCGATCAGGTGCACTATTACTTTACGACCCCAGAGCGTTTCCGGGAGATGATCGCCCGGGGCGAACTCCTGGAGTGGGCCGAGGTATACGGGGACTATTACGGCACACCGCGCGCGCCGGTGGCCCGGATGCTTGAGTCGGGCCGCGACGTGATCCTGGAAATCGACGTCCAAGGGGCCTTGCAGGTGAAGGAAAGAACACCCGGGGCGGTTTTAATCTTTGTCTGGCCGCCGTCCCCGGCGGAACTCGAGCGCCGGCTGCGCGGACGGGCGAAGGATTCCGAGGAACAGATTGCCAGGCGGCTGGAGTGGGCCCGGACCGAACTGCAGGCGGTTCCCAAGTACGACTATGTGGTTGTGAACGACCAAGTTGAGGACGCGGTGTGCAAAGTCGAGGCGATTATGGTCGCCGAAAAGTGCCGGCCCGTGTATTTTGCGGGCCTAGGGGTCGTTACTTAGGTCAAAGGATGGTGGCGGGGAATTTCTTTCTTACGCTTTGAGGAGAGTGGCTACCGATTGCTGAACGAACCTTCGCTGGACGAACTGATCAAGAAGGCGGACAGCCGCTACACGCTGGTAGTGGTTGCGGCGAAACGAGCCCGCGTCCTAACCGAACAGAACCGGCAGGGGGTGCTCGTTCCCACCACCAAGCCTGTTACCCAGGCTTTGGAGGAGATCGCAAATAATAAAGTGCGTTTCAAGGTGCTCAAGCAGGGGCCCAAGTAACCCTTTCACTACTTTCACTAATTTAAGAACCGGCGGGGTACGGTTTGGGGGGCAGTCTTCTTGCTGGCCGGGAAAAAGGTGATCCTGGGGATCACGGGAAGTATCGCCGCCTATAAGGCGGCAGACATCGCGGGCCGACTGGTCAGACACGGGGCTCAAGTGCACGTGGTAATGACCCGGGCGGCCCGCGAATTCATCTCGCCCTTGACGCTGGAGGCCCTTACGGGCCGCCCGGTGCACACCGACATGTTCGACGCGCGGGGCGGGGTGCTGACCCACCTGGAACTCGCGCGTGCGGGAAACCTCCTGGCGATCGCGCCGGCGACGGCAAACATTATCGGGAAAGCTGCTTCCGGACTGGCCGATGACCTCTTAAGCACGTTGATCCTGGCCTTTCGCGGTCCGGTGCTGTTTTGTCCGGCAATGAACCCGGCCATGTTTGACAACCCGATTGTCCAGAAGAATATCAGAGCCCTTGAAGCGGCGGGCTACAGTTTCTGCGGGCCGGAGAGCGGCCGGATGGCCTGCGGCGACGAGGGCCGGGGGCGCCTGGCCGAACCTGAATTGATCATGGAGCGAATTACCGGGCTCCTGCGCGGAAAGAACGACTTTGCGGGTTTACGCGTGCTGGTTACGGCCGGACCGACCCGTGAACCCTTGGACCCGGTGCGCTATCTAACCAACCGGAGTTCGGGCCGGATGGGTTATGCCGTGGCCCGCGCGGCACGGGACCGTGGCGCCGCGGTGGTGCTGGTCAGCGGCCCAAGCAGTCTCCCGGTTCCGGGCGGTGTGGGCCTGGTGCCGGTTACCACGGCTGCGGAGATGGCGGCGGCGGTGAAAGAACACTTCCCCGAAAGCGATGTTCTGGTGATGGCGGCGGCGGTTGCCGATTACCGACCAGCCGCGGTTTCTCCGGACAAGCTCAAGAAGCGGGATGGGGTCCTGATGTTGACCCTGGTGCCGAACGAGGACATTCTGACTGACATTGCTTCCCGGGCCAGAAAGCCGGGGCAGGTGGTGGTCGGATTTGCGGCCGAAACGGGCGATCCCCGGCCGGCGGCCCTGGAAAAGGCACGCCGGAAAGGTGTCGACCTGATGGTCGGGAATGATGTGGCCCAGCCGGGGGCAGGGTTCGACGTGCCGACCAATACGGTGGTCTTCGCATATCCAGACGGCCGGTCGGAACAACTGCCGGAGATGGACAAGTACGAGGTGGCCTGGCACCTGCTGGACCGGGTACTGACACTCAGGGGGGGGCGGGGGTCATGCCTGAACGGGCCTACGCCGAGATAGTGGTTGACCTGCCGCTATCCCGGGTGGACCAGGTTTACCACTACGCAGTACCGGAGAGATTTCGGACCGAGCTTTGCCTGGGCTCACGGGTGCTGGTCCCGTTCGGGCGGCGCCAGTTGGCCGGGTATGTGGTGGGCTTTCGTTCCCAGGCGGCCGTGGAACAGGTGAAAGACATTCTGGATGTCTTAAGCTCGCAACCGGCTTTTACACATGAACTGTATACCCTGGCCCGCTGGATGGCGGAGCGGTACCTGTGCACCACGGCCCAGGCCCTGCAATGTATCGCCGCCCCGTCGCGCGGGGCGGGACCGCGTTACGAGGAAGGAGTGTACGCCGCTCCCGGAGGAGGTTCGGCCGACCAGGAGAGGTTGACGCCCAAGCAGCGGCAGGTGTGGCGCACAGTCCGGGAGCATCCCGGCCTGACGCGGGCGCAGGTGGCCGCCCTGTCCGGCGTCACTCCCGTGGTCGTGGCCCGGTTGCTGGAGAAGGGCGTGTTGACCACCTCACGGCGCTCGGTGGCCAGAAATCCCTACCCGGTCAGCCAGACCATAACCGAGCTTCCCCGCCTGACCGGCGAGCAACTGAGAGCCCTGGAAGCGATTGAAAAGGGTTTCCAGGCCCAGCGAAAGGAATTCTTTTTGCTGCACGGGGTCACCGGCAGCGGGAAAACCGAGATTTACCTGCGGGCGGCGGCTGGAGCCCTGGTACAGGGCCGGCAGGTTCTGGTACTCGTCCCGGAAATCACGCTGGCCACCCAATTAATTCACCAGTTCAAAGCCCGTTTCGGTGACCTCGTGGCCGTCCTGCACTCCCGGCTGGGGGCCGGGGAGCGTTACGACGAATGGAACCGGATCTTCCGCGGGGAAGCACCCATAGTGGTCGGGGCCCGGTCGGCGGTTTTTGCCCCGCTGCAGAACATCGGTCTCTTTGTGCTTGACGAGGAGCACGAGCCCGGATATAAACAGGAAGAGGCACCCCGTTACCTGACCGGGGACGTGGTCCGGGCGCGGGCCGCGCTTTCGAAGGCGGTGGTGGTGTTTGGCTCGGCTACGCCGGCCCTGCGCACCTACGCCAGGGCCTTGACCGGCCAACAGCACCAACTCTTGAAACTCACCAGCCGGGTGGACGGCCGGTCCCTGCCGCAGGTCCGGGTGGTCGACCTGCGGGAGGAACTCCAGGCCGGAAACCGGCACGTCTTCAGCCGTTATCTGGCGGGCAGAATAAGGGAAAAACTCGATCAGGGGCAACAAGTGCTCTTGTTTCTGAACCGGCGCGGCCTGGCGACCATCGTGCTGTGCCGGGCGTGCGGCGAGGCTTTGTCCTGCGCGCACTGTGCAATCAGCCTAACCTATCACCGGGACGGGTCCCTGCACTGCCACTACTGTGGTTACCGGAGGAACCTGCCGGCGGCCTGCCCGGTCTGCGGCGGCGAACGCTTGAGCCGGTTCGGCACAGGCACCCAAAGGGTGGAGGAGGAGACACAACGGCTTTTCCCCGGGGCGCGGGTGGTGCGCCTGGATGGGGATACCGTGACCGGAAAGCGGAGCCACGACCGGCTACTGGACAGCTTTCGCGAGGGACAGGCAGACATTTTGATCGGTACGCAGATGATCGCCAAGGGTCTGGACCTGCCCGGGGTGACGCTGGTCGGCGTGGTGAATGCCGATACCACGCTGCTTTTGCCGGATTACCAATCCGCCGAGCGTACTTTCCAACTGGTCACCCAGGTGGCGGGAAGGGCAGGGCGGGGTCCTGTGCCGGGTGAGGTGGTCGTGCAGACTTACCACCCCGACCATTACAGTATTCAGGCGGCGACCAGCCAGAACTACGAACTGTTCTTCATCCGGGAAATGGCTTTGCGCCGTGAGATGGGCTACCCGCCCTTTACGACGCTGGCCCGGGTGCTCTTCCGGGGGCGGCGGGAGTCTCAAGTGGAGCAAGCGGCGCAACAGTTTCGGGAGCTTCTGGCACTTCCCGAAGACGGGCGGATTCAGGTGATGGGTCCGGCTCCGCCGCCCGTGGCGAGGATCAAGGACTACTACCGCCGGCACCTGATTTTGAAGGCGCCCAAACGTAAGGAACTGCGTATGCTGTTGGTGGAGACGCTCGACAAATTTGAGGCCGGGGGAAGAAACAAGGTGCTGGTGGGGATTGATATCGACCCCCAGAGCCTCTTTTGATCGGCTTCGTGAGCACAAACCGTACCGTTGTAGCGACCTTGGGTCTGGTCAGTCAGCCTGGTTCCTGGTTTTCTGATTCAGAATTATAGATTCTGTGCTAAACTAGCTATCAGGAAGACCTTTGGTGTCATCAGATTTAGGTTCTCTGTTTCCCCATTCTGAATTCTGGTCTCTCTTAGGAGTGGTATCTTGGCGGTATTCCAGATAGTCCAATATCCGGACCCGATCCTTCGGGAAAAGGCCCGCGAAGTCCGGAAGATCACCCCGCAGATTGAACGACTGGCGGTGAACCTGGTGGACACAATGCGCCGGAGTGGGGGCGTGGGATTGGCCGCACCCCAGATCGGGGTGTCCAAACGGGTGATCGTGGTCGAAGACCCTGAGAAGAACCCGATCGTGCTCATCAATCCGGAAATCGTGAGGCTGGAGGGCGACAAAGAAACGGCCGAGGAAGGCTGCCTGAGCGTTCCGGGAGTTTGGGGGCAGGTGGAGCGCCGGATGTGCCTGACCGTGCGGGGGTATAACCTGGAGGGAAAACAGGTGGCGTACCTCGTTGAGGGGTTCACCGCCCGGGCCTTCCAGCACGAAATCGACCACTTGGACGGGATCGTGTTTCTGGACCGGGCGACTACGATATACAAGAGAAAGGAATGAACAGCTTCAGGAAGCCGGCCTTGGTGTTCATGGGTACGCCGGATTTCGCCGTGCCTTCGCTCCGGGCCTTGGTGGAATCGGAGTTTCGGGTGCTGCGTGTGGTCACTCAGCCCGACCGGCCGCGGGGCCGGGGAAATAAGCTCGCCCCCGGTCCGGTGAAGGCGTACGCCCTCAAACAAGGGCTCGAGATCCTGCAACCCATGAACATCCGCGACCACGTGTTCGTAGACCTCATTCGGGAGTTAAGACCGGACTTCATTGTGGTGGTAGCCTTCGGCCGGATATTACCGGGCATGGTTCTGGACATCCCGCGGTTGGGTTGTGTGAACGTACATGCCTCGCTTCTGCCTCGGTACCGGGGTGCCGCGCCGATCCACTGGGCGGTGATGAACGGCGAACCGGAAACCGGGGTGACCACGATGCTGATGGACGAGGGATTGGATACCGGTGACATTCTCCTGCAGGAGAAAACGGCGATCGGTCCGGATGATAATTTTGGTGTGGTTCATGACCGACTGGCCGAACTGGGAGCGGTCCTTTTAGTGCGAACCCTGGACCGGTTGACGGCGGGGGAGCTGGTTCCCCGGCCGCAGGACGAGTCCCGGGCGACCTATGCGCCGCCGCTCCGCAGGGAGCACGAGGTCATCGATTGGACCCGGACCGCGGAGGAGATCAAGAACCAGGTGCGGGGCCTCGACCCATGGCCCGGGGCCCATACCATGTTGAACGGCCGGGTTCTGAAAGTCTGGCGGGCCGAGATTGCGGGAGACCGGGACGGGGGGCGGCCTGGGCAGGTTCTGCTGGCCGATCCGGTGCGCGGTCTGGTCGTAAGTACGGGTGCCGGTGCGGTGCGCCTCCTTGAGGTCCAGCCGGCCGGTCGCCGTCGGGTTCGGGCCGAAGATTTTCTGCGCGGATACCGTATGCCTGCAGGCACTTTGCTCGGGCGGGCGGAATCCGGGCCGAACGATCAACACTTATCGAGGGGATCTGATGGCGGAAGTATCGGCAAGAGAGATCGCGTTGCACGTTCTGAAGGCGGTGGAGGCCGACGGCGCCTACGCCAACCTCGCCCTTAACCGGGCCCTGGAGGAATTCCGCCCGTCCAAGCTGGACCGGGCCTTTGCCACCGAGTTAGCCTATGGGACGCTGCGCACCTTAAACACCCTGGATTGGATAGTGTCACGCTATCTGCAGCAACCCTTGGGAGACCAGACGGTCTGGAGCCGCAACATCCTGCGTCTAGGGGCTTACCAGCTTTTCTACATGGACAAAGTTCCGGCTGGGGCTGCATGCTTCGAGGCCGTAGAACTGGCCAAGAAATACGGCACCCCGGGGACGGCCCGTTTTGTGAACGGGGTGCTGCGCAACGTGGCCCGCCACAAGGACGAACTCCAGTTTCCGGATCCGGAAACCGACCTTGTCACCCATATCAGCCTGAAGTACTTTCACCCCACCTGGCTGGTGAAACGCTGGCTGACCGAGTTGGGTCCGGAAGAAACCATCGCCCTGTGCCAGGCCAACAATACCATTCCCCCGAACACCATCCGCGTTAACACCCTGCGCGTGGACCGGGATTCCCTGGCGGTCCGGCTGGAACAAGAAGGACTAACCGTGCGGAAGACGCGCTTTGCGCCGGAAGGACTGGAGATCGGCGGTTTTGTGTCCATGCGCGCGCTGCCGTCTTTTCAACAGGGACTGTTTCAGATTCAGGACGAGAGTTCCATGCTGGTCGCCCACGCCGTAAACCCGGCACGGGGTGTCCGGATACTGGATGCCTGCAGCGCACCGGGGGGGAAAACCACCCACCTGGCCCAACTGATGGAAAATGAGGGTATTATCAAGGCCCTGGACATTCACCAGCACAAGCTGAAACTGGTGAGCGACAACTGCCGCCGGCTGGGCATCGACAACGTGGAGACAGAGCTTCTGGATGCCCGGGATCTTCCGGGTGAGTTTGAGGGCTGGGCCGACTTCGTGCTGGTCGATGCTCCGTGTTCCGGCTTGGGTGTGCTCCGCCGGAGACCCGACGCCCGGTGGCGCAAGGAACCGGGCCAGATTACCGGTCTGGTCCGGTTGCAGGAAGCGATCTTGGCCGGGGCCGCCCAGTGTGTCCGGGCAGGGGGGGTGCTTGTCTACAGCACCTGCACGATCACCTACGAAGAGAACCTTGGCCAGGTGCAAAGCTTTCTGGCGCACCACCCTGACTTTTTGCTGGAGAACTTACGGCCGTTTTTGCCGGCCGGATTGGGAGAGGAGCAGATGGCGCGGGGTTACCTGGAGATTTTCCCGCACACGCACGAAGGGATGGACGGGTTTTTCATCGCGCGGATGCGGCGGAGGCATCTGTAGTAGGCGGTGGAGCCGCCGCTTGGGAGCGATAGGGAGAAGTGCGAAGTCCGAGGTGTGAGCGGATATAATTGATTTAAAGGATCTGACACTGAGCGAACTGGAAGCGCTGACGGCCCGTTACGGCGAACCGCGGTACCGGGCGCGGCAGTTGGCCGAATGGGTTTTCAAACAGGGGGCGCTTTCCCTGGCGGAAATGACCAACCTCCCGGCCGGGTTCCGTAAACGGCTGGCCGGGGAGGCGGTGGTGGGTCGCCTGGAGGTGCTGGACTCCCGGGTTTCGGCGGCAGGGGACACGGTGAAATACCTGCTCGGGCTGGATGACGGCCACGCCGTCGAAACGGTGCTGATGCGCCATGACTACGGCCGGACGGTGTGCGTTTCCAGTCAGGTCGGCTGCCGCATGGCCTGCCGGTTCTGTGCCTCGGCCCTGGGGGGTTGGATACGCAACCTGCGGTCGGGTGAACTGTATGAACAGGTACTGGCCGTCCGGAGGGCTTCAGGCGAGCCGGTGACACACGTGGTGCTGATGGGGATGGGGGAACCCTTGGACAATTACGAAAACACCCTGAAGTTTGTCGCCAACGTGACGGCCCCTTATGGATTGCGTTTGAGCCAGCGGCGGATTACTCTCTCGACGTGCGGCCTGGTGCCCGAGATCCAGAAGCTGGCCCGGGAACGGCTGGCCTTAACGCTGGCGATCTCGTTGCACGCGCCGAACAACGCGTTGCGCGACACGCTGGTACCGGTGAACCGCAAGTATCCCCTGGAGCAGCTCATACCGGCCTGTGCGGAATATGCGCGCCGGACCGGACGCCGGGTGTCCTTCGAGTACATTCTGCTGGGGGGCGTGAACGACTCGCCCGAGTTGGCCCGGGAACTGTCCGACCTCTTGACGGGGCTTTTGGGGCACGTAAACCTTATCCCGGCGAACCCGGTGCCGGAAAGCGGCTACCGGGCCCCTAGCCCGGAAGCCGTCCGGACCTTCCGGCGGGTTTTGGAAGAAGGCGGAGTACCGGTTTCCCTGCGCCGTGAATTGGGGGCCGACATCGGGGCGGCCTGCGGTCAATTGCGGCGGCGTCACCGGACGAAAGCCGTGGAGGAGTGAAGAAAATGCGGTGGAGCGCGGTCACCGACACCGGGCTGGTCAGGCCCAACAACGAGGACAACCACCGGGTGAACGAGGCGCTCGGCCTGTTCGCCGTGGCGGACGGGATGGGCGGACACCAGGCCGGAGAGGTGGCCAGCCGGCTGGCTTTGACCGTATTGGAGGAGCAATTTCAGGAACTGGTGCAGCAGGGTGAGGAAACCGGCAATGCGCTCCTGTACGCCGTCGAGGCCGCCAACCGCCAGGTATTTGAGGAATCGTGTCGAAGTAATAGATGTAACGGCATGGGAACCACCCTGTCGGCCTGCCTTATTGCCGAAGAAGGCTTGATCCTGGCACACGTGGGCGACAGTCGCGTGTACCTGGTGCGGGCGGGGGAAATCTTTCAGCTGACCGAGGATCACTCGGTGGTCCAGGAACTGCTGAACGAGGGCCGGATCACGGCCGAGGAGGTGCCGGGACACCCGTACCGGAACGTATTGAGCCGGGCCCTGGGGACGGGGGAGCAGCTTGAAATCGACCTTTTGCGTGTGCCGCTTCAGGCCGGCGACCGGGTACTCCTTTGCACCGACGGGCTCACCAACATGGTTTCCGACGCTGCCATCCAGGCGGTGGTTGCAGGATACGGCGATCCCGATCAGGCGGTCCGGGAACTGGTGCGCCTGGCTCTGGAACAGGGCGGCAGCGATAACATTACCCTCATTTTGGTGGTGCTGTAAGAAACATGATCGGCAAAGTCCTGGGAAACCGCTATGAAATAACCGAAAAGCTGGGCGTTGGCGGCATGGCCGAAGTGTTCAAGGCCTATGATTCCCTGCTGCAGCGCCCGGTAACGGTTAAGGTGCTCCGGTCCGAATTGAACGCCGATGAAGAGTTTGTGGCCCGTTTCCACCGTGAAGGCCAGGCGGTGGCCAGCCTGTCCCACCCCAATATCGTGAATGTCTACGACGTCGGCCGCGAGGGGGACAGGCACTACCTGGTGATGGAATACGTGGACGGGGAAGACTTGAAAACGGTGATTAAGCGGGAAGGCCCCCTGGCGCCGCACCGGGTGGTCGCCATCGCCCGCCAGATATGTGATGCCCTGGAGCATGCCCACTACCAGAAGATCATTCACCGGGACGTCAAGCCCCACAATATCCTGATCACCAGGGACGGACAGGCGAAGCTCGCCGACTTCGGAATCGCCAGGGAGAGCAATGCCGCCACCCTGGTACAGACGAAAAGCCTGGTGGGTTCGGTGCACTACATCTCGCCGGAGCAGGCCCGGGGCGACACGGCCGACGCGCAGTCCGACATTTACGCCCTGGGGGTCGTGCTGTTCGAGATGCTCACCGGCTCCGTCCCTTTCAACGGGGGCAACCCGGTTTCGGTGGCTTTAAAACATATCCAGGACGACGTTCCGTCCCTGAAGGAGCGCAATCCGGCCGTAAACCCGGAATTTGACCGGATCGTCCGGAGGGCCATGGCCAAGATCCCCATCGACCGCTACGCTTCAGCCCGGGAAATGGCCCGGGAACTGAAATCCATCAAAACCGGCGGCGGCGAAGACGGGGAGCTGGCCGACTCTTCGACCCAGGTGTACGAACCGGTGCGAGTGCCCCGGAAACGACTGAGCAACTGGGCGCTCGTCAGCATCATCGTGGCCGTGATCGGCCTGACGGTCGGCGGATTCTTCGGCTTGCGCGCCTATTTGCACGTGCCCGAGGTGGAGGTCCCCGGCGTGGAGGGCCTGCTCTTGGCCGACGCGCAGCGCGAACTAGAGCGGGTGGGTCTAAGGGCCTCGGTGTCGGAGGAGTACAGCACGGAAGAACCGGGTATGGTCATCAGGCAGGATGTGAAGCAGGGAAGCCGGGTAAAACAGCAACGGGTGATCTTTCTGACGGTAAGCCGCGGTCCGGAGATGATCCGCGTGCCGGACGTCAGGGGCCGGACCCGGGACGAGGCCCGTGCGCGCCTGGAGGCCGCCGGCTTTGTGATCGGAGAGGAGAAGGAGATCACCGACGAATTGTCTCCTTCGGGTACGGTGATCCGGACGGAACCCGGACCGAACGCGGCCCATCCCAAGGGTGGCGAGATACGGCTGGTGATCAGCAAGGCACCGGATCCCGTGTTGATTGTCGTCCCCGACCTGATCGGGGAGGAAGAGGGCGCGGCCCGGGCGAAGCTCGCTGCGGCCGGACTGCTTGCGGCACCCGATGTGCGCGAGAGGCAGAGTCATGAGTACCCCGCGGGGCGGGTGATCGCCCAGGATCCCCGGGGAGGTGCGGAGGTCAGCGAACTCAGTGAAGTCAAGCTTACAGTCAGCAAGGGGCCCGGACCGGAAGAACGGTCCGTGGTGGTTTACGCGTCGATGCCCAATGACGGCCGGACGCACGTCCTTCGGATCGTGGTCACCGACCTTCACGGAGAGCGTGAAGCGCACGTGGGCGAGTACGAGTCCGGAGAGCGGGTTGCCTGGACGGTGCGGTACTATGGAAGGGCCCGGATTCAATCCTACATCGATGGGAATCTGGTACGGGACCAGACTGTGGACTAGGACTGTTTGTGCAAATGTGGCAAAACAAAGTGTCCGGATTAGGAGCGGCTACTGAATGCCGGAGGGTTTGGTGATCAAAGCCTACGGAGGTTTTTGTTTCGTCTGGATGGAAGGAAAGGTCGAGAAATGCACCCTCCGCGGCAAATTACGGACCAGGGGCCGGGTGCTGGCCGGCGACGAGGTCGTGGTCCGGAGCCTTTCCGGGGGACGCGGGGTGGTGGAGGAAGTGAAACCACGTCGCTCCGAGATGGTCCGCCCGCCGGTTGCCAACGCCGACCAGGCGCTGGTGGTCGTCTCCTTCCGGGAACCATCCCCGGCCCTCAATCTCTTGGACCGGATTCTGGTGCACTGTGAGGCGGCCGGGATCCGGATCGTCATTTGCGTCAACAAGTTGGACTTGGCGGCTCCGGGAGCCGAAAATGAGGCCTGGATCGAGACCTACCGGGATGCAGGGTATCCCACGCTGGTGACCAGCGCGGTCACCGGAGAGGGTGTTGCGGCACTCCGGGAGGCGCTGGCCCGGCGTATCACGGTGGTTGCCGGTCCGTCCGGATCCGGGAAGTCAAGTCTGATCAATGCGGTGCAGCCCGGTCTGAACCTCCGTACGGGAGAGATCAGCCCTAAGCTGCAACGGGGTCGCCACGTGACCCGTCACGTGGAACTGCTGGCACTGGAAGGCGGGGGTTGGGTGGCCGACGCCCCCGGTTTTTCGGTGTTGCGTCTGGAGGGGATCGACCGGGCGGAACTCGCCGGCCTGTTTCCCGAGTTCGGCCGGCATACGGACGGTTGCCGGTTTGCGGATTGTGTCCACTACCGGGAGCCGGATTGTGCGGTGCGGCGGGCGGTGGCCGGCGGTGCGGTGGCCCGGTTCCGGTACGCTCATTATCTGGGGTTCTTACGCGAGATTCTGGCACGGGAGGGGAAGAACAAACTGTGATCAAAATCGCACCTTCCATCCTATCGGCCGATTTCGGCCGGCTGGCGGAGGAGATCCGCAAGGTGGAGGAGGCGGGGGCCGACTACCTGCACATCGACGTGATGGACGGGCATTTTGTGCCGAACATCAGTATCGGGCCACCGGTGGTGGCTTCCCTGCGCCCGCAGAGCAGCCTGGTGTTCGATGTGCACCTGATGATTGAAGCCCCGGAGCGTTACGTGGCCGCGTTTGCAGAGGCCGGGGCCGACATCCTAACCGTGCACTTTGAGGCCGCCCGCCATCTGGACCGCACCCTGCGCCTGATCCGGGAGCACGGGATGCGCGCCGGAGTGGCCCTGAACCCGGCCACACCCCCGGGTATGGTCGAGTACGTGCTTCCCCTGGTGGATCAGGTACTGGTTATGACGGTGAATCCGGGTTTCGGGGGCCAGAAATTCTTGCCCGAGGTTGTGCCCAAAATAGCCGGCCTGAGGCGGATGGTGGAGCGACAGGGAGTCGGGACCGACCTGGAGGTGGACGGGGGGATCGACCCGGAGACGGCCCCGGCGGTCGTGCGGGCCGGGGCCAATGTGCTGGTGGCGGGATCAGCAGTATATGGTGCTGCGGACGCGGCAGCGATGGTGCAACGGCTCAGGGCGGCCGGAGTCGGAAAGTGATTTTTTTAACAAAAACCATTGACCCCCTGAAAACACACTGATATAATAGACCAGAGTTTTTTAACTTTTCAAAATGTTATCTGCAAAAGACAATAGGTTATTTGGGAGGCTTTACGGCTTGAAAGCACTAAGAATCCCGGAAGCTACGGTAACACGGCTGTCGATTTATTCACGATTTCTCGAACGGTTGGAACAGCGAGGAATCACCACGGTTTCCTCCAGCGAAATCGCCAAGGGTGTGGGTGTGAGCCCGGCGCAGGTACGGAAGGACCTGGCTTATTTCGGGGAGTTCGGCACCCGGGGCGTGGGCTACAATGTGAAGGATCTCATCCATTACATTCTGAAAATCCTTGGACTTACCCGTCCGTGGAACGTAATCTTGGTCGGCGCCGGTAATCTGGGCACGGCCCTATGTACTTACCGGGGCTTCATCGACCGTGGTTTCAATATCGTGGGAGTTTTTGACAACGACCTGACCAAAATCGGCAAGCGGATTCACGACCTCGAGGTCCTCCCGCTCGAGCGGATGCCGGAGGTTATCGAGCAGCACGACGTCAAAATCGCGATCATCGCCGTTCCCCTGGGGTCCGTTCAGGATATCGCCGACCAGTTGGTTGGGCACAGCCTGAAGGCGCTCTTGACTTTTGGTCCCGTGGTGGTGGACGTTCCGGGCGACGTAGTGGTCCGCAATGTGGATCTGGCGGTGAAGCTCGAGATTCTCACCTTCAACCTGGTGTTTAAGGAACTGCACTCCATAATCTGACGCAGCCGGAAAAGGGGTCAGACCCCTCTTTTTCCTCCAAGCTTACGATCCAGTCTTAGCAAGATTGTTGGTTCCAACCTATTGACATAAGCTAGTTAGGACTTTTCTTGCCTGATCCTTTTGTTAGGTGTTGCTTTGAAGGTCAGGGAAGGTCCAAAAGTTGGTGTTCTGACTCCTTTCTTTTAAAAAGTTAGGTGCCTGACCTCTTTTATAGGGTCTGGGGGGAGTCTTTGATGGTCTATGTCGGCGTGATCGGCGCGGGTCTTTGTTCCTCTGAAGTGTCGGGGTGGGCCGAAGCGGTCGGTGCCGGCATCGCCCGGCGGCAGGGGGTGTTGATCTGCGGGGGCATGGGCGGGGTTATGGAAGCGGCGGCCCGTGGGGCGCGCCGGGAGGGGGGCCTAGTGGTAGGCGTCCTGCCCGGGAACGACCGGAAAGAGGGCAATCCCTATCTCTCGCTGTCGCTGGCGACAGGCTTGGGGGACGCCCGAAACGCGGTCATCGCCCGGGCCTCGGATGTCCTGATCGCCATCGATGGCGGCTACGGAACCCTGTCCGAGATCGGCCTGGCGCTGAAAATGGGCCGGCCGGTCATCGGCCTAGGCACCTGGCGTATTGAGTCCAGTAAAGGCCCGGACGGCGGGATCATCGCGGCGGCTGACCCGGAAGAGGCGGTGGCGCTAGCCTTCCGGGAGGCCGGCAGGATACGGCCCCTGGAGCGCTAAAGGCCCAATGTTATAAAATCGCTGCGGGAAGACCCGCCCCCTTCAGGGGGCGGGAGGAAAGCAGCTTTTTGCCGGGAACGCTTGTTTCCCGGCAAAAATTTTGGTATACTTAGCTTACCATGGAAACAAAGAAAACCAGGTATGCACACTACAACATCAACTACCACTTTGTTTGGATACCCAAGTACCGGAGAAGGATTTTAGTTGGAAAAGTAGCGGAAGAATTCGAGCAGTTGCTGCGGAAAGTCTGCAAAGACCGGGAAGTCGAGATACTGGACCTGTCCGTGCAGCCCGACCATGTGCACCTGTTTGTGTCCGCGCCGCCCAGGCACGCGCCCTCTGAACTGGTCAACACGTTCAAGGGCTACACATCCCGGTATTTGCGCCCAAAATTCCCCGAGTTGAGCAAACAGACAGGAAAAGGACTGTGGACGCGCACTTACTATGTCGGCACAGCCGGCACTGTATCCGCTGAGACCATCAAACGCTACATCGAAGAGTGCCAGGACGAGTAGGAGGTGAGAACAGTGGGCTGGGCAAAGAAAAAAGGCAAGAAGCAGGAAAACCGGCTGTACCTGACCAGGGTAGCGCCGCTTCCGCTGGATAAATGGCTGCCCGTCTTTGAGATACCCATGCTTGCTGGGACGAAGCTGTGGAACTCCTGCGTGTGGGAGAGCCGGGAAGCCCGCAAAAACGGCACAAAGTACCCGACTGAAAGCGAGATGAAGGAAAAGTTCAAGGGCTACGAGTCCTGGAAACGGCTCCACTCCCAGAGTTCCCAGTCTGTGGTGGAAGAGTATTTCGAGGCGGTGCGCTCCTACGTCAAACATAAAGACAACGGACGCGACGAGATGTGCCCGCCCGGATTCAAGCCCAAAGCTACCTTGCGCACTATAACCTGGAAGCGGCAGGGCTTCGAGTGCCGGGAAGGCCTTTTGACCCTGAAGCTCTCCCGCAAGCTGGACGACATCGGAGTGTCACTTCCCGAGGGCTTTGACACCCTGGAATTGCCCGACGGCACAGTTTTGAAGGGGACGCCTGTCGAGGTCAAGGTGAAAGCGGTTTACCGCAAGGGGAAAGTGGTTGGTTTAGAGATGCACGTCACCTGGGACTTCGGCGTGGTGCCGATGGTGCTGGCCGGCAAGGTGTCGGCCTACGATTTAAACGCCGCCCTGGTCGCCAGGGGTTCCACCGAAGGCAGCCAGCAGTTACTCGTCTGCCGGGAACTGCTCTCTTTAATCCAGTACCGGAACAAAGTAATCGCCGAGTTCCAGCAGAAGATGTCCCGGTGCAAGGAAGGTTCCCGCAGGTGGAAAGCTCTTTTAAGCGCCAAGCGCAAAGCCCTTAAGAAATTGGAGCGCCGGATTGACCAGTTGACCAACGCCTTGACCAAACTGATGGCCGGACTGGATCAGGCGGAAGACATAACCTTCTCTGTCCTAGGTGACTTAACCGACATCAGGCGGAAGTCCAGGTCCGGCGACAAGGACAAAAAAGCCAGCCAGAAGATTAACCAGTTACCTTACGCTCAAATCGAGCAGCAGCACGCGTACAAGTCCCTGCTCAGGCAGGTATATCCGGACAAAGCGAGCGAGAGATACAGCTCTCAGACGTGCAGTCATTGCGGGACGAGGAACAAATCTTACCGGGTCCACCGGGGCCTTTGGTGCTGCAAGAAGTGCCGTGCGACGATGCACGCCGATTTAAACGGTGTTAACGGCATCATGAAGAATTACCTGTTCGGGCACTGTGGTATAGAGCAGCCTTTCCCGCTCAAGCCGCTGGAAGTGTATCGGTGGAATAAAAGGTTGAACAGGTTTGTAAAAGTATCTCCAAGGGCATCGGCGTGAGCCGGTGTACCTGGAGTAGTTGCGACGGTGTGACGGTCGCCTGTGGGAGCCCCTCCGGCAACGGGTTAAAAGGGGGCGCTTACCACTGTAACCGCGCCAAGGGTTCCATTCGCCCAGGCGGGAAGCCCGTCCCCTTCAGGGGACTGGAGGAAGTCACATTTTGGGAGCAATAGAGATAGATAGATATAAAAAACGGAGTAAGCCCCCCTTGTGCAATAGCTCGTAAAGGTACAAAGAGGAAGGAGGGTGTTAGCTGCGATTACTTAATTTTCAGTTAATTGTCTAGATGAGGTCAGGAATACTGAAGGGAGGTCCTGAGTTTTCTATGAAGAAGCTTAGCAGGCGGGCTTTCCTAAAATCCGTCGGTCTCGGCGCGGCGGGCCTGACGGCGCTGGATATAATCGGCGGTGGGAAGTCCGCTGAAGCGGCGACGCTGCTTCTCAAGTCGCGCACGGACATGCCGGAGTTTAAGCTCCAGTACGCCGAAGAAACCTACACCATTTGCGGCTGGTGCTCCGGCGGGTGCGGCGCGATCATCTACACCAAGGACGGAAAGGTAATCGACAGTATCGGCGACCCCGACCACCCGATCAACGAGGGCGCGATGTGCCCCAAGGGGCGCGCTCTCTCCGACCTGCGGCACGTCGTCGGCCAATCCGAACGCCGGCACTCCATGTGGCCCAACCCCCGTATCGACAACCCGCGGCGCCTGACCAAGCCCCTGTACCGTGCGCCCTACAGCACGGAATGGCAGGAAATCAGCTGGGACACGGCCATCGCGGAGATCGTCAAGCGGGTCAAGGCCACGCGGGACGCCACTTTCGAGACCACCGACGCCAACGGCGTGACGGTGAACCGCACGCAGGCCATCGCCCAGTTTGGCAGCGCCACCATCAACAACGAGGAAAACTACCTGATGCAAAAGTGGGCGCGCGCTCTGGGCCTCATCAACATCTGTTTCCACGCCCGTCTCTGACACTCCGTCACCGTGGCCGGTCTGGCCAATACCTACGGCAGAGGCGTGATGACCAACCACTGGACTGACTACCAGTTTGCGGACGCCTGGCTGGTAATCGGCGGCAACCCCGCGGAAAACCACCCCATCGCCTTCAAGTGGATCACCAAGGCCCGGGAAAGCCGGGGCGCCAAGCTGATCGTCGTCGACCCGCGGGTCTCCAAGACCGCGTCGCTGGCCGACATCTACGCGCCCTTAAGGCCCGGCACCGACATCGCGTTCTTCAACGGTTTCATAAAGTACATCCTAGACAACAACCTCTACCACGAGGAGTACGTGGTTAACTACACCAACGCGTCGTATATCATCAACCCCGACTTTAAACTGGAAGACGGTGTATTTTCCGGTTTCGACGGTGGAAAGTACGACAAGGCCACCTGGCAGTATACCGAGGAAAAGGACCCGACGTTGGAGCACCCCAACTGCGTTTTCCAACTGCTGAAAAAGCACGTTTCCCGCTACGACCTCAAGACGGTGTCCCGCATCTGTGGCACGCCCGAAAACAAGCTGGTGGAAGTCTGGAAGGCTTTCGCCGAAACCGGCAAGCCCGGGAAGGCCGGCAGCATCCTGTACGCCATGGGTATGACCCAGCACACCCACGGTGCGCAAAACGTGCGCGCCCTCGCCATCCTGCAGCTCCTTTTGGGCAACATGGGCATGCCCGGCGGCGGCGTGAACGCGCAGCGCGGCGAGGCCAACGTGCAGGGTGCCACCGACCAGGGCATGCTGTTTCACATCACCACGGGTTATAACCCCATGCCGAGCGCGGCGGCGCACCCCACGTGGGCCGACTACGTTGAAAAGACTACGCCGAAAGCCGGCTACTGGACCAACCGGCCCAAGTTCGTGGCCGCCATGTTGAAAGCCTGGTACGGAGATAAGGCCACCGCGGAAAACGACTACTGCTTCGACTGGTTGCCCAAACTGGCCACCGGCGACCACTCGCACATGGCCATCTTTCGCGACATCGCCCTCGGGAAAATCAAGGGCCTGTTCGCCTGGGGGCAGAACTTGGTGGTCTGCGGCCCGTCGCAAGTCCAAGCACGCGCCGGCATGGCCAATTTGGAGTGGCTGGTGTGCATGGATCTCTTTGAGACCGAGACGGCGGCCTTCTGGAAAGCCCCGGACCTCGACGCGGCCCGGATCGGCACCGAGGTGTTTCTGCTGCCGGCGGCCGGCCCGTACGAAAAGGAAGGCACGGTCACCAACAGCGGCCGCTGGATTCAGTGGCGCTACAAGGCGGTTGATCCGCCCGGCGAGGCTAAGTCCGACCTGTGGATCGTCGACCGGCTGTTTAAAACCCTCCGCGCGGAATACAAGGCCAAGGGCGGCGCGTTCCCGGACGCGATCATAAACATGGTTTGGGATTACGGCGACCCGCCGGACCCGAACAAGGTCGCCATGGAAATGAACGGTTTTAGCCTCGAAACCGGTGAGCTATTGCCGAACTTCACCGCGATCGCTAATTCGGACCTGGGTGCCGTGTCTTCCGGGTGCTGGATTTACAGCGGCTTCTACAACAACGTGAACGACCCGGCCTGCAAGCGACGCAACAGAGAGGACAAGAGCGGGCTGGCCATGTACCACAACTGGTCGTGGGCCTGGCCGCTGAACCGCCGCATCGTTTACAACCGGTGTTCCTGCGACCCACAGGGCCGGCCGTGGGATCCCAAGCGGGCCCCGGTGGAGTGGGACGGCGCCCAGTGGGTCCTCCGGGATGTACCGGACTTTAACGCCAAGGTTCCGCCCGAGGAAACGGCGACCAAGCCGTTTATCATGCTGGCTGAAGGCCAGGCGCTCCTGTTCTCTATCCCGATGGCCGATGGCCCGTTCCCGGAACACTACGAGCCGGTGGAAAGCCCGGTCAAGAACATTATGTCCAAGCAGCAGATCAACCCGTGTACCCGGTTCTATGGGCCGCACTTCGAGAAGTTTGCCGCGGTCGGCAGCGAGGAGTTCCCGTACGTGTGCACCACGCTGCGGCTGGTCGAGCACTACCAGAGCGGCGGCCTGACCCGGAACCTGCCCTTTCTGGTGGAGCTGCAGCCCGAGATGTTCGTGATGATCTCGAAGAGCCTGGGCGAGAAGCTGGGCATCAAGACTTACGACTGGGTTAAGGTCAGTACCGCCCGGGGCGCCATCGAGTGCAAGGTGGGTGTCACCCCGCTGGTGAAGCCGCTGGAGGTCGACGGCAAGCCGGTGGAGATAGTCTACATGCCGTGGCATTGGGGCTTCATGGGCCTGTCGGCCGGCGCCATCGCCAACGACCTGACGCCGGCGGCCGGCGACCCGAACACTATGATTCCGGAGTACAAGGCTTTTCTGTGCAACATCGAAAAGGTCAAGGCCGGCGCGCCTCCGGCGCCGCGGACCCGGGCCCGGGCCATCTACGACCTGTAGGCTCCGTGAGATGTTACAGCGCGGAAAGCCTGACTCTATAAGCGGAGGTGCGAATAAGTGGGTTCATTGGGTTCATATGGAGTGTTAGTCGACATCACGAAGTGCATCGGGTGTCGTGCTTGCCAGGTGGCGTGCAAGAACTGGAACAACCTGCCCGCCACCAAGACCTGGTTCAACGCCGACGGATCGAACCCGCCCGTGATGGACCACTACAATGTCACGCGGGTCGGATTCCACACCTTGGAGATCAACGGCGAGTACAAGCAGCGGTTCGCCAAGATTCAGTGCAACCACTGCCTGGAGCCGCTCTGCGCCGAGGTCTGTTTCGTGCACGCCTACGTGGTAAGGCCGGAGGGCCCCGTGATCTACTTCAACCCGGAGATCTGCGTGGGTTGCCGGTACTGCCAACTGGCCTGCCCGTTCCTGAACATCCAGATGAAGTGGGACGAGACTTGGTCCCGGGTCAGGAAGTGCGACTTCTGTTTCGACCGGCTGGCGAACGGCATGTTGCCGTCTTGCGTCATCACCTGCCCGAGCGGAGCGCTGAAGTTCGGCAAGCGGGATGAGTTGCTGGCGGAAGCGAAGGACAAGATCGCGAAGAACCCGGATAAGTACGTGGACCACATCTTCGGCGAGAAAGAAGTGGGCGGCACATCCTGGATCTACATCTCGGACGTCCCCTTCGAGCAACTCGGGTTCAACACCGACGTCATGCACAAGAGTCCCACGGAGTATACCTGGAAGTACGTTGCGAAGGCGCCCATCCTCGCGGTGAGCCTGCCGATTCTTTTCGCGGCGCTGTACGTGTATACCAAGCGGCGCGCCGAGAACGAAGGCGGGCACTAGTCGGTGAACGACAAAACATATGGATAAGAGGAGGGTACATCCGTGTACGACGAAAGGTATACGAACCGGTTTGGTTTCCGGCTGACCCCGCTCCGCTGGGCCATGCTGGCCTTTCTCGTCTTCTTCGCGGCGGTCGCCGGCTACCGGTTCGCCTTCGGCCTGGGACCGGTAACCGCCCTGAACGACGAGTGGACCTGGGGCTTGTGGAAGTGGCTGGTATTCCCCGCGGTCGCGTTGGCCGGCTGCGGTTACGGCACCGTGTTCCTGGCGCACATCCTGCACATCAAGGCGTTCCGGCCGGTCATCCGGGTGGCGATGGTCGTATCGCTCTTGGGCTACACCATCGCGATGACCGGATTGCTCTTTGACATCACCGTCTACTACAACTTCTGGCGTCCGTTCGTGTACTGGGGCTACACCTCGATCCTGTTTGAAGTGCTCTGGTGTATGACCCTGTACTGGACCATACAGATCCTGGAGTTCGGGCACATCGCCTTCGAGCGGATTGACGCGCCGCGGATCTACAACCTGCTGGACAAGGCGATGCCGCTTCTGATCTGCGTGGGCATCATGCTCCCGTCGCTGCACCAGGCGTCCCTGGGCGGGCTCTTCATCGCCACCGTCAACCTGTATCCCACCTGGTGGTCGACGTGGGTCCCGTGGTTCTTCATGATCTCCTCCCTGTACGTCGGCCCGGCGGTGGTGGCCTTTTCCTGCTGGGCGCTGGCCCGGATCTACGGCAAGGACTTCAACGACTACATGCCGTCCTTGAGCAAACTGACCCTGGTGGGGGCCTACCTGATGGTCTTCTACCTGGTCTTGAAGGTGTGGGACCTGACGGCGCGCGGGGCCTGGGGTTACGTGTTCAACGGCACGTTGCAGGCGAACATGTACCTTTTGGAGATGGTGCCGTTCTTCCTGGTGCCGCTGGTGATGTTTCTGGTACCGTCCATCCGGAACTCGGTTGGGGGGCTCATTACCGCTTCGATCCTGAGTTCGACCGGTGTGATCCTGAACCGGACCAACGTGGTCTTCACCGGGATGGCCCAGGCCTACGAGCGGTCTTACTTTCCGACCTGGATGGAGTGGGTCGGGTTAATCGGCCTTTTGGTGGGTGCGGTCCTGGTGATCCTCTTCTTCGTGGAGAACTTCCGCGTGCTGGAAGGGGACCCCGAACATCACGCCAAGAAGGAACCCGCGAAGAAGCCGGTGAGCGTGCAAGCCTAGCAAAAAAGGTGTCAGACACCTTTTTCCACCTTTTTCGCAGATGGCCGGGGGGCGAAAGCCCCCCGGTTTCCTTCTTTCTCACCTCTAACCTCTCACCTCACACCTCTCATTCGGTTGCTTTTACCGCAGGTGTTTGTTAGGATTGAGCTAGTCAATTAAATTAGGAGATGATAGCGTGTCGGAAATGGATGTCCAGTTTGTTGAACCGCACCTGTTGGATCTGTATCGCGAGCTGCGCACTGTAACGGTGCCCCCGGAGAAGCTGCAAACCGGCCCGGTAGTGCCTGAAATACTGGAAACGTGGCAGTCCGGCATTCCGATGCTCTATTGCCACCCCCCGCAGATTGACGTGGAAAGCTTCTTCGAGGTGCTTGAAGAAATAAGTAGGATTCTAAAACAATATCATCCCGACCGCTCAGAGGATGTGAACCGTATCTTGGCGGCTTTGCCGGCCGAGGCGGAGGCCCGAAGCAAGAGTGTGGCGGAAGTGCTGCGGCGGGACGGCGAATGGCTGAGCAATTTTGTGTCCGAGAAGGACCTCCCTGAAGAAATGGTGGGATTCATGATCAGCTTGACCCTGCGACCGTTCCTGCGGCATTTCTCAGCCCAACTCAGGGAGTCGCTGGACCTGGAATCGTGGCGGAAACGGTTCTGTCCGGTCTGCGGCGGACACGCCAACTTCTCCCGCTTGTCAAGGGAGATTGGGGCGCGTACTTTGTACTGTTCGCTTTGCGAAACCGAATGGCCTTTTGCCCGTATCGGGTGCGCGTTTTGTAACGAGTCCGACCAGAAGCAATTCCGGTTCTTCACGGTGGATGAGGCGCAGCGGTACCGGGTATACGTTTGTGAGACGTGCAAGGGTTACATTAAGACCATTGATGAAGGCAAGACGCCCATCGACGAAAAGATAGAGCTGTTCTGGGAAGATGTGAAGACCGTGCACCTCGACCTTTTGGCCATGCAGGAGGGGTACGAGAACAAGATCGCCGAGATTCCCGCTTACGGCGACGAAGTGAAGAACTAGATTGGACGAGGGTTTGAATTGATAGATATGATCAAACAGGCCGGACCTTGACTACACAGTCAGGCCCGGCCTGCGCGTGTATGCCCGTATTCTCTGGATTACTCCGTCTTGGTCATCGGCTTTCCACAGCACACCAGCGTGCCCTGGCCTTCCTGTTTCACCACGACCACGTTCGTGCATATCTGGCACTTGTACGTTTCGCCCAACTTGGTCGCCATCCCGCATCCTCCTCTCCCACCTAGATCTGGTGGACGATGTTGTAATCCTGGACCGTGACCCCGTTGGCGCTGAGTACTTCGACGGCCCGTTGCAGATCCTCCACTTTAAGCAGTACCAAGGCGTTTTCGGCCGACTTAGACACAAAAGCATACAGATATTCGATGTTGATGCCCGATTCGTGCAGCAGGTCAAGCACCCCCGCCAGGCCGCCCGGACGGTCCGGCACCTCCACGGCCAGCACCTCGGTCTCGCTGACGGTGAACCCGGCATCCTTCAGCACCTGGTAGGCCCGGGCGGGGTCGTTGACGATGAGCCGCAGAATACCGAAGTCGGAAGTGTCGGCGATGGAAAGCGCCCGGATGTTAAACCCGTTGTCCGCCAGAAGCCTGGCCACGGCGGCCAGCCGCCCCGACTTGTTCTCCAGGAAGATCGAAATCTGCTTTACCCACATGTTTTATCCCTCTTTCGGTTTATTCTTTCCGGGAAGGTCACGCTTGTCGACCACCCGCTTGGCCTTACCCTGGCTACGCTCGATGGTTTTCGGCTCCACCAGTCTCACTTCCACTCCGATGCCCAGGGTGCTTTCGATCTCCCGCTTGATGGTCTTCCCGAGGGATTCCAGGTGCCGCACCTCGTCGCGGAAGAAGTTTTCGGACACTTCCACCCAGACCTCGAGGTGATCCAGCGGGCCTTTGCGGTCCACTACCAGCAGGTAGTGCGGCTCGGCGTGCCCGATCTCCAGCAGGACGCTCTCAATCTGGGACGGGAAGACGTTCACCCCGCGGATGATCAGCATATCATCGGTGCGTCCCATGACCTTGGACATCCGGACATGTGTCCGGCCGCAGGGACAGGGCTCGACGTAGAGGGCGGCGATGTCTCGGGTGCGGTACCGGATCAGCGGGAAAGCTTCCTTGGTCAGAGTCGTGATCACCAGTTCACCTTCCTCACCCGGGGGTAGCTGTGCCCCGGTGGCCGGGTCGATGATTTCCGGCAGGAAGTGGTCGTCAAAAATGTGCAAGCCCGTGTTGTACAGGCACTCGCTCGCCACTCCGGGACCGATGATCTCGCTTAAGCCGAAGATGTCGATGGCGACCACGTTCAGCTTCTTTTCAATCTCCCGAGCCATTTGCGGCGACCAAGGCTCGGCCCCGAAAACCCCGACCCGCAGCCGGATTCGCGACCGGTCGGTGCCCATTTCCTCCAGCACCTCGGAGAGGTGCAGCGCGTAGGAAGGGGTGCAGGCCAGCACGGTGGTGCCGAAGTCCTCCATCAGCATTATCTGGCGCTTGGTGTTGCCCACCGAAATCGGTACCACCGTGGCTCCCACCTTCTCGGCGCCGTAGTGCACCCCCAAACCGCCGGTGAACAGGCCGTACCCGTAAGCGATCTGGATGATGTCGTCGTCTTTGACGCCGGCGCACATCAGGGTCCGGGCCATCACTTCGGACCAGGTATCGATGTCCTTGCGGGTGTAACCCACCACGGTGGGTTTGCCGGTGGTGCCGGACGAGGCGTGCACCCGGACGGTGTTTGCCAGGGGCGTGGCAAAGAGCCCGAAGGGGTAGGTCCGGCGCAGGTCGTCCTTCGTGGTGAAGGGCAGGTGCGCCAGGTCGTCCAGGGATTTGATGTCGCCCGGACGGATACCCGCCTCCCGGAGCACCCGCTGGTAGTGCGGCACGTTTTCGTAAACCCGGCGTACCAGCCCCTGCAAGCGCTCCAGCTGCAGTATCTTGCGCTCCTCGGCCGGCATGCACTCCATTTCCCGGTTCCAGTACATTATTCCCAACCCTCCTGATCTATCTCTGGTCCAAAGGCTTGTCCATAACTCCAACCTAAGCCACTAAAAAGGTACTCCCAAAAGGCCGGTTACGTCAATCTTTGTTCAAGGCTGGTTTGCCGGTTTCTAGATCCGTCGGCGGTCAATCACACGTTTGGCCTTGCCCGCCGTGCGCTCCAGTGAGCGGTACTCCACCAGCTTGACTTTTGGGGTGATGTTCAGGGTGCTCTGGAGGCGCTCTTTAATGTTTCTCTCGAGGGTCTCCAGGTCACGGAAGGCGCCGGTGAAGTAGTCGGCGGCCAGTTCGACCTGCACTTCCATTTCGTCCAGGTATCCTTTCCGGTCCACAATGATCTGGTAGTGCGGCCCGACTCCGGCGGTGTCCATCAGAATCTCCTCCACCTGGGACGGGAAGACGTTCACCCCGCGGATGATCAGCATGTCGTCCGTCCGCCCGAACACGCGGCGCATGCGCACGGTGGTCCGCCCGCAGGGGCATGGGGTGTAATCCAGGGTGGTCAAATCCCTGGTCCGGTAGCGGAGGAGCGGCAGACCCTCCTTGGTCAGGGTGGTAATGACCAGTTCCCCCTGCTCACCCGGGGGTAGGGTCTCGCCGGTTTCGGGATCGATGATCTCCGGCAGAAAGTGGTCCTCCGAAATGTGCAGGCCGTCCTGGAACCGGCACTCGCCGGACACGCCCGGTCCGATCAGCTCACTCATCCCGTAGTTGTCGGTAGCCGTAAAACCCCAGGCGGTTTGCAGTTCATGGCGCAGGCCCTCCGACCAGGGCTCAGAACCGAAAAGGCCCAGCCGGAGTCCCAGCCGGGCGGGGTCCAGCCCGTTCTCGCGGGCCACCTCGGCGATGTACAGGGCGTAGGTCGGCGTACTCACCAGCGCGGTGGTGTTAAAGTCCTGCATCAGGCGGAGCTGGCGCTGGGTATTCCCGGCGGACGCGGGGACGACGGTGGCCCCGACCCGTTCCAGCCCGTAGTGCAGGCCGAAACCTCCGGTAAAGAGGCCATAGCTGAAGCAGATTTGCACGACGTCCCGGGGTTTCACCCCGGCCTGGACCACCACCCGGGCCACCAGTTCCGACCAAGTGCGCAGGTCTTTGCGTGTGTAGCCCACCACGGTCGGCCGGCCGGTGGTGCCCGATGAAGCGTGAATCCGCACCATCTTTTCCAGGGGCACCGCGAACAGCCCGTACGGGTAATTGTCGCGCAAGTCGTCTTTTTCGGTGAACGGCAGCTTTTGCAGTTCGGAAAGGTTTTTGATGTCGGTCGGCTTAAAGCCCATTTCTTGCAGGCGGTTGCGGTAGAAGGGCACCTTCTGGTAGACCCGGCGGACCACGGACTTCAGCCGGTCCAACTGAAGGCGCGCCATGTCTTCCCGCGGCAGTGTTTCCATCCGGTCCCAGATCATAGTGTGTCAACTCCATCGTTCCGGTAAAAATACCATTCGCCAAGAGGGTTCCGAATTTCCTGCCGGCTCGACAACGTTTTGCGGCCCGGCCGTTCGCCCGGCGCAGGCGACCATTCGCCTTCGGCTTTCTACCGTTGGGCGCTGCTATTCACCGGTGGACCTCGACATTCGGCGATTGGCCCCCAAATCCTTTTCACCTTTTAGCGACGCACGGTAAAATACATATAACACTCTTTGGAATTGGTGTAAATCTCAATCTTTGAAGGGGGAGGGCTTCCGTGGCCGTCAAGAAGGAGACTATCGAAACCCTACTCGAGGAGAGCCGCATATTTCACCCCGACGAGCAGTTCACCCGGCAGGCCAACGTCAAGAACCGGGACATTTACGCCGAGGCCCGGGCGAACCCGCGGATTTTCTGGGCGATGCAGGCCGAGCGTCTGGACTGGTACCGCAAATGGGACCAGGTCCTGGATTGGGAGCCCCCGTTCGCCAAATGGTTCGTGAACGGGAAGCTGAACGCGTGTTACAACTGCGTCGACCGGCACCTCAACACCTGGCGGAAGAACAAGGCCGCCATCATCTTTGAGGGTGAACCGGGGGATAGTCGAATTCTGACCTATTGGGACCTATGGCGCGAGGTCACCCAGTTCGCCAATGTGCTACGCATGTTGGGGGTCCGGAAGGGCGACCGCGTGGCCATCTACCTGCCCATGATCGCCGAGGCGGCTATCGCCATGCTGGCCTGCGCCCGGATCGGCGCGCCCCACAGCGTGGTGTTCGGAGGGTTTTCCGCCGAAGCGCTGCGCGACCGTATCAACGACGCCGGGGCGAAGCTCTTGATTACTGCGGACGGCGGCTGGCGCCGGGGCAAAATCGTGCCTCTGAAGCGGAACGCCGATGCGGCCCTGACGGAGTGCCCGTCCGTGGACAAGGTCCTGGTGGTCAAGCGCACCGGCCAGGAAGTGCCGATGCAGGATGGGCGCGACTACTGGTACGACAACCTGGTGGTCGGGGTGACCGTAGGCGGGCCGTGTGAGGAAATGGACTCCGAGGATATGCTCTTCATTCTGTATACGAGCGGTACCACCGGCAAGCCCAAGGGTGTGGTCCATACTACCGGCGGCTACCTGACCGGGGTTTCCACCACCCACCATATGGTCTTCGACATCAAGGATCGTGATGTTTACTGGTGCACGGCGGACGTCGGCTGGGTTACCGGGCACAGCTACGTGGTTTACGGACCGCTGGCGAACGGGGCGACGACGGTGATTTACGAGGGGGCGCCCGACTTCCCCGAGTTCGACCGCTTCTGGGCGATCATTGAGCGCTACGGGGTGAACGTATTCTACACCGCGCCCACGGCCATTCGGGCCTTTATGAAGTGGGGCGAGGAGTGGCCTGCCCGGCGCGATCTTTCCAGCCTGCGCCTTTTAGGCACGGTCGGTGAGCCGATCAACCCGGAGGCCTGGATCTGGTACCACAAGCACATCGGGTCGGAACGGTGCCCGATTGTGGATACCTGGTGGCAGACCGAAACCGGGATGATCATGATCAGCGCCCTGCCGGGGATCATCTCCACGAAGCCGGGCTCAGCTTCGGTGCCGCTCCCGGGCGTAGAGATCGACGTGGTCGACAAGGAAGGGAACTCGGTGATGCTGGGCAAAGGCGGCTTTCTGGTGATCAAGGAGCCCTGGCCGGCCATGCTCCGCACCATTTACGGCGATAACGAGCGGTACGTGCGCGAGTACTGGGGCAAGATTCCGGGCCACACCCTGTACTTCTCCGGGGACGGTGCGCGCCGCGACTATCACAACTACTTCTGGATCCTGGGCCGGGTCGACGACGTGATCAACGTGGCCGGACACCGGCTGAGCACCATGGAAATCGAGAGCGCGCTGGTCGATCACCCCTGGGTGGCCGAATCGGCAGCGATCGGCAAGGCGCACGATCTCAAGGGGCAGGCCATCTCGGTGTTCGTGACTTTGAAAGGGAAGTACTTCAAGGAGCTCAAGGACGGGTCGAAGACAAGGGCCGAATTCACGTCCGAACTCAAAGCCCACGTGGTGAAGAAAATCGGGGCGATCGCCCGGCCAGACGACATCTTCCTGACCGCCGAACTGCCGAAGACCAGAAGCGGCAAGATCATGCGGCGCCTGCTGCGGGATATCGCCGAGGGCCGGGCCCTGGGCGACACCACCACCCTGGCCGACCCCGCGGTCTGCCGGGAACTCAAGGAAAAGTACGAGAGCAAGGAATCTTAAAACGATGCTGACCGGAGGGGCGAACCCCGTTGGATAAACAGCGGGACAAGCTCCCCCGGACCAAGGTTTTTGCCGGTGAAAAAGATATAAACACCGGTGTGGTTTCCCGGGAAAAGGCGGTCTGCAGGCCGCCGCCAACCATAGCCGGAGGATTGCCTGCTGCGCAGGGACAGATCAACCGCTATGGTTTTTTTTTAAAAGCCGAATGTATTTTGTCTTTTTTTAAGGAGGTTTTGGAATGGGCAACACACCTACGGGTCCGGCGGGAACGGGCACCCCCGTACAATCGGGGGTTGTCGCTCCCAGGTACGAGGTGTATAGTGAACAATACCTGCACCTGGTGATGAGTGCTCAATTGAAGTTAAGTCTGAAGTGCTTCGCCATCTTCGTGGTGATTCTCGTGGGGATTCCACTGGTCAATTTCTACCTGCCCGCGATCGCCAACACCCGAATCTGGGGGTTCACCCTGACCTGGCTGTTCCTGGGGGTGCTGTTCTATCCCTTGACCTGGATAATCGCCCGCATCTACGTGACCCGGTCCCTGGCCCTGGAAGATGAAATCATTGCCCGGGCGACCTGGGATGAGGGGACGGTGAAGGGTGGGTAGTGTTGCCTGGATCCCTCTAATATTTGTAACGATACTGGTTATTGCCACCGTAGGACTGGGCATCTGGGTGCAGCGTTCGGTACGCAGCACCGCCGACATGTACGTGGCCTCCCGTGCGGTAAGCGTGCCGATGAACTCGGCGGCCATCTCGGGCGAATACCTTTCTGCGGCCTCCCTCATGGGTATCGCCGGAATGGTGATGAAGTTCGGTTACGATGTGCTCTGGTACCCCGTGCTGTACGCGGCCGGCTACCTGTTTCTGCTGCTGTTTATCGCGAGTCCCCTGCGGCGGTTCGGAGCGTACACCATCCCGGACTTCGCCGAGGGCCGGTATTCGAGCGCCGCGTTCCGGAAGATCGCGGTGGTTTTCGTGCTGACCATCGGCCTTTTCTACACCATGCCGCAGATGAAGGGTGCCGGCGTGGCTCTGGTGAACATCCTGCACACCCCGTACTGGGTGGGTGTGGTCCTGGTCGGTTCGGTGATCACCTTCAACGTGGCGCTCGGCGGCATGAAAGGTATTACTTTCGTACAGGCCTTCCACTACTGGGTGAAGATGTTCGCGGTCTCGGTGCCGATATTCGTCCTGTTTGCCTTCATCGGCGGCTACCCGTCTCAGATGGCCCAATTCGGAAATGAGGGTGAAGCTGGAAAATCCCTGCCCAAGTTCTATGACGATTACCAGATAACGTACCATCCGGTGGCCCCAGCCAACGTGGTCGTTTTTCCCGATTCCATCTCGGGTCGGTTTGCGAACGGGGCCGAGGCCTTGATCACCACATCCGTGGCCCTGCCTCCCGGCAGTGACCCGATCACGCCTGCGGACCTGATGGCGTCGGGCTTGCCCGCCCAGACGGTGCTCCGTGAAATAGCCGGTCAGGAACGTACCCTGTACGTGTTCCCGGCGGGGACGGAGTTCACCACCACCCGGCCGCTCACCGTGACCAGAAACGGTGAACCGGTGATTGTCACCGATCCTTCGACCCGCAAGGAGAAGGAACTGAAGGTGGTGGCGAAACTCCAGTTGTTCCCGGTTCCGGGAGAGGAACGGGTGGTCGTGCAGTACGCCCGGGGCGAGGTGGTGCCTAACGCGCCGGCTGACAAGACCTGGCTTGAACCCTTCGGCCCACTGACCAACAAGTACGGGTACCCGGTGCTGTACACTTACTCGCTGATCCTGGCGATTATCTGCGGCACCGCCGGCCTCCCCCACATCCTGGTGCGGTTCTATACCAACCCGGACGGGAAGACGGCGAAACGCACCGCCTTTTGGGTTTTGATTCTGCTCGGGTGTTTCTACCTGTTTCCCCCCATCTTTGGAGTGATGGGCCGGAACGCGGTGCCGCACTTGTATGCCATCACCGGTGGCGCCTATAGCACAGACTCGGTGATCCTCGTCCTGCCCAAGATCCTGAATCAGAACCTGGCCTACCTGGGCGACATATTGTCGGGCATCACCTCGGCGGGCGCTTTCGCCGGGTTCATGACCACCTTCTCAGGGCTTTTGGTTTCCATTACGGGGGCTTTGGCTCACGACATCTACGGGAACATGCTCAACAAAAGGGCCACGCCCGGGCAGCGGATCAAGGCCTTCCGCACGGCGGCCGTCCTGGCCGGCTGCGGGGCGATGATCCTGGGTACCTTCGTGGAGAACTTCGACATCAACATGATGGTGGGCTGGGCGTTTGCGATCGCAGCGGCCTCGTATTTCCCGATGCTGATAATGAGCGTCTGGTGGCGTCGGGCGAGCGCAGCCGGTGCGGCCGTCGGGATGCTGGTGGGCGGAATTTCAGCCCTGGTGGCGATTGTGTCCACCATGCTGGCCGACAAACAGGTGCTGCCCTGGCTGGCGGTCTGGTACGGGAACAACCCGATCTACCGCACCCTGGCGGAACAGCCGGCGATCTGGGCGGTGCCCTTAGCCCTGCTGCTAATCTTTACGGTATCCCTACTCACGCCCAGGGGGGTGCCGCACGACGTGCACCATAAGATGCTGGTGCTGCACGCTCCTGAGGAACTCGGGTTGAAGGACGAATACATCAAGGAAGAAACCGCGCCGAAGCCGGTCCGGTAGCGAAGGTGGGGCTTAACACCCCGCCTTCCTATACCGGAACAGGAGGGATTTTGACAGTAATGGGTGGAACGCTCAAGAGGAACCTGGGAATATACTTGGTTTACCTGGGCTTACTGGCGGTGATCGGGATTTCCGTCCGCTACCTGGGACTGGATATGATGGTCGGGATTTGGTTCGCTATCGGAGTGGCCTGCGTGTTTGCGGTGTTGTGGCCGCGATGGTGAGGCGGTGGAGCCGCCGCTTGGCTCCGTGCTCCGCGTGGACGGGCCCCTATTTGGGAAGTGGGAAGTGAGAGGTGGGAAGAAGCCTGGGAAGCGTGGCTTAAGCCTTGGCGTCGTTTCGTTCTTACCTCGCACCTCTCATTTGGGACGCCTGCGGGTAATAGAGGTCGGAGGCCAGAGGTTTGAGACCGGATAGGGAAGAAAAGCAAACGTTTCGCTGGCTGGTATCGTTCGAGGAGTCCGCGGCCTTAAAAAGGGGTCAGACCCCTTTTTAAGGGGGTCTGACCCCTTTTTTAAAAGTGTGTGTGGCGTCCTACAGGATTCTCTAATGAGGAGGCGTCAGGCTTGGATTTTTACGAGTTGTTAAAAAACACGCCCCCGTTTTCGGGTCTTGCGGATGAACGGATACGGGAATGTGTTCCTTACCTGACGACCGAGGATTACCTCAAAGGTACCTATATCTTCCGGCAGGGGGAGCCCCACCAGGAACACATGTTTTTCTTGTTGTCCGGGCTGGTGGAGATTCTCCTGGTCGGAGACCACGGCGAGGAGCGCGCGGTGGGTCTCTTGAAGCCCGGTGATTTCTTCGGGGAGTGTCTTTTGTTTACCGATTCTTACCCGACCACCTCGCGGACGGTGGAGGAGAGCCGCTGTCTGCTCATCCCGGAGGTCTGCTTCGAGGATCTGAAGTCGGATCCCGACTTCGTCGGCTTTTTCAGTCACGCGCTCGCCGAACGGATGCGGTACGTGTACCAGGAGATGGCCCGGGAACAGAACTGGCCGTTGCCTTGGGAACCGCGGCACTATCGGAGGCGGCTTTATGAGATAATGTCCTCCCCGGTGGTCACCTGCCTGGAGGAGCACCGGATCACCGAAGTGGCGCAGTTGTTCGCCGAGCAGGAAATCAGCGCGGTGGTCATTCTGGACCGGAACGGGACTTCCCGCGGGATACTCACGGCGAAGGACTTGGTGCGCCACGTCCTGGCCGCGTCGGACTTCGAGCGCCAGGCACGCCGCTCGGCCGCCGCCCTGATGAACGAGAAACTGGTGCTTCTACCCCCGGAGGCGCACATCTACGAGGCGCTTTTGGCCATGATGCGCAATCAGGTGCGTCATGTCCTGGTGGAAAACCAGGGCTTGCTCCTGGGCATCGTGACTATGGGTGATCTGGTTCGGGCCCAGCACCTCGACGTGCTCCGGACCGTCGACGCGGTGGAACGCGCCCCCAGCATCGAGGACGTCGCCGCGCGCATGCCGGACATCGACCGCGTGATGGGCGACATGGTGAGCGGCGACGCCTCATCGGAGGAGATCTGCACCCTGGTCACGGAGTTTTATGACCGGGTGACCTGCCGGTTGATCCGGATGGTGGAGGCAGAAATGCTCTCCGAGGGCAAGGGCCGGCCGCCGACCAGTTACTGCTGGTTGACGATGGGCAGCGGGGGCCGCCGGGAACAGGTCCTGCGCACCGACCAGGACAACGCCTTGATCTATGACGATCCCCAGCCCGGCGAGGAAGAAAAAACGGCGGCCTATTTCTTGGAACTGGCCGGGCGGGTGGTTGCCGGCTTGGAGCAGTGCGGGTTCCGACCCTGCCCCGGCAAGGTGATGGCCAGCTACCCGGACTGGTGCAAGCCGATGCGGGAGTGGTTCCCGACCTTGAAAAAATGGACTCTGGATCTAAACCCGCAAATGCTGCGGTTGATGAGTATTTTCCTTGATTTTCGCCCGGTCTACGGTCAGTTCGCCATGGCCCACTCCCTGAGGCGCTACGTTTTTCAGCGGCTGGAAAAAGCGCCGGTGGTGCTGCATTTTATGGCCCGTGACGCCCTTTCCAGGAAGGTGCCTTTGAACCCATTCCGGCAGGTGGTCACGGAACGGTCCGGACCGCATAAGGATCAGCTGGACTTGAAGCGGGCCGTGCTGATTCATATCGTGGACGCCGTGCGGTTGTTTGCACTGCGCGACGGCCTTCTGGAAACCTCCACGGCGGGCCGGCTCCGCCAGTTGGTTGACAAGGAAACCCTGCCCAAAGACGATGCCGAAGCCTTTCAGGTGGCCTACGACAGCATTTTGATGCTCCGGCTGCGGCTGAACCTGCGCCGCATGGCGGAAGGAAAAACACCGTCAAACTACGTGAGTCCCCGGAAGTTGACCAGACGGGAACTGGCGATGGTGAAGGACGCCATGATGGCCGTCTCGCGGCTGCAAAAGTTTACGGGTGTTACTTTCCGGGTGGAAGGATACTAAAGGGGCTTGATTGTACATGAGTATCGCCGCCAACCTCTCAGGTCTTTGGAGAAACTATGCTGAGCGCGCCGCCGTGCCCGGTTGCAGCGACCTTACTCCGGAACTGGTCGAACAGTGCAACACCAAGCCGTCCGAGGATTTGTCGCTGTATGAACTGGTCTATTCGGTGATTGACACCGAGACTACCGGGTTGCGGCCCGATGCTGGGGACGAGGTGATTTCGGTCGCCTGTGTCCGGGTGGTAAGCGCCAAAATCCAGAACGATTACTTCTACACCCTGGTCGACCCTGAGCGCGAGGTGCCGGAACTGGCGGCCACTATTACGGGGATCACCACGGAGAGAGTCCAGGGGCAGCCGGTGCTTGAAAAGGTGCTGCCCCGGATGCTGCGGGAAATGGCCGGGGGTGTGATCACCGGGTTTAACATCCAGTTTGACCTAGTGTTTCTGAACAACGGGCTGAAAAGGAAGTGCGGCACCACCCTTAACCCCCCGATGGTGCTGGACGTCCTGTCTTTATGCCGGATCCTGAAGCCACGCGCCCGGACCTTTGGTCTCGGGGCGATGGCCCGGGAGTACCAGATTTCGGTGAAGGACCGGCACAACGCCCTCGGTGACGCCCTGATCACGGCACGGTTGCTGCTTTGCCTGCTCCCGGAACTGGAGGCGCGAGGGGTCCGGACCCTGCGGGACCTGCGCCACTTTCTCCGCTACCACGCGTTCTACTAGCGTGAACACGCCTTCAAAAACTTGCTTGTGCAAAACCAGAACCACGTTCGGGAACGGGCGTGGTTTTTCTGGTGTTCCGGAAGAAATCCGCGCTGCCGGGTGGGGCGTCTACCAGATAAAATATCAGAAGGAGAGGAAGATCGTTGCCGCGCAAGCCGATGTTGTTACTGAAAGTTTTGAGTCTGGTGCTGGTGATCCTGGTCCTCGTTTTCCCGGCCGGCTCCGGGTTTGCCGGAAGCGGAAAACACCCGGGTGGGGTAAAGGTAGTGGTTGACACGAGCGAGGTTATTTTCCCCGACGCCCAGCCGGTCTTGACCGGCAACCGGGTCATGGTACCGCTGCGGGCGGTGGCCGAGGCGCTGGGCTGGCGGGTGAGCTGGAGTGCGAGTGCCCGGGTTGTGCATATTTTCAGGGGTGAGACTCAAGTCTCGCTGGCGATCGGCGGTCCGGTCTGCTACGTCGGCGATCAGCCCCGGGAGATGGATGCGGTGCCGTTCCTGCGCGAGCAGCGCACATACGTTCCCCTGAGGTTCGTTTCCGAGGGTCTTGGCTACGCCGTTTCCTGGGATGGGACGACCGCCACCGTTCGGATCGGCCCGCCGGTGGAACCGCCGGCCGGACTGCTGCCGGACCGGGCGCGGGGGCACATTCCGGGCACCATTGTGAGTTCCGGGATGATCCTGGGCACCCTGTTTCTGGACGGTCTTTCCACCATCCAGGTAATCCAGGAGCACGCCCTGAAACCGGGCAGTGAGGAGGTGCGGGCGGCGCTGGAGGCGGCGGTGGGCCGGCAAGTTGTGGTGAAAGGCGCCTATCTCAGTGGGGAGCGGGTTTTCGTGGTCAGCGCGGTGGTGCCCCAGTCCGGCAACGGGGCGGCCACGATGGCGGTCTCACCCTGAGTCGCCTTTCCCGATATGCAACCGTTGGCGGCACGTGCATTCGCGGACTAAAGGGTCTATCGGCTTTTCTTCCGGGACTGATCGCAACACCTGGTTAATTCCTCAGGGCAGGACATACCCGGGCCGGGGGAGAATAAGTGCGTGGTAGGCAGCTGAAAACCTTGAGGTTGGAGCGTGTCTATGTTGAGACGGTTCTGGTTCAAAATACTGATCCTGCTTCTGTTCACCGCCTTCGCGGCGGCGGGGTGCGGGGGGGTGCCGCCCGCGGTTCCGGAACTCGGTCCGGCACCTCCGGAAGCCGGTGGGGTGGCGCCGGTGCGGGTGCCCGAACAGCAGCAGGGATTGGCCGGCGATTTTACCGTACTCCGGCTGCCGGGATTGCCCCCGCACTTCGAGCTGGCGGGCTGGCTGGATACGGAGACGCTGGTGGGCAGGAGCGGCGACCGGGTCACGGTATTCCGGCAGTACACCGGTGAGACCTTCACGCTCGGCGGGACGGCCTGGAACGTCTGGCCCGCTCCGGACGGAAGCCGTGTGGCTTACAACAACGAGCAGGGCATCTGGGTGGCGGACACCAAGACCGGAGCGGACACTCTGGTTGTTGCCCGGGACCCGCAACGGGAAACCGCTCCGGGCGGCGTTATCTGGGCCCCGGACAGCACACGCTTTCTATTCACCTACGAACACGAGTGGGACAGCGAGTTTTTCGTGGTTGAGCCGGGCGGTGAGCCCAGCCGTCTGGACACAGAGATGGAAAACTACTTCCTGAAAGCGGCCGTGGCCTGGCCGGTGGCCGACCGAGTCCTGTTTACGGTCCGGGCCTCCGCCAAGAAGGACGGCACCAGGGAGTACGGTTCCGGCTACCGTTCGGATTTCGCGGTGTACGACATTTCGGACGGGAGCTTTGAACGAATCACCGATTTGAACGACGGGTGCTTCATCACCTTTGAGGGCTCGGCTGCTGAGGGGCGATTCGCCTACTTGATCCGGGATGAACAACAGCGCCCGCTGGAGACCGGGTTGATGGACACGGAAGGGCGGGGCGTGAATCGCCGGGGGGTTAACCCGGCGGTTTCCGGGCTCCTGACTTCGGCAGTCGGCGGGTCGGTTTATTACCTCAGGCCCGTGGAACACGTTGGGCCTGGGGACCTGATGCGCATACTGGTCGAACAGGACGGCCGGCTCGTGCCGGTGGTGGACATCACCTACGACTACCCGCTGCGCTTTCACCGTTCCCCTGACGGCCGGCAGTTGGGCTTCACCTTCGGCGCCCCGGTACCGGTGGAGGGAGGATACACCGCGGCGACCTTCGGATACCTGATCGTCGAGTGCAAGCGCTGATAGCCCGGAAAAAGGCCGCCTGGCAGGCGGCCCGGATTTCCTCAAAAGTCATGGGCCTGATCTCCCGGCAAGGGGGCACTTCTTGCGGCAGGAGACCACGCCGGCGGGGGCGAAAGTGGGAAGGTACGTAGATGGTCTGATAACTCGCCTTTCGTTGGGGGATACCCTGTGCAAGAACCTTGGAAAAGACGGCCGCCGGTGTTCGTACTGGGTACGGTGATGTTTCTCGCACTGCTGCCCAGCTTCAGCCTGCCGGCGGCTTTGCCGCTCATTGCCGCCGAGTGGGGTATGGGCCCGGCCCAATCCGGAATCGTGATGGCCGCCTTCCAAGCCGGGTACATCGTCGCGGCCCTGGTGGCCCTCCCGTTGACGGACCGGTTCGACACGCGTTACGTGATCGCGGGCGGGTCCAGCTTGACTGCCGCCGGCCACCTCCTGTTTCCCATCCTGAGCACCGATCCGGTGACCGGCATCATCTTGCGGGCCGTGGCCGGAGCGGGCCTCGGGTGCATATACATGCCGGGTATCCGGCTGGTTTCAGAGGTAACGGTGACGATGCGTGGGCGGGCAGTGGGCGGCTACGTGTTTTCGTACCTGATGGGCACGGCTGCTTCGTTCGCTCTCACCGGGATGCTGCTCGGGTTTTTCGAGTGGCGGACCGCCTACTTGTTTGTTGCTTTGGCCGGAACCCTGGCCTTTCCGCTGGCTCTCTTTGTAATCTGTCACCCGGTTTTTAAGCGCGGTGTCTCTGCCAATCCCTTCGTCACCCTATCGCCCTCCCGGAAACGTTTCCACCGTGAGTCGGTGCGCCTGCACCTGCCGGTGATGCTGTTGATCGGGGCCTACATGGTGCACATGTGGGAACTGTATGGTTTACGGTCCTGGATGTCGCCGTTTCTCGCCGACGCCCTGGGGCAAACGGGGATGGCGGCGGTTTCCCTGGCGGCCACCCTTACCGCTTTTTCGGTGGTCTTAAGCGGTGTTTCGGCGCTGGTCGCCGGGTGGCTGTCCGACCGAATGGGGCGGGTGGCCACGGCGTCGGTGATTATGGCGGTCAGCGCCGCCTGCTCGCTTACTTTTGGCTGGCTCTTTAACGCGCCTCTGTGGTCGCTGCTGCTGGTCGGGTTGGTCTTGAGCCTGACCGTGGCTTCTGATTCCCCGGTGTTCTCGGCCGGCATCACCGAAATGTCTGATCCCCGGATCCTCGGGCGGGTGATGGCCTGGCAGACCTTCCTGGGATACGGAGCGGCCACGGTGTCGCCGGCAGTGATGGGTTACATAATGGAACGGTCCGCGGATGAGGCGTTGGGGTGGGGCTTGGCGTTCTCATCCCTGGGGCTGGTGGCCCTGACCGGGCCCCTGTTCCTGATGCGTTTGCGCCGGCTGCCGGAGAGCCGGCGGTTGTGCGGGGGGCGCGGGTAGAGGTCATGAAGGGAGCGTTCAGTCCCCGGCGGAGGCGGCCGTGGCCAGCACCCGCGGCGGTTCGACGGCCTTTAGGATGGACGGTTTCAGGTTCGGGTAGCGGGCCAGCCAGGCGCGCCGTTCCTCGCGCAGGCGGTCCACCCGCCGGGCATACTCCTCGGTGGAGTAGTAAAGCCGCGGGTCGAACGGGCGGATATTCATTCCCGGGACCTCGGTGGGAATCAGGTAGCCCCAGTCCGGGTCGGAGGTCCACTTGATGCTCCCACGGGCGATCTGAGTCATAAGGTGAGCCGAATGGCGCACGGTGATGTTCGTCCCGGGATCGCCTTCACGCTTGCCCACGCTGCCGGTGTTCAGGATGTAGCACTCAATGTCCGGGTTGGCTTTGAGGATTTCGAGCAGCCGGTTGCCTTCCTCGCTTTCGGGTCCGATGATGAAGGGGTTGGTCCCCACTTCCCGTTTGGGTTCCCCTGCTTTGGTGGGGTCCCCGGCCGAGGTTTCGATGGACTCTCCGAGCATGAAGTAGGCGGCGGCCTGTTCGGCGTTCAAACGGGCGACCGCGGGCACCACGTCGTCGCGCCTGGTGATGAAGATGATGCGGTGCACCTTGTCCAGGTCGATCTTGTCGTCGGTGCCCAGAACGTCGGAACGCAGGATCACGCCGCGACCGTTCGAAGTCAGCTCGCAGTTGTCAAACAGGATGTGACCCCGGCCGTCGACGCAGACATTTTCAAATATGGCGTTGGGTGAGGTGGCGGCCCGATAAAGGACGCACTGGGAGGCGTCCAGCCCCTCGGTCTTGATGTAGAAGCCGTTTTCCGTGCCGTAGCAGTAACCAGCGGGGTTCATGATCAGGACGTCGTCTTGACGGATGGCCACGTCCTCCCCGCCGGTGAGCCCGTGGTTGTGCATGGTGAGGGTGGTTTTGCCGGTGCCGCTCAGGCCGAAAAGGATAAAGCCGACCTTCTTCAACACGCCGTGCCGGTCCCGAACCTTCAGCACCTTGCTGCCCGCATGGAAACCCAGGAAGCCGCGCTTCTTGGCGAGATACATCGCCTTGCGCAGGAAAGACTTCTTGCATTCTCCGAAATAATCGCTGCCCAGGATGTACGTGACGCCGGCGAGCGGATGGCAGAAGATGATTTTCTCCGGCCACTCGGGAATCTGGATGGACACCAGGTCCGGTTCGGCGTCCCGGTCAACAGGCTCAAAGAGCATATTATGCCACTGCAGCGGAATCCGGGCATATTCCGCGGATACGTAAAAGCGGCAGTGGAGACTGAAGTCCGGGTGACGACCTATCTGGCGGTCCAGCCGGATCAGCGTCCGATTCCGAAGATAGCGGTGAACCTCCGACGCGACGGCTTCGGCCTTCTCCAGGGAGATCCCCTGCTGGTCCGCGCCGAGTTGGACCCCGTCCTCCACGATGTAAGTCTGCTTGGCACTGCGGTTGCGTACCCGGGTGAGGTAGTTCACACTGCCGTATTCCGTGTTCTGTCCGTCGTGGGTCATTTCCCGGAGCGCGGTGACCGGGGGGTTGTCGATGATAGTACGTGCCTCCACGGGGCGACGAAAACGGTGCATGGCCGGACTCCTTTCTGGCTGACTCATCGTCAAATTGGATTGTATTATGTATACTGTATATTGTAAACATATAATACCAAAATGGTTTCCTCGAGACAACACACAGTTTAATTAGTTATCACATTGAATTTTTGTTTGTACTACCGTTAGTGTAAATTAAGGCGCTCAGGCCTCAAATTGAACTGTTAGCACCGACGAAAAAGGTGTAAAATAGGGGTAGGCTTTTGAAAATAATTCCTGGGAGGCGAAGCTGGTTGGTTAAAGATCAAGTGCGGCATTTGCTCGAGGGCCGGCAGTACGATGGATTATTGCAGTTGGCGAAGGAAGACCCGGAAGTGGTCACGCACCTGGTGACTTTTTTGGACAACCGGGAAGGACTTCTACGCTGGCGGGCCATTGAAGGCCTGGGGCATGTGGTTGCCGGACTGTCCCGCAAAGACGATGACTTCGGCCGGGAAATCATCCGGCGGTTCTGGTCCGAGAACCCCGAGTCAGGGGACAGCGGCTGGAGCGCGCCGGAGGCGGTCGGGGAGATCATCAAACACCAGCCAGAACGTTACGCCGATCTTGCTCACCTCCTCGTCAACCTGACATACAAAGATGACGGCTTGCGGCGGGGGGTGATCTGGGCGTTGGGTAGAATCGGTAAGCGCAATCCCGGGTTGGTTGCCGGTGGAATGCCCATCCTGCTCAAGGCCCTGGCGGATCCGAACCCGGAAATCCGGGGCTGTGCGGCTTGGTCCCTCGGGGAAATCGGGGCTCAGGAAGCGGCTTCAGCCCTTGGGGACCTGCGCTGGGACCACCAGGCCGTGACCATCTACGAGGCCGGGAAGCTGTGGCAGCGGACTGTGGGTGAGGTGGCCCTGGACGCCCTGGCCAATATCCGGGCGCGGGCCTAGACTGGAGGGAATGGCTGAATACTTTCCCCACAAAGTTGACCGTGAGCTTCGAGGGGCGAAACGAACAGTTCGCCCCTTTTCCTTGTGCAAAATCAACATCAAACCTGCCGATGTATGCTCAAGTCTTACCGGTATTGCACCGATGTATTAAAGAAAGCAGAGATGATCTAAGAGGGGTGTTTGGGGCCCGGTTCTTGAATCAACCGGTTACGGACGGAAGAAAGAGAATATCATCAACAATGGGAGGAAAAAGCATGAGGTTCAGGTTAGGCGCTTCTTTGTCACTCAAATTCAAGTTGGCCCTGGTATTGATCGTTATTCTTCTCCTCTTTTCGGTCGCCATTCTCCTGGTGGTGAACAACCTGATAGTCACCACCGCTGAGAAGTCGGCCGCCGAAAAGGTCCGCGGCGACCTGGCCACCGGTGAAGTCATCATCGATCAAATGTATCCGGGAGCATGGCGCGTGGATGGTGATCGACTGTACAAGGGCGACGTGCTGATGAACGATAACTTCCATGTAGTCGACTTCATCGGCAAGCTGACTGGGGGCACAGTAACCATCTTCCGGTGGGACACCAGAATCACGACCAACGTCATTACGGCTGAAGGCAAGCGCGCGGTTGGAACCAAGGTGGCGGACAACATCGCCGAGGCTGTGCTGAAGCGCGGGCAGGAGTACTACGGAAAGGCCCAGGTCGTGGGTCACTGGTACGTAACGGCGTACAAGCCGATCCGGGATGATTCCGGCCAGATCATCGGCATCTGGTACGTCGGCGCCCCGCAGGGTTTCATGGATGCGCTTATTGCCCAGGGGCGGCTGACCGTGATCGCTAGTTGCGGTCTCACCATGTTAATTGCCGTGGTTGTTCTCCTGTTCTTTGTAAACCGGATCATTGTCAAACCGATCAGCCGTCTCGAGGCCGCGGCCGGGAAAATGGCTGCCGGGGAGTTGGACCACCGGGTGGAAGTCCGTGCCCGTGATGAGGTGGGAAGACTGGGGATAGCTTTCAACCAGATGGGTGAAAACCTCAAGAATGTGATTGAGAGGGTGAGGGAGAGTTCCATCCAGTTGGCTTCTCACAGCCAGGAGCTCTCGGCTGCTTCGGAAGAGGTCAGCGCGGCGGTGGAAAACGTAACCAGCACGTCCGCCGAACTCTCCGCTTCCACCGAGGAGAGTGCCACCCACGCGACCCAGGCGGCGGAAGCAGCCCGCGCAACGGAAAACGCGGCCGAAGCGGGTAATCAGGCAGTCCACCAGGCGATCAATAAGATCACCGCCATCCAGGAAACGGTGACTGCCAGTGCCAGGTCAGTTCAAAACCTGCACCAGAGATCGGAGAAAATCGGTCAAATTATTCAGGTAATCAACGATATCGCCGATCAGACCAACCTCCTGGCCTTGAATGCCGCTATCGAAGCGGCACGCGCGGGAGAGCACGGGCGTGGGTTTGCGGTGGTGGCTGAAGAAGTGCGGAAATTGGCTGAGAAGTCTTCCGGTGCCACCAAAGAGATCGAGGATATCATCCGGGCCATCCAGCAGGAGACAGTGAAGGCGGCGGAGGCGATGCAGACCGGTGCCGGGGAGGTGAGCGACGGCGTCAAGATCATCAAGAGAGCAGGCGAGGCTCTGGAGAATATTCGTAAGCACGCCGGGCGGAGCACCGATCTGGCCGAGCAAATCGCCAGCATGGCTGAGCAGAATAGTCACGGAGTCCAGAATCTGGCTGCGACATCGGAACAGGTAAGCAGTACGATACAAGAGATGGCGGCCAATGCCAACAATTTGGCGCGGATGGCCGACGAACTTGAGAGCCTTGTGAAATCCTTGAGGAAAGCCTAGGAGGTGTAAGCCGTGGCGTCCACCGTTGCAAACGAGCAACTGGTGATCTTCGACCTGAGTGGGCAGAAGTACGCGATTCCGGTGCTGAATACCCAGGAGATCATCAAGATGATCGATATTACTCCGATTCCCAGGGCCGATAGCTATATTGAAGGTGTCATCAACCTGCGGGGTCGGATAGTCCCTATTATTAACCTCAACAAGCGGCTGGACCTCGCCCGAAGTGAGACGACCCGGGATACCCGGATCATTGTGGTGGAGCACAAGGAGACCAGCGTCGGCATGATCGTGGACCGGGTCCAGGAGGTGGGCCGCTACAACCCGGACGAGATCGAAAGGCCGGAATCGGTGATGAAAGAAAACGAGTTCGTCAGCGGGGTGGTCAAGAAGGAGAACGCGTTGTGGCTCTTGCTGCAGCTCGATAAGGTACTCCCCAACATTTCGGTGTCCTGATCCACCCGAGTAAATATCGGCCGGCGGCAGCACAATCGGCAAGTTTCGCAGTGAGACTAGGGCATAATAGGATGGGGGTCTTTTGCTCCTATCACTTTGCTAGACCACGATTTCGACGATGTCGCGGTCCCGCAACTGGTAGTCACGGGGGACGGACTGGCCGTCGAAGCGGGCCGAACCCCATACCCGGGCCGTTTTTAGGAGCCGGGGGAAGTCCCGGTGAATGGCGGCCGCCAGCTCCAGCACAGTACTCCCGGAAGGCAGCACGAAGGGTGTGTTCAGGTCGGGCGGCTTTCCGGGAGCCTTGCTGAAAACGCGGATAATGTTCAGCACTTCAAAGATCCGGCTGCGCAGGAGTTCCATGTTCTGACCGGTGGTGGTCGAGACCGGCAGGATTTCCACGTCGGGTCTCAGTTCCCGCAATACGGCCAAGTTTTCCTCGGCTTCGGGCCGGTCGGCCCGGGTGCCCACGATCAGAAACGGCCCCGCTATCTTCTTCCGGTTCAGGAATTCAAGTGTACCCTCCAACTGCTCAAGACACTCGGGTACCCCCAGATCAATGGCCAGCAGGAGAGCGTCCCCGTGGCGCAGGGTGTTCAGCAAACCCGGGGGCACCATTTCCGGGGTAAAGGGTGGAGTGTCCACCAGCTGGATCATAATCTCTTCGAACGGCATCATCCCCGCAAACGGGACGGTGGTGGTGAACGGGTATTCGGCTACCTTGACCCTAGCCCGGGACAGGGCGCTGACAATCGCGGACTTTCCGGTGTTCGGGTAGCCGGTGAGCACAACCTGCCCCGCGCCTTGTTTTTCCACGTTGAAAGGGTCTTGACGGCCGGCCTTGCTTTTTTTCTGGCCTTCCTCACGCAGCCGTGACAGGCGCCGCCGGATATCGGCCTGCAGTTTCTCGGTGCCCTTGTGCTTGGGGATCACGGCCAGCATTTCCTGCAGGGCCGCAATCTTATCTTCAATGGTGGCCGCCTGCCGGAATGCTTCCTCGGCGGCGTAGTACTGGGGTGTGAGATTGGCCGGCAAGGCGGTTACCCCCTCCGGGTGGGAATAGATGCGCTTACCAATGAATTTAACATGAATGCGCCGCGCCGAAAAGTATTCCCGCACGCCCGTATTGTCCTCTCCATAACGTGGTATCGGCGTTTTGCTGCGGGTGCTCCTGTCCCACAAGCTGCGTGTGCGCCGCATAGGTCCGGCCGGTCGCGCGGCGGTGGGTGCTTCCGGCTAGCAGCCCCCGGCTTTGCTTACGGCGGATTCCCTGCCGTCGGGGAGAGAAAAACGGGCGGGGGAAAAAGGATTACCGGCGGATCATAGCCAATAGACACTATAGCAGCATGCATGTAAGATCAGTCCGGCAATCCGGTTTTAGCCCGGGGGAGGTCTGGCAATGTCGCAAGGGCATCTTATCCTCCGAATGGTTTCCGCCATTCTATTCATTGCAGCGGCGGTGGTTTTCTACAACTGGGCGGACGGAAACCGGACCCTGGAGCTAATCGCCCTGGTGTTCCTGGTAGTCGGTATCGGCAGCCTGATACTGACGTTTGTTCTCCGCAGACTCCTGGACCGCATGAATAAGAGATAAGCGCCGAATATGACCGTTTCCCGCGTGTTTTTATCGATTGACGCTCACTAACAGGTGTGTTATAATCTTGACTAAAATAATAGTATTTGTGCTTTATTATGTGATCGGGCCTTGACGGTAAGCCGGAAGGAGACGCAGTACGAGATGAGAGTGTCGACGCGCGTGCGTTACGGCACCCGGGCACTGGTGGACATTGCGGAGCATCACGGCAACGGTCCGGTATGCTTGAGGGACATCGCCCGCAGGCAGAAGGTATCCCAACCCTATCTTGAACAGTTGATCCTGCTCTTGAAGGCGGCTGGTCTGGTACGCAGCATCCGGGGTGCGCGTGGGGGTTTTGTCCTGGCCCGCGACCCGGCGGAAATCAGTATGATCGAGGTTATGACCACTCTGGGTTGGGAAAGCGAAGTGGTGGACTGTGTTGGTGATCCGGGGTCCTGTTCCCGGGCGGGCGCGTGTGGCATGCGCGACTTCTGGTGCCGGCTTTCTGATGCCGTCTCGAAAGTGGTTGGTTCCACAACTCTGGCCGATTTGATGCAAGAGCAGGCGGAAACGTCAAACAGCCATTGCCGACCGGGATACCGGCGGGTGGGTTGCTAGAAAGAAGGGGAAACATGACGGAGGCATATGTCCGACTGGGATCTGCGATTTTAAGAGAAGTGGTACGGGATATACGGGGCGGCCCCCGTGGCGGGAACCGCTCTCCCTACATTTCCGCGGTGGGTTTCTTGCGTACGCCGCTTTTTGAAATGATTTGTGAGAGCCAGGGCGTCAACCCGCTGCTCGCGAAGCGGCGGATCTTGCAACTCAGTTCCACCAAAGACATCCCGGCCGTTCGGACCCGGTCGCAATGGAAGCGTAAACGCCGGCAGAAGCGGATCTACCATTGGGCGGTCTCACCCGGCAACAAGATGGTCAACTAACCACTTTTGAAAAGCTCATAACCCGACGGTGTAAACCGCCGGGTTTTCTTTTTATGCCAACCGGTGAGTAGGGCCGTTTTCGGCCCGCGGTCCGTGGTGAACACCACTCGGTCCTGGAATCCTGCCATTTCCTCGCCCGCCGCGGTTTCCACGCACTTTCCTGCCGGTGGACCGGTACGGCCGAGTTGACCCGGATGACATCCGTAAGGCCATTACCCCGGAGACCATCCTGGTTTCCACGCCACAATAAGGTGGGCACAATACAGCCGGTTGCCGAGATCGCCCGGATCACCAGGAGGCGCGGGGTGTGCCGGCAACGTTCTCCGGGGTGGTGATTCAGCCGGTCCGTTCGCGTTTGCGGACCCGGGCGCTAAGGTTGTAGTTGCGGACCGGTTCCCCGCCGCGCTGTCCCCCGGAAATCCTGATCGCCAGCGCCATCAGTCCGGCACCGGCTAAGGCCAGCGCTACGGCCCAGAGGATCGACACCTGGACCGTCAGGAACTGGGATAAGCCTTCCAAGCTCCCGGTCATCGACGCGATCAACCGAAGTTGATTCTCCACGAGTCCTCCCGCGAGAAAGGCCAAGGCCAACACCAGGGTGCTCCAAGAAAAGATCTTCTTGATTTTCCTCACCCTTTCAGGAAATATATGCCAGTATAGTACCATTAAGTGTCATAAATAGAAAATGCTACTTTGAAAGGAAAGTGGCCTAGCTAACGGGTTTTCGGCGGATAGGATCCGAATTACGTGGAATATCTCAGAATTGCGTTATTGCTGAAGATCGGCTTTGGACAGATAAAGGTGAAAGAGATGTTCCGCGGCTGCGATCACGCCCAGCGCCGCCGCGAGGTTGAGGATGGGAACGCCCAGACCGATCAGAATCAGTTCGGTGGCCCAGATGATCAAGCCGACCAGGAGCACATCAACGACCGTTGCCGACCAGACGCCGTAGTTGGGCAAAACCCAGAGATCGCCAATGGCGTACAGTAAAACCGCCAGCACCGCAGACGTGATCAGGATGTTCGCGGGGGAAAAATGACCGAAGAGGCCGAGTGCCCCAAATAGGATCACGGCCGTATAGACGAATTTCACCGCAAGCACCACGGCAGAAGCCAAAGTATCACCTCCCGAAATAATAATACACTTTAGATCCCAGTATCTGTTGATTCAAGCAGGTTTATGCGGTTCGAAGGGCCGATGGTCTGAATAGCTTCGTGTTTCTAGCCGTGCCGGCAGGTATTAGTGACATCGATCACGAATAATTGCCCTAGATGGCGCCATCAGGGGGTTGAATGCTTGAGAGGAGGTGCTCTGTATATGTCGCGGGAGGCATCCCGGCAGGTGGTCGAACGGCTGCGTCGGGCCCGCCGGGAACTATACCGGAAACTGGCCGAACAGGTGGGTACACCGGAGGAGCGGACCCTGGTGAACCGCGCCGCCGACCTATTGCTGGCCGAGGAGATTCTGCAGGAAAACGAAGATAGGCTGGACGACGCCGACAGTACCGGGAGGACCGGGGATAAATCCGACCCGGCCCGGCAAGGAGTTCCGGCGCCGGACTGGAAGTCCCTGTACGCCGCCGGAAACTGGGATGTAGTGGGGGAGTTTTCGCGCCTGCCGCGCGGGGGAGTGGTCCAGGACCACCGTACCGGCCGGGAGGTGTTCATGCCCGAGGCGGCGGTGCGCGCTGAGGGTGTGGAGCACGGGGACTTTGTGGGTGCTCAGGAAAAAGGTGTGACCGACCGCGGCGGGGCGCTCTATTTCTTCCGGGTGCTGCAAAGGCGGGGGTTGGGCCATACATCCGAGCGGGTTTGCCTGGTGGCGCCGCTGGAGCATAAGGGGGGTTGCTGGGGCGTGTACAGCGAGGACGAAGAGTCCTTCATCACGGTCCCCGACGGCGACGTAATGTCCCTGGGTCTTGACGAAGGAGACCTCGTAGAGGTGGCCTACCTGGCTGGCGATCCTTCCTCGGCCAAGCTGGCCTGGAGATACGATCCGGACGACCCGTTTCTAGAAATCCGGGAACTGCGCAAAGTGCCGAAAAGGGATAAGAAGAGAGAGGGGTTCCCTTCTCAGGAGGCTGAACCACAGGACCTGCTGGGCAAAACCGTGTTGGTGGTGGGCGCCGACAGCTACAAGGAATCCTTTAAGCGGGTTTTCGAGCGCCGGGGGGCCACCTTCAGCTGGGAATCCGGTTTTATGGTCGGCAAACTCCTCGAGGGGAAAGTGCGCCGGGCCGACATCGTGGTTATCGTCACCGAGGCCATGAAGCACAAGATGCCGGACGTGGAAGCCATCTGCGAACGCCTGGGGCGGCCCTACGTGTACGCCCCGTCCCGTGGCGCCTCGGGCGCCCTGCGGGAAGTCTTGGAAAGACTTTAGCTGCGCAGGGGGACGGTTCTCTGTCGCAAAGCCAATCACCTACGGCTATCTATCCGGCAAACGGGCGCCTCTTTACGGGCGCCGTTTTCGTTGTGAAAAGCAGGGAAACAAGCCGATGTCGTTTAATCAGGTATTATATCTGAATTTCACCCGGCGGGGAGGAGCAGATTTTGCCTTACAGAACGGCACTGATGACGGCGGTCTTGGGCGCAACACTTATCCTCATTGCAATGGGTTTTTGGGTCACCAACGGGGAAGCAAGCGTTGGAGAACGCGCGAGGGAGGAGTTTTTCCGGGCCCGGGTGTTGACCGTGGAGAAAGTCGAAACCGAGAATGCATTGGCGCCCGGTTTTGTGCTGGAGCAGCAGTTGCTCACTGTCGAAGTCACCGCCGGACCATATAAAGGCCGGCACGTTACAGTCGTGGACAATCACACCGGAAACCCTGCCTACGATCTCCACGTGCAGCCCGGGGACAGAGTGCTGGTCTCGGCCGAGGTGGTTAACGGGGAGTTGATCAACGCCCACCTGGCCGACTATGCCCGGGATCAGTATCTTGTCTACTTGATCGGCGGCTTTGTCCTGGCCCTGGTGGTGATCGGCGGCCTAAAGGGCGTGAAGGCGGTCGTCACCCTGCTGATCACCGGTCTGGCTGTCGGTTGGGTTCTGCTGCCGCTGCTGTTGAAGGGCTATAACCCCATTGTTTTGGCGGTGCTGGTTTCAGCGGCGGTGGTGGCCTTGACGTTCGCCCTGGTCGGGGGTCTCGGTGTTAAGACGCTAGCCGCGACTATCGGCACGACCGGCGGGGTGATGGTGGCCGGGATGATGGCCTTTCTGGTCGGTTCGGCGGCGCAGTTGAGCGGATTTGCCAGCGACGAGGCCATAGCGTTGCTGTATGTCCCACAGGAAATCCAGTTCGATTTCCGGGGCATACTATTTGCCGGGATCATCATCGGGGCCATGGGGGCGGTAATGGACGTGGGGATGTCTGTGGCCTCCGCGATGGAAGAAGTCAAGAAGGCCAACCCGGCCATACGGCCGCGAGGCCTGTTTTCCGCCGGCATGAATGTGGGCCGGGATGTAATGGGGACCATGGCCAACACACTGATTCTCGCGTACACCGGCGCGGCCATCCCGCTGCTCCTGGTGTTTCTCGCCTACGATACACCGTTCCTGAAGATTATCAATCTCGACATGATCGCTACCGAGGTGGTGCGGGCCCTGGCCGGCAGCATCGGGCTGATCTTATGTGTGCCCCTGACCGCCGTGGCTGCCGCCCTGTTGATGGGCCGGAAATCCGTAGGTTCCGGCGTTCCCCATACTCAAAAGAATTCGCCGAAAAGTACTTGACAAACCAGGCCTAGGGGATTTTAATTTAGTTAGCTAGGGCTAATAGTGTTATTTAGTTTAAATTTTGCTGGGGCTGATGGATGATGACACTGGACCGGGTTAAGAGAGGGCAGTCCATGACGATCATAAGTATTCCCGACGCGCTGGTCAGGGCGCAAGCGATCCGCTTCGGAATCGCCGAGGGCGAAACAGTGTTCTGCGAGGAAGTGGTGCCGTCCGGTCCGATCATTATCAGCAAGAACAGGCAAGAAATTGCGCTGGGGCGGGGTCTGGCCCGGCAGATAGCTGTCGATCTTAACCGCTAGGCGGACCGCGGTGGATGAACAGCCGGGCAAGGGCCCGGCTTTCGTGTTCAAGGCAACAAAACTGGAAATAAGGGGTAGTATGGCAAGAAATGAAGCATCACCACAACCTGGATCTGGAAATCCAGATCCCCCGGGACGTCCGGAAAGTAGTACTCGCCGGCAACCCCAACACAGGCAAGTCGGTGTTTTTCAACGCGCTGACCGGCCTTTATGTCGACGTCTCCAATTATCCGGGCACCACGCTTGAAATCTCTCACAGCCGGCTCGGCGATGACGTCCTGATCGACACCCCGGGGGTGTACGGAATCTCTTCGTTCAACGATGAGGAACGGATCGCCCGAGACATTATTCTGGCCGCCGACGTGGTGATCAACGTGGTCAACGCCGTGCACCTTGAGCGGGACCTTTTCCTGACCCAGCAGATTATCGATACCGGTGTGCCGGTGGTGGTCGCGTTGAATATGGTCGACGAGGCCGCCGCCCAAGGGATTGAAACCGACGTTGAAATGTTAAGCGCAATGCTGGGGGTACCGGTAATACCCACGGTGGCGGTGAAACGGCAGGGTTTCGAAGAGGTGAAGGCTGCCGTGTCCCGGGCCGCACGTGGGAATCTCACTCCCGGGCTGGCGGAAAGACTGCTGGAAATGCAGAACCGGGTCGGGGAGCAGGGGGATGCCCTGCTCATCCTGGAAGGCGATCCGGCGGTGGCTGAACGCCACGGCGTGGAACCGGGCGAGGACCGGGAAGAGATCTACCGTCTGCGCCGCGAGCGGGTAAACGCACTGGTGGCCGCCGTAGTGCGTGTTCCGGCCCGGAAAAGCAGATTCGGCGCCACGCTTGGTCACTGGATGCTCCGACCCCTGACCGGCATCCCCATCCTGCTGCTTACCCTGTTCGTGATGTACCAGGTGATCGGCGTTTTTATTGCCCAGACCGTGGTGGGGTTCACCGAGGACGAACTCATGGGCGGGCTGTACGAACCGGCGGTCAGCGGTCTGGTCGGCCGGTTCATCAGCGAGGAATCGGTTTTGGGCGTGATCCTGATCGGGGAATTCGGGGTCCTAACCATGACCGTCATCTACATTCTTGGGTTGCTGCTGCCGCTCATCATGGGGTTCTACTTCTTTCTGGCACTGTTTGAAGATTCCGGGTACCTGCCCCGGATCGCCACCCTAGCGGACCGGGTTCTGACCGGAATCGGGTTGAACGGTAAGGCGGTCATTCCGTTCATCCTCGGTTTCGGCTGCGTGACCATGGCCACCATCACCACCCGGATGCTCAACACGGACCGGGAGCGGCGGATCGCCATTTTCCTGCTGGGCCTGACCATTCCCTGTTCGGCCCAGCTGGCCGTCATTGCCGGGATGCTGGCCGGACTGGGCGCGGCCTACCTGATGATGTACATGCTGGTGATCCTGACCGTGTTCGTGGTCGTGGGTACGGTGCTGAATACCGTATTCGCCGGCACCTCGACCCACCTGCTGATCGACCTGCCGCCGCTCCGGGTGCCGCGGCTGGGCAACGTCCTGAAGAAAACGGTAAACAAAACCTTCGGCTTCCTGAAAGAGGCCACCCCGCTATTCGTCCTCGGCGCGGTCCTGATCAGTACCCTGCAGCTGACCGGGGCGCTGACGGCAGTTCAACGCGTCCTGGCCCCGGTGACCATGGGCTGGCTGAACCTGCCCATGGAAGCGGCGACGGCGTTTATCATGGGGATTGTGCGGCGCGACTTCGGGGCGGCTGGCCTTTTGGGTATGGAACTGAACGCGTTGCAGACCGTGGTAGCCCTGATCACCATCACCCTGTTTGTGCCCTGCATCGCCTCGGTGTTCATCATCTTCAAGGAGCGGAGCTGGAAGGACGGGGCGCTGATCTGGGGCAGCACCTGGCTGATCGCCTTTGTGGTCGGCGGCACCGTGATGCAACTCGGCCGGGCTTTCACTTGGGACGGAACGACCAACACCGCCCTGGTGGTGGCGGCCTTCGCTGCCATCGGGGGGTTGATTGTAGGGATGTGCAAGCTCTTCAATCGGGCGAAACGCCCCGCGGCCGCCGCCGGGTCGGTGGGCGCGGACTTCTAGCACGTATGGGGGTGGAACGCGTGGCTAAGGACACTCAGCGAAAGAAACAGTCTTGCCCCCGTTGCGGTTACCCGGCGGATGCCGGCCAGTGGCGCTGCCCGCGCTGTTGCCTGGTGTTGGTCGAGACCGGCTGCGTGCACTGCCGGGCCTGCCGGAGTTGCGGGGAAAAGGAAAAAACCCGCACTTTCCGGGACAGGGCAGAATAAAAAGTCCGGCAATGTGCGAGACTGAGGTTTGGTATCAGGGGGTTGCTCCAAGCAACCCCTCTTTTGTTGCGGACTGGGCCGTCGGAGGCGCTGTTAACAAACCTTTCGTTCACTTGTCTTTATAGACTTGTTAAGACCGGTTTACAGCTTTCTTTTAAAATGACCTCACCATGAACAAGGGAGGAGTTGGTATGAGCAAAACAACTAAGACGGACTGATTTACGGCGGGGAAGTATTGGGTTATACTGATCTAAAAGCTGCCGGGAGGCTCACACCATGACCGGGTACTCCCAATCGGTGGAGGATTATCTGGAGACCCTGTACGTGATCGGGCTGGGGCAGAAAGTGGTCCGGGTGAAAGACGTGGCCCAGGCACTGGGGGTGACCATGCCTTCCGTGGTCGCTGCCGTCCGAATACTGTCCGAAAAAGGCCTGGTTGAGCAGGAAAAGTACGGGCACATCGAGCTGACCGAGAAAGGTCAGACCGTGGCTGCGGAGATTTACGCCCGACACCAGATGCTGTTCGCTTTCTTCAGCGAGATTCTGGGGCTCGATCCCGCGGTGGCCGAGCAGGATGCCTGCCGGGTGGAGCACTACCTGTCCCCGGAAGCCCGCGAGCGTCTGCTGAAGATGGTGGAGTTCGTCCGTTCCTGTCAAGACGAAAAGGTCCGATTCCTCGAGCGTTTCACCCAATTTGCGGAAAGCGGCGAACGCGATCCGTGCCGGGGCTGCCCGTTGGGCGAAGCACAACAGAAATGAGCGATGCAGATGAATGAACCGCGCCCTTTTCGTCCGTCTACTCTTGATGCCTTGCAATCCGGCGGCTGTTATTTGATCATCCCGGCGTTGGGGGCGACCGCTCCTTAAAAAGGGGCCAGGCCCCTTTTTACCTTCTTTGACTTTTAAACACGGCCGAGCCGCTGCTCTAAGTCTAGCATATTCCCCGACTTTCAGCAGGTAATTGACGCGGTGCGCGACCCACGTTTCCGCAGCTTGGTGGCGGTATTAAACTCGGCTGCCCGTAAAGAATATGAACTGATAGCCATCATTACCCAGCGTGTTGACGGAGGTGCGCGGTGCAGCAGGAGACAACGACGACGGAAACCGGAATAAAACGCGTAACGGACAAAGAGGCGCAAGCGAGCGGGCACAAGGTGAAACTCATCATCGACGGCCGGGAAGTGACCGCTCCGGAAGGCGCCAACCTGGTGGACACCGCCCGTGAGCACGGGATTGACATCCCGACCCTCTGCTACCTGAAGGGCGTGAGTGAGCCTGGCTGCTGCCGGGTCTGCCTGGTCGAGGTCGAGGGGGCTCGAACCCTGCCGGCGGCGTGTGTTACGCCGGTGCGCGAGGGAATGGTGGTCCGGACCAACACGTCGCGGGTGCGGCGGACCCGCCGCCGGGTGGTTGAACTACTGCTGACCGAGCACCATGCCGACTGCCCCGTCTGCCCCCGGGCTGAAACCTGCGAACTGCGGGCGGTGGCGGCCCGGGTGGGGTTGAACCGCCTCCGGCTGCCGAACCGCCGACGCCGCCGCCAACTGCTCGAGGAAAACCCGTTTATGGTCCGCGATCCCGAGAAGTGTATCAAGTGCCGCCGCTGTGTTGAGGTCTGCCGCAAGATCCAGGGCGTGGACGCACTGGGCGCGGCCGGTCGCGGATTCGACACGGTGATCGGTCCGGCCTTCGGGGACAACAGCGTCGAGGCCGCCTGCATCAGTTGCGGACAGTGCCTGATGAGTTGCCCGACCGGGGCGCTCACCGAGCGGGAATACATCCACGAAGTCTGGAAAGCGATCGACGACCCCGACCGGCAGGTGGTGGTGCAGACGGCGCCCGCCATCCAGGTGACGCTGGGCGAGGAATTCGGAATGCCGGTCGGTACGGTGGTCACCGGCAAGATGGTCTCGGCCCTCCGCCGTATCGGCTTTGACACCGTGTTCTCCACCGAGTTCGCGGCCGACCTCACCATCATGGAGGAAGCCCACGAACTCCTGGAACGGCTGGAAGGGAAGGGGGATTTGCCCCTGATCTCCTCCTGCAGTCCGGGATGGGTTAAGTTTTGCGAGCACTACTACCCGGAGTTTCTGGATAACCTGTCCACCTGCAAGTCGCCCCAGGAGATGCTGGGGGCCCTGGTCAAGAGTTACTACGCCGAGAAGGAGGGCCTCGACCCGGCCCGCCTGGTAACCGTGGCCGTCATGCCCTGTACGGCCAAGAAGTTCGAGGCCGCTCGCCCGGAACTGGTTTCCCGGGAAGGGCGGCGCGACGTGGATTTCGTGCTCACCACCCGCGAGGTGGCCCGGATGATCCGCCAGGCCGGAATCGACCTGGAAACCCTGGAAGACGGCGAGTTCGACCGGCCGCTCGGCATTGCCACCGGGGCCGGGGTGATTTTCGCGGCCACCGGGGGGGTGATGGAAGCGGCCATCCGCACCGCTTATGCCCTGACCGAGGGGGAAGAAATGGCCCGGGTGGATTTCAAGGCGGTGCGCGGCTTGAACGGTGTGCGCCTGGCCGAGGTGCACCTGCGGGGCCGGACCCTGAAACTGGCGGTGGCGCACGGCACCCGCAATGCCCGGCGCTTGCTGGAGCAGATCAAGGCCGGGGCCGAGTACCACTTCCTAGAGATCATGGGCTGCCCGGGAGGCTGCATCGGGGGCGGGGGACAGCCCATCCTCGGTGCCGGCCGCCGCGAACTGGCCCAGGAGTACCGGCGCAAACGGGCCGAGGCACTCTACAGTATCGACCTCAAGCGCGAGTTGCGCCGGGCCCACGAAAACCCGGCGGTGCGCAAGCTCTACGAGGAGTACCTGGGTCACCCGCTGAGCGACAAGGCCAAGGAGCTTTTGCACACCACCTACACCCCGCGGGGCCGTTATCCCCGGCGGCGGACGGAGGAAGCCGCCCGCCTGCACTGAACGCACGGGTCAAGTGGAAGGCCGGATCTTTTTGCGCAGGTACTGAATCCGCCCGCGCCGGGGGGACAGAATGAAGGCGAGTAAAAAGAGGGCGGTGGCACACAGCACGATCGTGGCGCCCGAGGGCAGGTTCAACACGTAGGAAAGCCACAGCCCGGCCAGGGCGGAGAAAACACCGCTGCCGACCGAAACCGCCAGCATTCCCCTGAAGTTCCGGGAAAACTCGTAGCCGGTGACCGCCGGAATGACCAGCAGGGCCGAGGCTAGGACAATTCCCAGGATCTTTACGCTTACCACCACGGTTACGGCGATGACGGTCAAAAGGGCGTAGTACAGAAAGGTCACCGGGATGCCGGCGGCCCGGGCCGACTCTTCATCAAAGCACATAAACAAAAGTTCCTTGAAAAAGAAGGTTAAAAACAGCACGATCACCGCCCCACTCGCGGTGAGCAGGACGATGTCCGCGGGGGTGACCGCCAGGATGTTACCGAAGAGAAAACCGAAGAGTTCGGGCTGATAGCCCGGAGCCAGACTGATCAGCGCGATGCCGAAGGCCATGCTGGCGCTGAAGAACACCCCGATCACGGTGTCGGCGTGCAACCGCCCTTCCTTGCTCACCAGGCCGATGGCCCAGGCGACCACGGTGCAAAAGACCGCGGCTGAGAACACGGGGTTCACTCCCAGGAACACCCCGATGGCGATCCCCCCGAGCGCCGAGTGCGAGACCCCCACGCCCACGAAGGACATCCGCTGCAAGACGACAAACAGGGATACGAAGGAACAGAGCAGGCCGGCTAGAATCCCGGCTAGAAACGCCCGCTGCATGAATTCATACGCCAGGAAATCCATCTCAGTCCCCCCGCGCCGGAAATCCAAGGGGTTGGGCGCCGTAAGCCTCAGCCAGCCCAGGGCTCGCCAGCACTTCCCGGGCGGTGCCCCGGGCGTGCACGGAGCCTTTCAAACAGATCATCTCGTCCGCACAGCCGGCCACGCTGGTGATGTCGTGGGAGACGACCAGGATGGTCAGCCCGAAGTTTCGCTGCAACTCCCGGACCACCCGGTAGAAAGTGCGCTGGGCCACCAGGTCCAGGCCGTTGGTCGGTTCGTCGAGAATCAAAAGCCGGGTGTGGCTGCACAACGCCCGGCCCAGAAAGGCGAGCTGCTGCTGGCCGCCGGACAGCTCGCCGATGGGCTTGCCGATCAGGGTGTCCCGGAAGCCGATCCGGCGCAGGGTTTCGGTGGCCGCGTCCTTGTCGGCCCGGGAAGGGAAGCGGAAAAGGCCGATACAACCCACCCGGCCCATCATCACCACGTCGTGGGCCGAAACGGGAAAACCCGGATCGAACTGCTGCCGCTGGGGCAGGTAGCCCACCAGGTGCTTCCGGTTCTGCGGGCCGTTTGGCGGTTTGCCGAACAGCAGCACCCGGCCGGAGTCCGGTCGCACCAAACCCAGGATCACCCGGGCCAGGGTGGTCTTTCCGGCGCCGTTGGGGCCGATTACAGCCACAAACGCGCCCTCCGCCACCTCCAGGTCAATACCGTCGAGGACCCGGACCCCCCGGATCGAGACGCTCACTTCTTCCAGGGACACGACCACTCCGTTTTCCCGTGTGATGCTGACCGACCCCATTTCCTTAACTAGTGTATATCCGAATCCACCGGGCCGCAAGAGTCAGGCGCGGTGCAGTTGTAGATGACAATCATCGTCCCGTTGGGCACGTGGTGGAAAAACCACTTCGCGTCGGCCAGGCTCAAGCGGACGCAACCGTGGCTGACCGGCTGCCCCAGTTTTTCGACTCCTGCTTCAATTTTCCGGAGGCATCGAAGGGGACCGAGTGCACCAGGTACGGCCCGGCGAACTGCACCCAGTAGTAGGCACCTTCCTGCAGGCGCTGGCTCCAAAACGCGTAACCGCGGTTATAGAGAAAAAACGTCCCCAAGGGGGTGGCGTGGTGACTTTGCCCCCGGAAGCCTTGAAAACACGGACCACTTCGCTGCCCCGGTAGACCGTGACGTTGTGCTCGCCCTCCAGGTCGACGGCCACCCACATGCGGTCACCCATCTCCAGGGTCCGGAAGCTGAAATCCACACGGGCCTCTTCTCCCAGGCTGGAGACAGCCCTGGTATGCACCGGATATTCCCTATGGAAAAGCTATTAACTCCCGCCGGGCGTGAGAACCGTTTTTGCGCCGACGTATATTGACGTATATTTTGGTACCGCCCAGATACGCTAAAAAAGGACCGTGGGCGCGAGGGGGAAGTTCGACTGTATCACCGTCTGGATCAGGAAGAAGTTTTCAAGGAGTTAAATTCCGGCTCCGAGGGCCTTTCCGAAAAAGAAGCGGCTGAACGCCTGCGTACGATCGGCCCGAACACCCTGGAAGCCGAGGAGCGGTTCAAACCGCTTCAGGTCCTCCTGCACCAGTTCACCGATCCCCTCATCTACATCCTGCTGATCGCCGCCGCCTTTACCGCCCTGATCCGCCATTTCATCGACATGTGGGTCATCCTGGCCGTGGTGATTGTGAATGCGGTCATCGGTTTCACCCAGGAGCTCAGGGCCGAGCAGGCCATCAGGTCCCTGGCGGCGCTGGCCGCGCCCCGAGCCCGGGTGATCCGCGGCGGCCGGGAGGTGGAGGTGGACGGCGCCCACCTCGTGCCGGGGGACATTGTGCTCCTTGCCTCGGGAGCCCGAGTTCCGGCCGACCTCCGGCTGATCGAGGTCAACCGGCTGGAGATCGACGAATCGGCTCTGACGGGGGAATCCCTGGGCGCAAGCAAAGACGTTCGGCCGCTGGCGGCGGAGCGCCTTGCCCTGGGGGACCTGAAAAACATGGCCTTCATGGGCACCCTGGTGCTGTCCGGAAGGGGCAAGGGGTTGGTCACCGGCACCGGCCGGGCCACCGAACTCGGTAAAATCTCCGAGCAGGTGCGGCGGGTGAAACCGGCGCCCACGCCTCTCCAGGTGCAGCTCGGGCGTTTCAGCCGCTGGCTAGGATACGGCATCCTGGCCGTTTCCGGGTCGGCCGTACTGTTGGGTCTGGCCCTGGGCCGGTCCGTGCCCGAGATGCTGCTTACCGGTATTGCCCTGGCCGTAGGCGTCATTCCCGAGGGTCTTCCAGTGGTGGTGACCATCACGTTGGCCATCGGGGTGAAGCGGATGGCCGGTCGGAACGCCATCGTCCGACGTCTGCCGGCCGTGGAGACCCTCGGATCGACCTCGGTCATCGCCTCGGATAAAACCGGGACTCTGACCAAGAATGAGATGACCGTGCAGGTAATTTTTGTCGGCGGGGTTACTTATCAGGTGAGCGGCATCGGTTTCGAACCGAAGGGCTGGATCACCGGTCCGAACGGAGAACCGGTGCGGCTGAAAGACCACCCGGCCCTGAGACTGTGCCTGCGGGCGGGGCTTTTAGCGAACGAATCCAGACTTGGCTTTGAAAAGGAACGGGGGTGGTATCCCCAAGGGGACCCCACCGAGGTCTCCCTGATCGTGGCGGCGCGCAAAGCCGGGATGGACCCGGACCAGGAGACGCGGGCCTTTGCGGTGGTCGACCAAATTCCTTTTGAATCGGACCTGATGTACATGGCTTCACTTTGCCGGCACCCACGCGGGGAGGGGAAGTTCATATTCGTAAAGGGGGCTCCCGACCGGGTCCTCGAGATGTGCACGCACGTGGTCACCGGCCCCACGGGGGAAGAAGCGCCTCTGGAGGACCGGGGGGCGATCCTGGAACAGTACCGGGCCCTAGCTGGGGATGGGTTGCGGGTGCTGGCTTTTGCCTACCGGAAGGAGTCGGCGGCGGTTGAGACGCTGTGGCCGGCCTCGGTGGAGGAAGGACTCACCCTGATCGGGCTCCAGGGAATGCTGGACCCGCCCCGCGAGGAGGCGTTCCAGGCGATCAGCCAGGCCAAACAGGCCGGGGTGCGGGTGATCATGGTGACCGGTGACCACCAGGTCACCGCGGTGGCCGTCGCCCGCCGGCTGGGAATGGTCCGGGGTGAAAACGTGCCGGTGCTCACCGGCCTGGAACTCGAGGACATGCCGGACGAAGAACTGTACCACAAGGTACGGTACGTGAATGTCTTTGCCCGGGTGGCGCCCCTGCAAAAACTGCGCATCGTGCAGCAGTTGATCAAGCGGGGCGAGGTGGTGGCCGTGACCGGGGACGGGGTGAACGACTCCCCGGCTCTGAAAGCGGCCCACATCGGCGTGGCGATGGGGAAGACGGGCACGGACGCGGCCAAGGAAACGTCCGACATGATCGTTACCGACGATAACTTCGCCAGCATCTTCGCCGCGGTGCGCGAGGGGCGGGTTGTCTTTGAAAACATCCGCAAGGTCACGCTTTTCTTGCTATCCACCGGCCTGGCGCAGATTATCCTGATCCCCACTGCCCTGGTGCTGTTGATGCCGCTGCCGCTTCTGCCCGCCCAGATCCTGTGGCTGAACCTGGTTTCCAACGGGCTTCAGGACGTGGCTCTCGCTTTTGAGCCGGGGGAGAAGGGGATTATAAACCAGCCGCCGCGCCGGCGCACCGAGCCGGTGATTTCCCGGCTCATGGCCGAGCGGCTGGTGATCATCGGGGCGGTGATTGCGGTAGGCACCCTCTACACCTTCCTCTGGGCCCTGAATCAGGGGTACAGCCTGGATCACGCCCGCACGGTGGCCCTGACCACCATCGTGCTCTTCCAGCTTTTTAACGTGTTCAACGTGCGCTCCGAGGTCGAATCGGTGTTCCGGATGCGGTTGTTGTCGAATCCCTTCCTGTTCTTCAGCGTGATAGCGTCCGTCATCGCCCAGATTATGATCATCTACGTGCCCGCTTTCCAGTTTGTCTTCCGCACCGCCCCCCTGAATGCCCAGGACTGGGTGGTACTCGCCCTGGTGGCCACCACCGTGATCGCGGCGGTGGAGGCGGAGAAGGCCCTGCGGCGGTTTGTGCGCGTGAAGCGGGCGGAAGCCCTCGCCCGCCGCCGGTAGAGTGCGCTTCCTCGAAACAGCAGGAATATTCTCCAAGGGCATTGAATAAACATACTAATTTAGGTTCCGGACGGAAGGGGTGTCGCGGTCTGGTTACCAAAGCCACGGCCGAGCAGGTGCGCAGAGTCTGTGAACCGGAGACCCTTGGTTTCGCTCACACCGACGAGTTACCGTCACTGGAAGGAATTATCGGTCAGGAACGGGCGGTCAGAGCCCTGCACTTCGGTCTGGGGATCAAGGAGCAGGGTTTCAACGTTTTTGTGGCCGGACCTCCCGGCACCGGCAAAATCACCGCGGTGGAAAACTTTATTGAGGAGTTGGCCGCCGGGCAGCCGGTCCCTTCGGACTGGTGCTACGTCCACAACTTCCGGCAACCCCAGCGCCCCCGGGCCCTGGAGCTTCCCACCGGCAGGGGGGCGGAACTGCAGGAGGACTTGCACCAGATCATCTCCCTGGTCCAGCGGGACATCCGCCGGGCCTTCAACAGTGAGGAGTACGGGCGCCGCCGCACGGAGCAGTTGGAAGTATTCGCCGCCCGCCGGAACGAACTTTTAAACGCCCTGGGGAAAGCGGTGCACGAAAAGGGTTTTGCGTTGCAGGTCACTCCGGTGGGTTTTATGATCACCCCCCTGGTCGAAGGCCGAATGGTTAAAGAGGAAGAGTTCATGAGTCTGCCGGCGGAGGTCCGCGAAGGCTTCGCCCGCAGAAAAGACCAGCTGCAGGGGGTTATCCAGGATGCCATGCGCCAGTTGGGCGGGGTCGAACGGGAAGCCCGGGAAGCCCTGGAAAAACTGGACCGGGAAGTGGCGGAATTCGTGGTGGTGCCCCTGGTCGCCCCGCTGCAGGATAAATACGGGGCACTGTCCGAAGTCCGGGAGTATCTGGACGAGGTCCGGGATGACTTGCTGAAAAACTACGGGCTTTTCAAGGAGGCCGGCTTTGACGCTGAGCCGCGTGAGCAGAAGGGAAGCCCCTCCCGCACCGATCCCGTGCGCAAGTACGAGGTCAACGTGCTGGTGGACAACTCCGGGCGCAAAGGCGCTCCGGTGGTGATGGAGGTCAACCCGAGCGTTCCCAACCTGGTGGGCCGTATCGACCGGGAAGCCCAGTTCGGGGCGTTGGTGACGGACTTCACTATGATCCGCGCCGGGTCGCTGCATAACGCAAACGGCGGCTATCTGGTCATTCCGGTGGACGAGTTGCTCAAAAACCCCTTTTCGTGGTCGGTCTTAAAGCGGGCGATGCGCAACAAAAAGATCGCGATCGAAGACTTCGGGGACCGTCACGGAATCCTCTCGGCAAAAAGCTTGCAGCCGGAACCCATCCCCTTCCGCGCCAAGGTGGTGCTTCTGGGGAGCCCGGAACTGTACCGGCTGTTTTACCTCCTGGATCCAGAGTTTCAGGAATTGTTCAAGGTCAAAGCCGAGTTTGACAGCGTCATGCCGCGGAACCCGGAAAACGTGCGCAAGTACGCCGCCTTCTTCGCCACCCTGTGCCGGAAAGAGGGCCTTTTGCATATCGATGTTTCGGGTATCGCCCGCCTGGTGGAATACGGCTCACGCATGGCGGAGAACCAGGAGATGCTGTCGGCCCGGTTCGCCGACATCGCCGACGTGGTGCGGGAGGCGAACTATTATGCGCTCTCCGAAGGGGCGGAGTATATCTTAAGCGCGCATATCCAGAAGGCGGTCGACGAACGGCTCCACCGGGTGAACCTGGTGCAAGAGAAGCTGGCCGAGTGGCTGGACCGCGGGCTCCTGCTGGTTGAAACGGACGGTGCGGAGACCGGCCAGGTGAACGCCCTGACCGTGGCCGACCTCGGGGACATTTCTTTCGGCCGGCCGGTCCGGGTCACGGCCAGCGTGGCGGCGGGCCGGAGCGGCGTGGTCGACATTGAACGGGAATCCAGGCTGGGCGGTCCGCTGCACACCAAAGGAGTTTTGATCCTGGGCGGCTTCCTTGCCGAGCGCTTCGGACGGGACGAGCCTTTGACCCTGGCGGCGCGCCTGGTCTTCGAGCAATCCTACTCGGGAGTGGACGGGGACAGCGCCTCGGTGGCCGAGTTGGCGGCGATTGTGTCCGCCCTCACCGGCGTGCCGGTCCGCCAGGGGATTGCCGTGACCGGTTCGATGAACCAGAAGGGGCGGGTGCAAGCCATCGGCGGGGTCAACGAAAAAGTGGAGGGCTTCTTCGACCTCTGCCGGGCCCGTGGACTGACCGGCCGGCAGGGAGTGGTTATCCCCCGGTCCAACGTCCAGAATCTCATGCTCAAGGAAGAGGTGATCGAGGCCGTGCGTGCCGGGCAGTTCGCCATCTTTCCGGTGGAAACGGTGGACGAGGCGTTGTCCGTCCTGACCGGGGAAGATCCCCGAAGACTGCAGGCGCTGGCCGAGGCCCGGGTGAAAGCGCTGCGCGAGAAGGCTCACGGTAACGGGGAAAAGGAGACGGTGAGCAGCCGACCCGCTAACGCGGGTACCCCGGCTGTGGCTCCTGCGACGCTGCTGGCCAGTCAACTAGCTGAAAAAGGGGGAGGTGGTAAAGCAGGTGTTGGGGATACCCGGGAAAAGCCTGAACCGGCAGGGATTTTTAGAAAAACGGTTGGCAGGAATCCGGCCGGCACAAGCGAATCAATAACCTGATAGACCAGCTTTCTCCGAGTTCACGGCCTAAGGCCCATGGGGCTAAGGCCGGCGAACCGACAGGGTGTGCCCGGAAACGGGCACGCCTCCCATTGCGGAAAGGAGAAGGGCGGTTTCCGGTTGGGATGACCGGGCCCGGCTCTTTCCGCGCGGCCCGGTTTTTCGTTGTGGAAAACCCGATCCGGGTGCTCCGAGCCCCTGTTCAGGAGGGGAAATTGACTTGACACTGGTGAAAAGACCAGCGTTTCTCGCGGTAGCGGTATTCTTGACGGCCAGCCTGGTTGCCGGGTGCGGGGGCGGCGGACACCAGAGCGCGGAAACGCCGAAAGAACCGCCAAAGGAACTTAAACTTGCCACCACCACCAGCACCTATGACTCTGGCCTTCTGGAGGCAGTACTGCCGGTTTTTGAGGAAAAGCACAACTACAAGGTGTCCGTGATCTCGGTGGGTACCGGCGCCGCGCTGGAGACCGGCAAACGCGGCGACTGCGACGTGCTCCTGGTCCACGCCAAGGAGCAGGAGTTGGCCCTGGTGGCGGAAGGGCATTTCGTCGACCGCCACGATGTCATGTACAACGACTTCGTGATCGTCGGGCCGCCGGACGACCCGGCAGGCATCGCGGGCGGCCGGGACGTCAAGGCGGCCTTCCGCAAGATCGCGGAAACCGAAGCGGCGTTCGTTTCCCGCGGTGACGATTCGGGGACCCACAAAACCGAACGGAAGATTTGGCAGGGGATCGGGCTTGAGCCCCGGGGCGGCTGGTACTACTCGGTCGGTCAGGGTATGGGCGACACCTTGAGGATGGCGAGCGAACTGAAGGGCTACACACTCGCTGACCGCGGCACCTGGGTGTCCTTGAAGGAAGGCCTGGACCTGAAAGTCGTGTTGGAGGGTGACCCGGCGCTGTTCAACCAGTACGGGGTGATGGCCGTGAACCCGGCCAACCACCCGCATGTGGACCACGAAGGGGCGATGAAGCTCATCGAGTTTTTTATCTCGGATGAAGGTCAGGATCTGATCGCCGGCTTTAAGAAGAACGGCGAACAGCTGTTCGTGCCCAACGCCTCCTAGGGCACTCCGGTCCGGGCCGGGAGCCGGTCCCACCGCGCTCCGGATCGGCCGGTCTCCGTCCGGGCGGAACGCGACTGGAACCGGGAAGGGAAGTGGGACTATCTGGGATGGAATCGCACAGGCTTTCGGGCTGGTGGTGGCCCGCGACCCCAAGCTCATGCAGATCATCTGGCTTTCACTCCAGGTGTCGGGAGTGGCCGTGAGTCTCGCCGCCCTGATGGGCATTCCGCTCGGCACCTGGCTGGGTATGCAGCCTGCCCGGCGCGTGCGCTTGCCCGCGCTTTTTCTCTACACTTTCATGGGCCTGCCGCCGGTCCTGGTCGGGCTCTTGGTTTACCTGTTGCTTTCCGCGCGGGGACCCTTCGGTGTTCTGAGCCTGCTTTACACCCCTACGGCCATGATCATCGCCCAGACCATCCTGGCGCTGCCCATCATCGCTGGCCTGACCATGGTCGCCGTGCGCGCCAAAGACCGGGAAATCAGGGACACGGCCGTCTCGCTCGGGGCGGGTGCCTGGCAGGTGGCGCTCACGGTCGTGCGGGAAGCGCGGGTGGCGATCATCGGCGCGGTGGTGGCCGGCACCGGACGGGTGATGGCCGAGGTGGGCGCGGTGATGATGGTCGGCGGGAATATCGAGGGCAAGACCCGAGTGATGACCACCGCCATCGTGCTGGAAACCAGGCGGGGTAACTTTGAAATAGCCATCGGCCTGGGAATGGTGCTGCTGTTTCTGGCCTTCATAATCAACACGGCGCTCTACCGCCTGCAGGGGGTGCCCAGGAATTGAGCGACGTGGTGCTGATGATGGACAACATCAGCAAGAATTACGGGCCGCGTGAGGTATTGCGCGTGGAGCGGCTGTCCTTTGCCGCGGGCCGGATTCACGGCGTGATGGGGCCGAGCGGCGCCGGGAAAAGCACGATGCTGCGGCTGCTGAACTTGCTGGAGCAGCCGACGACCGGCCGGATTTTCTACCGCGGACAGGATGTACACGCCTACCGTCCGCGGTTGCAGTTGCAGCGCCGGATGGCCATGGTGTTTCAAAAACCGGTGCTCTTCGATGGAACGGTGTTCGACAACGTGGCTTACGGCCTGCGGGTGCGGGGCATGCGCGGGCCGGACGTGAGCGGCAGGGTGGTTGACGCCTTGCGGTGGATGGGACTTGAGCCGCTGCGCCGGGCGCGGGCGCTTACCCTGTCCGGCGGGGAGGCCCAGCGCGTGGCCCTGGCCCGGGCGCTGGTGCTGGAACCGGACGTGCTGCTGCTGGACGAACCCACTACGAACCTGGATCCAAACAACGTGGCGCTCCTGGAGAAGCTGATCCGGGAGGCCAGCGGCCGAAACGGCACAGCGGTGATCCTGGTTACGCACAACGTGTTCCAGGCGAAGCGCCTGGCGGACCAGGTGATCTTCCTCTATGAGGGGCGGGTGGTGGAAGAGGGACCGGCGGCGGAAATGTTCCGAGCCCCCAAGGACGAGCGGACCAGAGCCTTTGTCCACGGCGAAATGATCTATTGAACAGAGGCCAGAATTCAGAATCCAGAATTCAGAAGAGAAGTGGAAGGATTCAATAAAGGAATCAGGAGATAGCAATCAAAAAGACGGAAGAAAGATTCTGTAAACATCGCGTGCCAATGTAGTTTGATCCATCATTTCCTATCCATTGGCTATTGTTATGCTCTCTCCAACAAAAGCAAATTCCTATCCATCGTGGCCCTGCTCATCGTTCCGTTCGTCGCCAACATCGTTCGATAATCATAGCGACGGCGCAACACAAAAACCCCCGCCGGCGGGAAACCGGCGGGGGTTTTTTCTTGTGGGCACATCCGGCACGGTGCGTCTGAAGCGGCGCGGCGTTACGGCTGGCTCGAGACCAAGCCGAATTGTGTTTACCAGGGGTGTGTTCCGATCACCACTTCTTTCCCGAATTTCGCCTTAAGCTAGTTATTGACATGTGCCCATAATGTTGATTAAAATAGTAATGGGCATATGAGCATAAGCAGGGCACTAAGGAGGTGGATACGATGCCTAAAGGAGACGGGACAGGTCCGCGCGGCAAGGGTCGGGGAACGGGCCGGGACCGCGGTCCCTGCGGCGGGGCCGGGAAGGACCGAGTCCCGGACGACCGTAAGCGGGGCGACCGGATTCACGGCGCAAGATGTGTCGGTACCGGCCGGGATCGCAGAGCAGGATGCAGTAGCGGCATAGGTCAAGGTTATGATCCGTTTCAAGGTGGCGGACGGGGAAGACGGGCCGGGCGTGGAGCGTAAAGCTGATATGCCGGTCCGGAAATAAATTTTTTGGAGGGATAAGTTTATGCCTGCTGGAGATCGGACCGGTCCCTTTGGGGCGGGACCGCGCACGGGACGAGGACTTGGTTTGTGCGGCGGCGCCGCCGCGCCGGGCTACACCGCCCCCGAATTCGGCCAGGGCGGACGCTTCGGCGCCTGGGGTTTCGGCGGTTGCCGGGGCGGACGCGGCCGGCGCTGCTGGTTCGGCGGGCCGGGACGGGGCCGTGCGTACGCCTGGGGCCTATCCTACGGCCCGGCGACCCGCGAGGATGAGGTCGAAACCTTGTCGGAGCAGGCCGCTGAGTTGGAGAGGGCCTTAAAGCACGTTAAAGCGCGTCTTAACACTCTGCGGCGGGAAAAGAACCAGGGTGAGGCCGAGGGCGAGAATGAGGATGAGTGAGCCGCTTACGGTGGCCGTGGCCAGCGGCAAGGGCGGTACCGGGAAAACCACCGTGGCCACCAACCTGGCCTACGTGCTGGAGCGGCAAGGCCGCCCGGTCTGGTACGTGGACTGTGATGTCGAGGAGCCGAACGGCCACCTATTCCTCAGACCCGGCCTGACGGAGGAGAAGAAGGTTACGGTCCCTGTCCCGAAGGTGGATTTGAACCGTTGTGTTCACTGCGGCCTCTGCGCCGAGATCTGCCGGTACGGGGCGATCGCAGCGGTGGGAGACATGATTCTGACTTTCCCCGGGATGTGCCACAGCTGCGGCGGGTGCTTCCTGGCCTGTCCCGCGGAGGCGATTTCCGAAGGCGAGCGCCTGGTAGGGATCGTCGAGAAGGGACGGGCCGGACCAGTGACCTTTGTACATGGTCGGCTGCGTGTGGGGGAGGCGATGAGCCCTCCCTTGATCAAGGCGGTCCGGCGGGCGGCAGGTGGGGGCGCCGTGCAGGTCATCGATGTTCCTCCGGGAACTTCCTGCCCGGTGATCACCGCCATCCGAGGGGTGAACTTGGTGGTTCTGGTGACCGAGCCGACGCCTTTCGGATTACACGACCTGGGCCTGGCTCTCGACATGGTGCGGGAGCTGGGCCTCCCCCACGCGGTTGTTGTGAACCGGACGGATGAAGACAACGACAGCGCCCGGCAGTTTTGCCGGCAAAGGCAGGTCAAGATCCTGGCCGAGATTCCCGATGACCGGCGGGTGGCGGAGGCTTACTCCCGCGGGGAAATGGCGGCAAGCATTTCCGGTTACGCGGAGCGGTTTGAGGCACTCCTCGCAGCCGTGAAGAGGATGGTGGTCCGGTGAAAAAATTGACTGGCACGGTGGAAGAGGCTTTGAGGCGGTTCACCGCCGGAAACCTTAAACCGGCCCCTGGTGCCACCGTAGAAGCGCATCACGGCGCCCGGTAGAAAGCCCCGGTTCCTGCCATTCTTTCCAGCCTGGTTCTTTAGTTGTTGACATATACCCTTAATTTGCTGTAGCCTTAGTAACAGGCATACGTTCATAAATAAATGGAGGGATCAGCATGAGAATTGCCATTGCTACGGCTGACGGAAATGTTTCGGAACACTTCGGGCACTGCCCCGAATTCACGGTCAGCGAGGTTGAGGACGGTACCATTAAAGAGACAAGGACGGTGCCGAATGACGTCGGCGGGCCGCGCGTGGTGACCGGGCTGCGGGCCGACGTGGCCATCGCCGGCGGTATCGGGGCGGGAGCCAAACGCGTGCTGGAAGACAACGGGATTAAGGTTATTACGGGTGCTTCGGGCCCGGTTGACCAGGTGCTGCGGGACTTCGTCGCGGGCAAGCTGGTGTCCAGCGGCTCCCTGTGCGACCATTCCGGCCAGCACCACGGGCATGGGCACCACGGCGGCGACTGCGCCGGCGGCCGCTGCGCCTGCGCGGATGGACGTTAGAAGTTTGTTTACCGTTTTTGCAGGTAAGTGTTGCTGCGGCTTCTGGTATAATGCTATCCGGCTCGGGATGCGGTAACATTAAAACACTTTACTGGTGCTTTCTGGTTGAAGACCTGGTCGCGAAAGAAAAAACAGCGGTTACTTGCCGGATTGAGGTTGAATCCTTCCACTTCTCTTCTGAATTCTGAATTCTGGCCTATTCCGCCGTGGCCCCGTTTCCGGCGCGGACCAGGATGCGGCCTGGGGAAAGCTCGTCGGTCACCTCGCCGACGATCCGCGCCTCGTACACCCCGTACTCCGCCAGCTTGTGCATCAGCGTGCGGAGCCGGTTGTCCGGAACGGCGATCAAAAGCCCGCCCGAAGTCTGCGGGTCGAACATCAGGTCCTGGAGCGCGAGCGGCACGTCCTGTTCGAAGGACACGTGCTCGCCGATGAAGCAGCGGTTGGCGTGCGCCCCGCGCGGGATCAGTCCCAGGGCGGCGTATTCCGGAGCCCGCTCGATGACCGGCAGACTGCCGGCCTCGAAAATCAGACCCACCTTGCTGCCCCGGGCCATCTCCAGCGCGTGCCCCAGAAGTCCGAAACCGGTGATGTCGGTGCAGGCCGAAGGCCCGGTTTCGCGCATGGCCCGGGCCGCCCGGTCGTTCAAGGCAGCCATCTGGACCGTAACCGCCTCCTGGAGTTCGGCGGGCACTATATTTGCTTTTACCGCCGAGGTGACGATGCCGGTGCCCAGAGGCTTGGTGAGCACCAACCGGTCTCCCGGCCGAGCCGTGCTGTTCCGTACCAACAGATCAGGATGCACGATCCCGGTGACCGCCAGGCCGTATTTGGGTTCCTTGTCCTCGACGCTGTGCCCGCCCACAATCACGGCGCCGGCTTCCCGGACCTTTTCCGCCCCGCCGATCAGTATTTCAGCCAGGACGTCCAGGTGCCCCTCTTTGGTGGGGTAGCAGATGATGTTCAGGGCCGTGAGCGGGATGCCGCCCATGGCGTAGATATCACTCAGGGCGTTGGCGGCTGCGATCTGGCCGAAGCGGCGCGGGTCGTCAACGATGGGCGTGAAGAAATCGACGGTCTGCAAAAGCGCCGTATCGTCGTTAATCAAAAAGACACCGGCGTCGTCCGCCGTTTCAATTCCCACCAGCAGCCGGGCGTCTTCCATGGCCGGTAAATGATTCAAGACTTGGGCCAGAGCCTCAGGCCCGACTTTGGCCGCTCACCCGCCGCCGACCGTCAGGGAAGTCAATCTGGGGGCGTCCACACACTCCACCCCTTAGTCCAAACATTTCCTCAATTTTATCACCAGGAATTAATTTCAACCATATTATTATCCTCTGTATAAAAAACTTTTATTAACGCTGTTGTGCACGCCGGTTTTGAGTCCGGAGAATGGAGAATATGGTTAGACCTCGGCGATAAGTATTGATAGAGTATTAATGTGCACGATTAGAACTTACAGTGTAGGGGAGGATTGGATTTTGTGCGTATTTCCAAGTTGCATTGGGCCTTCCCGCCGATCATCGGCGGGGTGGAGACCCACCTGATGATGCTGGGTCCGGAACTGGTGGCGCGGGGTTGCACCGTCAACCTCCTGACCGGGTCCGTCGACGGGCGTGAGACTTTCGATTACAGGGGAATGACGGTAACCCGCACCCCGCTGATGGACCTCAACGGTCTAGGTACACTGTCCAGAATTCAGGAGCTGGCCGGAGACATCCGGGACGAGTTGACCGCGTTCATCCAAAAGACCCGGCCGGACCTGATTCACGTCCACAACATGCACTATTTCAGCCCGGTGCATGCCCGGGTGCTGGCCCGGATCAGCCGCCGGGAGAACATCCCGTTGGTGTTGACTGCTCACAATGTCTGGGACGACGAACTGTGGCGCGAGATGCTGTCCTTCCGGTCGGCCTGGGACGCGGTGATCGCGGTGAGCCGTTTTATCAAGCGGGAATTGGTGAAGAATGGGTTTCAGGCGTCCCGGGTCCACGTCGTGCACCACGGCATGGACCTGGAGCGTTTTACCCCGGCTGGCGCCGCGGAACGGGAACGGATTCTCGATCGGCACCCGAGGCTGCGGGGCCGCCGGGTGATGTTCCACCCAGCCCGGATGTCCCTGGCCAAGGGTTCGGATTTCGTGGTTCGGGCCTTCGCTGAAATGAAGAGAAGACTGCCGAACCTGTGCCTGGTGATGGCCGGCACCGAAAAGACGGTAGACTGGGGCAGTTACCAGGGTCCGGAGATCCAGAAGATCAACGCCTTGATCGGCGGCCTGAAACTGGAGGACGATGTGTATATCCGGTTTTTCTCCTGGGACGAGATCGCCGACATGTACCGGGTGGCCGACGTGGTGGTGTACCCGTCCATTTTCGAAGAGCCGTTTGGGCTGGTGATGCTGGAAGCCCTGGCCTCGGGCACCCCGATTGTGGTCACCAGATCCGGCGGGATGCCCGAAGTAATTGAGGACGGCTTCAACGGCTTCGTCGTGCCCCGACGCGACTACCACGCACTGGCCGAGCGCTGCCTGCTGATCCTCGACGACCCGGTCGAGGCGGCGCGGCTCGCGGCCAACGGCCTGCGGTGCGCCAGGGAAAGGTTTTCCCTGTCGGCTATGGTTGACAACACGCTGAATGTTTACCGGCGAGTGGTGGCGGACAGAGAACGCGCCGTGGCCCCCGGCGAACTGGTGATAGGTGCGCATGCTTGACTTGCGGATTGCGCCCCGGGAGATCGAGGAATCCTTCGAGGTTTTGAAGGAAGGGAACCTCTTCCTGACCAGCCTGCCCGGGGGGGATGTCCCGGGGCAGAGCTTGGCCGGTCTGGGCCTGTACTACCAGGACACCCGTTTTTTGAGCTGCCTGGAGCATTTCATCAGCAACACCCGACCGGTGTTGCTTTCCTCATCCACCCGCGGCAGCCATTTCGGGCAGGTTGAGTTGACCAACCCCGAACTCGAGACGGCCGGCGGGGTCCGGCTGCCGCTGCAGAGCATTCACCTGCGCCTGGTGCGGGTGGTACGCGGCGCCCTGTACCAGCGCCTGAGGCTGGTGAACTACAACCAGTTCGAGGTGTCCGTCCCCTTGAAGGTGCTGATGGGTGCCGATTTCCGGGACATCTTCGAAATCCGGGGGGCGCGACGGCTCCGGCGCGGGACCCATCTCCCCATGGTGCGTTCACAGAGTTCTTTTTTGCTTCGCTACCGGGGGCTGGACGGGATTGTCCGGGGCTGCCACGCGGTGTTCGACCCGCCGCCCGGGGACATCCGCGAGAGCGGGGACGGGGTGCTGTGCACCTTCGATCTGGTGCTGCCCCCCCAGCGCAAGGTGTACCTCACCTGGCTGGTCCGCCCGCTTCTGGATCCCGGGGAGGAAGTGGTAACGGAGTGGTCCGGTCGGCGCCTGGACATCGTTTTCGGGAACGCCGTCGGCGAACAGGCCGAAGAACACCGGAAGTGGCGCAGCCGGAGCACCATATTCGCAAGCGACAACGAAGTGTTCAACCGGATGCTGGAACGGTACACCTCCGACTTGCGGGCCCTGTACGCCGCCTACCCGGACGGCCGGATCATCGAGGCGGGTATTCCCTGGTACGCGGCGCCGTTCGGCCGGGACTCCCTGATTACCGGCATCCAGACCCTGATTTTGAACCCCGACCTGGCCCGCGACACGCTTTGTTTCTTGGGCCGCTACCAGGGCCGCGGGGTGGACGAGAGCCGCGAGGTTCAACCCGGGAAAATACTGCACGAGCTGCGGCGCGGGGAAATGGCCAACTGCGGGGAGATTCTGCACACACCCTACTTCGGCTCGGTCGACGCCACGCCACTTTTTGTCGTCCTCCTGGGCGAGTATTTCGCCTGGACGGGAGACCGGGCGCTGCTGACAGAGATGCGGGAGAACCTGGAATCCGCCCTGGCCTGGTGCCGGGAGTACGGGGACCTCGACGGGGACGGCTACCTGGAGTACCATGGCCGGGTGGAGGGCGGGCTGAACAACCAGGGCTGGAAGGATTCCTGGGACGCTGTGGCCGATCCGGAGGGAAACCTGGCCGAACCGCCGATTGCACTCGTCGAAGTGCAGGGCTACTGGTACCACGCCCTGGAGCACGCAGCCCGGCTCTTCAAGGTGCTCGGAGACGAACACGGGGCCGGGCGGCTGCGGGCCGAGGCCCGGCGGTTGAAGGCGCGTTTCATCCGGGATTTCCAGGTGCCGGGTGAAGAGTACCTGGGATTCGCCCTGGACGGAAAGAAGCGGCTGGTGTCCACCGTGGTTTCAAACATGGGACACTGCCTCTGGAGCGGCATTCTGGACCCGGGGCCGGCTGCCCAGGTGGTGCGGCGGATCTTCCGGCCCGACATGCATTCCGGCTGGGGCATCCGAACCATGAGCCGGTGGGAAAAAGCGTACAACCCGATGAGCTACCACAACGGATCGGTCTGGCCCCACGACAACGCCATTATCGCCGCGGGCTTGCGCCGGTACGGCTTCCTGAACCAGATGGAACAACTGTTCACCGGCCTTTTCGAGGCGGCGCAGCACTTTCCCTACCAGCGCCTGCCCGAACTCTTCTGCGGGTTTGCGAGGCGCCCCACCGGGGAGCCGGTGCGCTACCCCATCGCCTGTGATCCCCAGGCTTGGGCGGTCGGGGCCATGTTCATGTTCTTGCAGGCGGCACTGGGTTTGAGCTGCTCCCGGAAGGGCCTGCAGGTCACGAAACCGATGCTGCCGGGCTGGCTGCGAGAGCTGACCGTCCAGAACATGCGGGTACGCGGCGGCACGGTGGATCTGCGGTTCAGCCGTTCCCGCGGGGTGACACGCTGCGAGCTGCTCCGCAAAGAGGGCCGTTTTACCGTTTCCATCGAGGAGTAAAGCGCGGGGGAACAGGAAATCCCCCAAGGAGCGGAGAAGGAACTCCCATTCAGTCAAGAGAGGGGGTGCTTCGCTTGCCGGCGGTCGTGGTGCGGCTTCAGGCCGGTTGGATCGGTTTCGCCCGCACGGAGTCCGGCCTTAGGGCGCTGACGTTCCCGCAGGCCGGCGCCGAAGCGGCGCGGGCTCAGCTTGCGAGCCTGGGCGTGACTGGAGAGGAGGCGGTTTTGTCGCCGGAGCCGCTTGACAGGCTCTTAACGGACCGGTTGGAAACCTACTTCTCCGGGCGGGCAGTGGACTTTGACCTGATACCGGTCGACTGGTCCGGCTACACGCCGTTCCAACGCGCCGTGCTGGAGGCCGTCCGGGAGGTCCCATGGGGGGAAACGCGCACCTACGGAGAGTTGGCCCGGCTAGTGGGCCGGCCCCGGGCGTCCCGGGCGGTGGGCAACGCTCTGGGGACCAACCGGACCCCGCTGGTGGTGCCCTGTCACCGGATCATCCGTGCCGGCGGCGCACTGGGGGGATTCGGCGGCGGTCCGGAGTTAAAAGACCGGCTTTTGAGGCTGGAGGGCGGAGACAGCGCTTTACACGGGACAGAATAAGGAATTATAATACAGGAGTTGGGAACGGCCGGAAACCAGCATACGGGAGTCTATTGCGCGCGAAGGAGAACCCTCTCCCCGTCATACTGGCCGCAGAGAAAACCGTCCCTTGTCGTTCCCCGGTCGCAGTCGGAAACAATGGGAGGATGCTATGGATACGGTACGGGTCAGATTCGCGCCCAGTCCCACGGGCAGCCTGCACATCGGCGGCGCCCGGACCGCGCTTTTCAACTGGCTTTTTGCCCGGCACCACGGAGGGGCCTTCATCCTCCGGCTGGAGGACACCGACACCGGGCGGAACATCGACGAGGCGGCGGCCCAGATTGTGTCCAGCTTGCGCTGGCTTGGTATCGACTGGGACGAAGGCTACGACCGGGGCGGCCCGTTCGGGCCGTACCGGCAGTCCGAGAGGTTCGAGCTTTACCGAGAGGAAGCGCGACGCCTGCTGGCGAACGGTGATGCGTATTGGTGTTACTGCACGCCCGAGGATCTGGCCGCCCAGCGCGAGGAGGCCCGCCAACGTGGTGAGGTGCCGCGCTACGACGGGCGCTGCCGCCAACTGACCGACGATGCGCGGCGGGAGAAGGAGGCGGCCGGCATCCGGCCGGCACTACGCGTGAAAATGCCCAAAACCGGGACGACGGTGGTCAAAGACCGGATCCGGGGCGAGATCGGCTTCGATAACGCCACGCTGGACGACATCATCGTGATGAAGTCAAACGGCGGCCCGACGTACAACTTCGCCTGCGTGGTCGACGACGGGGCGATGCGCATCAGCCACGTCATCCGGGCTGAAGAGCACCTTTCGAACACGCCGAAGCAAATCGTCCTGTTCAACCTGTTGGGGTATGCGCTCCCCGAGTTCGTGCACGTGCCCATGATCCTGGCTCCGGACCGCTCCAAGCTGTCCAAGCGCCACGGGGCCACCGCCGTGGACGAGTTTCGGGCCGACGGGTTTCTGCCCGAAGCCCTGATCAACTACCTGGCGCTCCTGGGCTGGTCGCCGGGGAGCGAGCAGGAGCAGTTCACTGTGGAAGAACTGGTGGCCTCCTTCAGCCTGGACGCGGTTTCCAAACACGCCGCCATTTACGACGTGAAGAAGCTGACCTGGCTGAACGCCCAGTACCTGAATTCACTGCCGCAGGCCCGGGTGGTGGAGGCGGTACGGCCTTTCATGCAGGAGGCGGGGTATCTGAGTGCAACTCCGAACCCCGCGGAACTTGACTACCTGAGCCGGGTGGTGGAGGCGGTGCGCAGCCGGGTCCACACCCTGGCAGAACTCCGCGACGCGTCCGCCTATTTTTACCGGTCCGATTTCGAGTACGACGACAAGGGCGTGCGCAAGCACTTTACCAAGCCGGGGGTGACAAACATCCTGGCCCGGGGCCGGGACGCCTTGTCCCGATTGCCTGCGGGCCGGTTTACCGTCGAGGGCACGGAAGAAGCCTTCCGGCAGGTCATCGAGGAACTCGGCGTTTCCGGGGGCACGCTCATCCACCCGACTAGGCTGGCGCTGTCCGGCCGGACCGTGGGGCCGGGGCTTTTTGATATCATCGCTGTCCTGGGGAAGGAAGAGTGCCTGTTGCGGCTCGACCGGGCGATAGCTTGGATCGGTGCCAACGTGAACAACGCGAACAGGACTGACGCATGCTCTTGAGAGGTCAACAACGCGAAAGGATAACTTGCGCGGCAGGCCTTTCATGTGCTATAATTCAAATCGCGACTTACTCTGCGGGATGGTGTAACGGTAGCACGGGTGACTCTGGATCATCTAGTCTAGGTTCGAATCCTAGTCCCGCAGCCAAAATAAATCACATACGTGGCCCCATCGTCTAGCGGCCTAGGACACCGCCCTCTCAAGGCGGAGACACGGGTTCGAGTCCCGTTGGGGCTACCAGAAAAAGCACAATGTCAGGCTTCCTTCCATGCTCGAGAAGCACAGGAAGGGAGTTCTTGTCTTACATGTGGGAGATCACCAACTCTTGGCGGCCGATATCGCCGGTGATGACGACGGCCGCTTAACTGTCCGTGTCGGCGGCCAAGCCAAGGCAAAGGACAAGGTCATCTGGAGCATATCCCGGTCCAGAGAAGGTCCCGGCCACTGATTTCCACTACGAAATCCGCTCCGGTACTGATCGGGATTCCAGGTAGCCGGCTGCACTGTCATCATGCAGCGGTGGTAGATCGGTATCGGAGATTCTAGCGAAATCCACCTAGGTTCCCCTTTACACACCTTGTTCGTCATCAGTCTAACATAAACCCCCGTTATTCGACAGTTCCTTGTTGAAACTGGGCATAGGCATAATTTGGTTGACAGGGTTCCACGCTGGAACTACAATAAAAGACAATAAATGTTATTTGTGTAATCGGGAGGGATCGAATATTGTTTTCGGGTAGGCGAACGGAGTTGCTCGAAGAAATCGAACAATTGCGCTGCACGCTCCAGAAGCTGGTCGAAAACAAGGAGACACTGCAAGATCAGGAAATCCAGGTGGTGAGCAGAAGACTGGATTCCAAACTGAACGAGTACAACAGGCTGACAGGCGAAACACGGCCCTAGCCGGTGTGCTATGATCCACTCAACCCGGAATGGTAGTAAGCGCTGAGGAAGGCGGGCCAGCGGAGGGCAAGGGCCAGGCCGACCGCTTCCCGGATGTCCCGCACGAACTGGTCCAAGATGTCACCGTCTAGGCGCCGCAACACAAAAGCCGGATGGTAGGTCGGAATCACCGCGGCCACCAGGCTCCGCTGCCACCGGAAACTCTCCAGCCAGACTCCCCGGCAGGCGGTGACTCCGGGACCGGACGTCCCGCGCATGAACCGGAGCGGCACGTTCCCCAGCGTCAAGACTACCACCCCGCTCGGCAAGCCCGTAAGCTCATCCTTCAACAACTGCCGGCAGGCCTCCTGCTCGGCGGAATGCGGTTCCCGGTTATTGGGCGGGCGACACCGCACCACGTTTGTGATGAATACCCGGTTCCGGTCTACTCCCAGACTGTTCAGAGCGGCGGTGAGCAAAAGGCCGCTCTGACCGACGAACGGGTGCCCTATCGCGTCCTCATCTGTACCGGGGGCCTCGCCCAGGATCACCAGTCGGCTCCGGCGCGAACCTTGACCGGGCACGGGTCGGCAGGGGCTGAGTTCCGGGCAGCGCCGGGGACAGGGAGTTCGGGCGCCGGAAGGGCGGCCAGAGAGGCCCCCAAGCTGCTCAAGAGCAGCGTCCACCGCCGGTTTCGGCAGGTAATTACAGAGCCGGTCCAGGAGCTGTTCCAGATTATTCATCAGGCAAACGCCCCGTCAATCAGCAGTTTTGGGATAGACAACTCTTCTACTTTGACCTCACAATATCCTGCCAACCTTTGTGCCCTTTGAAAAGCGCGAGGGATGTTTGCTTCTTTTCAGGTCCGTATATTTGTCCTGACCGGCGTGCATGCTAGGATTCGAGGTGATGTGCATGGCAGCCGACGACCTGAAAACAGGGAAGGACGAAACAGAGTTGCACCGGACCCGTCACGAAGGTAAAAAGGACAAAAACGACAACGTCATCTCCCGCACCTGGGAAGCGGCCAAGGAATCCCTGGGCTTAGGCGCGTGGACTGAAAGGCAGGAATCCGAGGCCGAAAAGAAAAGGTAGTTCAACAGCCAGCGCAAGCCAAAACGCCGGCCACACGCCGGCGTCCCCGGTCTAAACCGGGGGCGCCGGCTTTGCTCGTCCGGCCGGCAGTAGCCTACCGGGGGGGGCAGCCGAAATCGGGTCTGTTCAAATCTGTATTGTCCGGATTCACTCTGGTGGTGTTACCGGGATCGGTAACCTCGGGCGCGACCAGGATGTTGTCACCCAGGTCGTCGTCAGGGTTCAAAATCGGGTTCACATCGGGGTTGGTCAGTTTCTGGTCCTTATTTCCGGCCAATTTCTTGTCTTTGGGAGACATATGTAACCACTCCTCTGTTCCATTATGTGTTGAATAGAATGCCCCCTCAATCCAGGCTGTAAACAGGCCGTGTTCTGGTAAGGGAACAAGAAAGCCCCTTTTCGGGGTTTTGCATTGAGTGAGTGTAAGGTTTAAGTAGGAGATGTGAGGTCGGAAATAGAAGTGAGACCTCAAAACGGCTTCCCCTGAGGGGAAGCCCTCCCCGCCAAAGGAGTGAGGTGTTCAAGATTCGCTTTCTGCTTGAGGTAGTCCTGTTTCTGGCTAAGGGAATTTTTGAGGTGTTCAGGTCGGTGCGCAATATGGATGAGTTGGAAGAGCGGGTGCAGCGGTTGGTTCAACAGGCAGGCGGCAAAATGCTGGAGGAGGCGCTGGCACACATTGACCTTGAGTTAAGCGGCAAGCGGGATCCAGCCCTCAAGAACGTGGGACAGCGGTCGCGGACCCTGGTCACCAGCTTCGGTGAGATTACGGTTAAGCGCCGACTGTACCGTAACCAGAAGACCGGCGCGTACCGGTTCCTTCTGGACGAAGCCTTGGGAATCCCTGAACGCCAACGGGTGACACCGCGGATGACCCGTATGATCCTGGAGCTAGGCACGGAGATGCCCTTCAGGCGCGCGGCCCGGGTTATGGGTTTTCTAGTACCGGGGATTCACTGGATGACCGTCTGGTCTAAGGTTCAGGATGCTGGAGAAAAGGCCGCCCGGGATGCTGAGGCACTACGCGAGGCCGTCTTTGAAGACGGTGTGGTCCCTGAAGGCGGCAAGGAGGTTCGGGAGTTATCCATTGAAGCCGATGGTGTAGTAATACCCTTGCAGCGGTCGCCCAAGGCGTTTGGTGAGATCAAGCTGTTTATCGGCTACGAGGGCAGGGAACAAAAGACCCGGAAACTGGTGAACCGTTACACGGTGGCCACCGCCAGGGGCAGCCGGGTGGCTTGGGAAGACACCGGGGCGGCCTTCGGCCACAAGTGGGACCTTAGCAGGGTAGAGCGGATCCGCATTGGTGGGGACGGCGCCGAGTGGATCAAACAAGGCCTGGAGATGTTCCCCGGGGCGACTTACCACCTTGACCCCTTCCACCTGCGCCGGCGTTTAACCGAGGCTTTAAGTTACAGCAGCAACGTCTATGAAACTGTCACCGAAGGGTTAGCCGAGCTAAACCAAGATGCGGTAGTTTCCGCCTTGGACCAGGCGATTCGGGTCAACCGGGGTGCACGCCGTAACGGGATCATGCGGCTTAAGGAGTATCTCCTGGCTAACTGGCAAGGTATCGCCGCCTTGCCGGAGGGAGACCGTTTAGGTGCGATCGAGGGCCAGGTCCGTCACACCATCGCCAGGCGAACAAAGCGGATTGGGGCGCGTTGGAGCCCGGCCGGTGCGGAACGGATGGGACGCCTGTTAGCGGTACGGGCTAATGATGAGCTGGACAGATACGTGGTACACTCGGAACCCCGGTTCGACCTACTGAAAAAGGCTGTCGGAGCCGAGGCAATCCAACTGCCCAAACGCTTCGGCAAAGATCCCGAGGCCTGGCTTCAAGCCAACGTGCCCGCCCTTGAAGGACCGCACGCCGGAAAACACTGGGTCAAGCACATAGTAAGAGAGATTAGTTCACCGAGGTGGTCTACGGTCTAATTCAAATTAAATCGGCTGGGAGATCGCCTACTAAGTCTTGACACGGACTTGCATTGACAGCACGTGGTGTTTTAGCTTTCAAACTGGTAAAATATATAGAGTGCGAATTGTGGAAGGGCGGTATGCCGATGCGGATAACGGAAATCATACTGCTGGTCGCGGTAGTGGCGGCGTTTTTCTGGATCATGCGCAACTTTGGCGGGGGCTGACGGTAGGTATCCGGGCGCCGGCGGCGCCCGCGAATATGATGATTGGGGGTGTCCTGGTGGAGTTGTATTCACCGATCCGGGAAGAATTCTTTCGTTGGTGTGACCAGACGGTCGCGGAGGCAGTCTCGTCGCCAGGGAAGTCTCTCAACTACTGGCGGCCGCAAAAGCGCGCCTCCGGCCACGGATACGACCTCGTATTTGAGATCGGCGGCGCGGGTCAGGAACCAAAGACCCACGTTATTCCGATTCCAGACAAATACACGGACCTGCTGGACAGGGAGTATCCCAGTCACGATGACGGCGAAGACTGACGAAAAAGAGGCGCGCCGGAAGGGCAACGTCTACCAGTTTGACGCCGCCCGCAAGCGGAAGGCCCGGACCACTTTTGACGGTGACCGGATCAAGTTTGAATTGCCCCGGGGAAAAAAGAGCGCCCGGTCAAAGCAGTCAAACCTGGTTTTCCGGCATGTGGCGATTTTTGTGGCCGCGGTATTGGCGCTCACCTTCGTTGTACGGTGGTTTGGGCAGATGTCGGCCCCATAGGGACGCATAAACTCAGCCCCCGGGGAAACAATGGCTTTTAAGGGGGCGAGGGAATGCGTGGAGAACGGGGCTTTTGGGAAGCCGTGCTTGTGTTGGGACTGGGGGTGTTGTCTTTTTACTTGCTGTGGCGCATCCGGGAGCCGGTGCCCCAGTCGGGGCTCACGGAACGGCCCGGAGAAGGGGTAAGCCGGCAATGAGTCTTGCGTTGGAGATATTGGGTGCAGCGCTTCTAATCACCCTTCTGGTGTTGGCCGGCGGCGTGATCTACTCCGGCCGGCGACGGGTCAAGGAGCGGGACGAGTCCTAGATCAGTTTGTAGGCGAACTCACAGTGCTCCACGCACCGGTCCAGGGACTGCCGTGCGGCCTGCAGGGCATTTACTGCATCCGGATCATCGATTATGCAGAGTAAATGCTCCAGGTCACTGATCGCGATCAGGCAGTTTCCCAGGCAGGACCGCAAGAATTCACTTTCCAGTGCCACGATTCCACCTCCCCGGGCCGTTTTTCCGGCCCTCACCTAAGTTGGTTGACCGAGTTTGTCCAATGCGGTCCGGCACTCCTGCAAACAGGCATTCAGGGAGGCGCAGGCCTTCTGGAGTTCCTGTTTGGCTTCGGGATTGGTCACGCTGCCGGCCAAGACATTAAGATCGCCGGCGGTGTTCTGCAGGTGGGCGATGCAGGACTGCATATACTGAGCCTTCAAGGACGGTACCTCCTCCAGACAATCTACGTTAATATTTTGTTTTATTTGTTTCCAGAAGTTCGACAGATATGAGGTTTTTATGTGGTAGCACCGACACTGTAGTATTGGTAAAATATTACAGGGTGGGTGTTTTGAAGCGGTACCTCATTTATGGCCTGATCCTGGCTGGACTGGGGCTGCTGGTTTTTTTCCGGCCGGTGATTCTCGGCGGTCAGGCCGGTCACTACGGTGGGCAAGCCGGTGATGAACAGGATATTGAGCGGGTGATCGAACGTGCGGTCGGGTCGCTGGACTATACCCAGGCGAGGGACCGGGCTGAGCTGGAACGTATCCTGGCCGGGATATACACGGATCCGGCCCTGGGCACCGTGACCGAAGCAGTCTGGGATCAATGGCGGACCGACAACGTTAACCCGGCGTCGATCCTGAGGTGGACGGATTTCTGGATCGGCAAGGACCGGGCCCGGGTGACGGCGGACCTCTATTTCCGGGACTGGACCGACAATGCCGAGTTTTCCGGTGAGGGACGCTGGGATCTGGTCCGCACCGGGTCTGGCTGGCGGATTGCTGATTTCGAGTACCGCTGGGGCTACTGACGGTCTTGACCCGCCAAAGCTATTTGAGTTTACGCATCTGCCACCACGTGGCCACTGATTGTCCGAGCAGATTATCCAAAGTGAAGACTCTGGTCGTCCGCCGCCGAACCCCTCCCATGGCCTTGTTCCAGACGAACCGTACCAGAAGCACCTTCAGGATCCAAGAAAGCGCTCTGAACAACTTGTTGCCCTCCTTTTTTGAACTGGTTATACTCTTAAAGAGTATTTACGCTCTAGAAGGGTGCTATTCCCGGTCCCCGGGAAACGCCGTCCGGAGGTGACTATTCCGTGGCTGTAAAAGTGGTTGTTGTTGGCGCGGGGGCAGTGGGGGCGACCGTGGCCTATACCTTGCTGACCGCGGACCTGGCTAACGAACTGGTCCTGATCGATATCAACCGGGACCGGGCCGAAGGGGAGGCGATGGACATCGCCGACGGCACCCCGTTTACCGGGCCGGTCCGAATCTACGCCGGCGATTACGAGGACTGCCGGGACGCCTTAATCGTTATCTTTGCTGCAGGCGCGAACCAGCGCCCCGGGGAAACGCGCCTGGAACTCGCCGCCCGGAACGTCAAAGTAGTCCGGGACGTGATGGACCGGTTGCTCCGGTACTGGAACGGCGGGGTGCTGCTGATGGTTACCAACCCGGTGGATGTACTCACCTACGCCGCCCTACGCTTTTCCGGGTTGCCCGAAAACGCCGTTATCGGTTCCGGCACCGTTCTGGACAGCGCGCGTTTCCGGTACTTGTTGAGCCGCCACTGCCGGGTGGACGGCCGGAACGTGCACGCTTACGTGCTGGGAGAGCACGGCGATTCGGAGGTGTTTGTCTGGAGCCGGGCGGCCATTGCCGGGATACACGTGGACGATTTTTGCGACCGGCGCGGGGTGCCGCGGCCTGACCGACAGGATCTGTCCGAGCGGGTGCGCCGGGCGGCGGCCGAAATCATCGCTCGCAAAGGAGCCACCTATTACGGGGTGAGCCTGAGCGTGCGGCGGATCTGCGAGGCCGTGGTACGGGACCAGGAAAGCGTCCTGACCGTTTCCGGACTGGTGGACGGGTACTACGGGGTAACGGATACGGCCTTCAGCCTGCCTACCATCGTGGGCCGTCGGGGGCGGGTGAAGGTGCTGGATATACCCCTTGCGCCGGAAGAGCAGCAGGCACTCTGTTACTCGGCCGGCATCTTGAAGCAAGCGCAGCGCGACAACGGACTGTAATTGGACTGTGTGCACTGTAAAATTATCGGGGTTGCGTCAACGTTAAATTTGCGGTATACTTATTTGTGCATTGCGCCCGTAGCTCAGTGGATAGAGCGCTGGCCTCCGGAGCCAGGTGCGCAGGTTCGACTCCTGCCGGGCGCACCATACAGGCAAGCGTAAACCCGCGAAAATCAAGGCTTTGCGGGTTTTTCTGTTTCACCGGGAGGAGCGGTCGGGTGTCCCCGGAAACCCGCTTGTTTCCGGGCGTGGATTAGCAAGAGATTAGCAAGGGAGGCCCTGCGCCGGAGGAGGTGCGGGGCCTTCCGCTTGGTAGGAGTCGGGCGAACCGGCCGAAAAATTTTGACGGAGTGATAAGATATGCGGCGGTTGAAAAAGCGTAAGCAGATCGTTCTGGAAGCCGTGAGCCGTGGCATCAACACGCCCGGTGGGTTGGCAAAAGCGGTATACGGCGCACCCGCACAGTAAGAAAGCAAGGGTTCAGGCGGTCAAGCTCAGGTATCTTTATCTTCACTGGAAATCGGCGAATGCGAAGTAATCCAGTCTCCCAGGACGGCGTAAAAACCACCAAAAGGACCACTTTGATCCTGCTGCCAAAACCCCTCGAAAAACACCATGACGCGCCCGGGCGGGACAAGCCGGGTAAAACGCAGAAGTATAACCGACCTGCGGGGGTATCGCCTAGGCTCTTTGTGCCGCCAAGGTTAGACTTAAACGAACCCGAGATATGGATCACTGAGGGCGAGTTTAAGCCCCTCGCTGGCTGGGCGCACGGCCTGCCAGTCTGCGCTCTAGCGGGTGTTTGGAATTGGCGGCGTAACATAGACGAGAGCGACCCCGAAATCGCCGCGGCGAAACTGGCGGGGGCGGGCGGCGAAGCGGGATGCCACGGCGTTCCGATATAGCAAGCTGACACCAAAATACCGCGGGAGGAAAATGCGATGAATGTTTTGTCGTTTCTCTTTCTCTGCGACGAGCGCGGCGCGGCCGTGCCGGATGTTCTTCTCTTCGCCGCCCTCGCTGCCGCCGGTGGCCTGGTGCTGGCGCACGGGCACCGAGACGAGGGCCTGGCGCGGGCCAAGCGGTAACTGCCACCGGGCGCAGCAAGGCAAATCCTTGTTCAAGGTGCCCGCGCCGAAATGAGGTGACGGAAATGTACAGCAATGGAGTGGAAACCGTCCTGCACGAAATCCGCAGCGCGTACCCCATCGGGAGTCATCACCTGATCCTGGAGTTCGAGACGGAAGAATACCGGGTGGTCAGCGTGCGCCCCCTTCCTTGAGGGGCCGGTCTTCGAGCCGCTGAAAGACCCGGCCTTCTTCCGGCAGGTGAAGGTTGACCCGGGCGCCGGCACCGTGGTCTGGCCGAACGGGGCCGACCTAGACCCGGACGTGCTGTACGCGCGGAGCGTCCCGCTGAAACTGCCCGAAGAGGCGGGCGCGTAAGAAAAACCGAGCGAGACTCAAGGGAACGGCCCAACCGGGCCGCTCCCCATTTGCAGGGCCACCCGGCCCAAACCAACCAAAGAGGAGGGAGGCGATCTTTTGCAAGACCCCAAAGACTTGGATCTAAAGCCATACGGCCGGTTGCTTAAGGGCCACCCCCGGCATCTCAGCGTCCAGAATGGCCGATATATTGGGCGTTACTGTCGCCGCGGTGAGGAAGGTGGCGGAACCTTGTGGGTTTATGAAAATACCGCACCAGCGTGAATTCGCGGTGTACGACCCCGCGCTGATACCGGCACTCCGAGATCACCCCGAGATAGTTAAGTCCCGGGCGCGGAAAGAAAGCACCGGAAGGAGGCGGGAAGCCGCGATGAGCGGGGCGGATTCGAGACGGGAAAAGTGCGTCGAGTTGCTGAACAAAGACCGCCCCGACCTACGCGACCTGTACGCCGCGTTGGTCGCTCGGTTATGGTTTCCAGGCACGGAAAAGTACCTGCTAACCGAAAGGATTTTCAAGGAGCTTCCCGCCCTGCTGTGGGACGCGTTGCTCCCCGAGGAAGGTTTCGAGGGAGAAGCCCGCGAAATCATCGTCAACATCCTCTGGGCGATGACGAAGCAGCGCACCTGGAAGGTTCACCGGGAATGGGGAGTTCAGTCCGAGCCGCTGGTATACGAAGCGTGGCGGCGCGGTTACCCGGTCGAACCGCACTTAGAGCTTTAACTTAGAGCTTTATAAGAACATCTTCGCGGCGGCGATCCGCCATATCCGAGAGCAAGAAGATTTCGAGAACGAATTACCTCCCAAACCGAAGTGGGAGGCCCGCGAAGACGCCTTAGCCGAACTCTCGCTTATATCGAAACGAGAGTGGCCGCCGGATTAAACGCTTAGGAAGCGGGGCCGGGAGCGCTCTCCCGGTCCTTTGTATTGACAAGAGCAACACGGAACGGTAAGATAACGGTAAGATTAAGGTAGGTGGAGCCGCTTGGAGAAGATAACGCGGTTCGAGTGGGACGCCCGGAACGTCGGACACATCGCCAGGCACGGCGTGAGGCCGGAAGAGACCGAAGAAGCCTTCTTCGGCGGGCCTTTGTTCCGCAGGGCGCGGAAGAGTTTAAAGGCCGTGTTCGGGCGCACTGATGCGGGGCGGTACCTCTTCGTGGTGTTCGTGGTGAAGCCGGGCGGTGTCGTCCGGGTGGTCACGGCCCGCGATATGACGGCCGCCGAGAGGCGGTACTACCGCCGCGACAAGGAGGGGTTGAGAGATGCCGAGGAAAGAGTTGCCGGAGTTTAAAGGCGACGAGATACCGGAATTCACCAGCGAGGAAGAGGTGGCGGAGTTTTTCGACCGGTACAGCTTCGCCGAGGCGATGGAAAAGGGTCTGTTTGAGCCCGACGAGGTGGAGCTTGCGCCCGAGCTGGCTGCGAAGATCGCGGAGCGGTCCAAGACCAAGCGCGTGACCCTGCGGCTGCGGGTGTCGCAGATAGAGGCGGCGAAGCGGATAGCGAAGGAGAAGGACATACCCTACCAAACCCTTCTGCGGTCCTGGATCGCGGAGGCGATCAGGAGGGAGCAGGAGAAGCGGGCGTAGGCCGAAGGTGCGGTGAGAGACGGGCCGGGAGAAATCCCGGCCCTTTCTGTTTTCAGGGAGCAGAAACCCGCCCGGGGCGGGCAGGGCCGAAAGGAGGTGAACGGCAAAAGTATGCCTGGCACGAGTCTGACACACCCGCCCGAGAGCTTCAAGCCCGACCCGAAGAAGGGCGTCGCCTGGTGTCCCTACTGCGGCAGGTCCCAGGTGTTCGTGTGGGACAATTACACTTGCTACGCCAGGTGCCCGGGGTGCGGGATCAGCACCGACGTTCCACACCAGGGCGCACAACGGCTTCTGGAACCCCGACGCCAAGGAGAAATTCGACCGCACGGTGCAGGACTCGGGCCGCTCCTGGCGGCGGGAGACACGGGAAGAAGAGCAAGGGCCGCTGCATCTCCCCGCCTGGCGGCCGCCTGAAAACAGGCAGGCTTGGGTGGAGGTCTCCTGCCTGGACTGCGGGCGGCACATCAGGGACGCCTACCCGCCCGCGAGAGAAAAGTACTTCGCCTGCGGTGCTGTGGTGTCCGTGGACCGGGAGGCCAGGGAGAAGCGGGAGAAGAGGTGCGAGACCTGCAAGAAGCTCTTCGTGCCCGAGCCTGGGAAAGACGAGCCTGGGAAAGAGAAGAACAAGTATTGCTCCGACACCTGCCGCCGGATGGTCGAGCGCGACCATACCCGCGCCCGCAAACAGAGGAGCAGGGAAAGGAACCGGGCGGCAGGTTAAACCAAGTCGAATGTCACGCTTTGCTAGTATCTTCCAGCCCGGAAAGCCTTAATTCTCTAGGCTTCGCGGAAGGCCGGATGTGCAAAATTCCGGCGGGGGTATATAAACGCGTATTCCCGACCGGAAAACGGGCGAACTGGAAATTCCCTGGAGCGGCCTTGAAGCCTACGGCGGCAAGGCTTTGGCGGTGACGGCGGCGCATCAGGCGCCCGCAGCGCTACGCTCCGACCCCCGGCCGGAAACTCCGGAACGGGTGGCCGGGAAAAACCGGAACAGGTGGCCGATTTCACCGGAATACGCACCATAACTATTTCCATTCATCCATACCGTACACAATCCCTTCCGGGGCCTTCACTTCGCACAAAATATTGTTTCCATCTTCTCTAAACCACAATAACAAAAACAATAAGCGCACAAATAAACCCCAGCAAGGTAACACTCGTTAAAGCCCAAGCCGGGAAAAACCGGCGGCTATGGTTTGGAAGTCAGCTCACTGATACGCTCGGGCGTAAAAAGCAAACCAGCCAAACGAACGGTTAATAACCGGCCAAGATAAAAGACAAACGATACGGCCAGGTAAAAAAGGGATAGTAATAGCAGCGGCAATCCTAAGTATCCCGGAAGAACCGCTGTTACCCCTTCAATTATCAAGATGATGAAGACCAGCAGGGCTGAAACACCGGCAGCCGCCTGGCCGACCGGAAACTTAAGCCTCTTTGTGGTTGGCGCTAGGGTATCCTCTGCGGTGGGCGTTACAACAGATGATGGCGCTTCAGGCGGTAAGGGCTGCCGGCCAGGGGGGCGAAAAACATACGCAAGCGCGGTCAGGATTGATATGGCTGTTATCGCAAACAGGGCGAAGGCAACCGGCAAGGCGAAGTATCCCAGTCCCGACACGAACCAAAGCAGCCGCTCCCCAAAGAGAAGAATAGCCATTGCCGATACGGCAATCAGGACAGCCGCCGCGAGCGCTGCCGGTGCTTTCAGTGTCCGGCCGCGGCGCAAAAGTTCCATTCTGAACAGGTAGGCTATGCAAATCAACGTTAAGGGTAAAATGGCGGCCAAATTTCTAAGCCAGCTCTCCAGCATAAACCGCCTTACAGCTTCAGACAAGGAATAATATCCGCTGACATCCCCGAAGTAGCTGACACTATGATATCCTATAATACCAATTCCCAGGAAAGCGGCGGCAGCAGCCAGGTATCTGGCAGCAGACGGAGTGGCCTGCAAAAGAAAGAAGGATACTGCCAGGCAGAGCAGAAACAGCACTGCCAGAACAAGCAGAAAATCCAACTCCTTTGGTAGCCCTGGTAATAATCTATCTAATAACCTTGTTCCCACAAAACCATAAAATAAGTAAAACAACACCGCTCCGGCCAAGCCGTAGACTGCGTAGGCAGAGGCGGCTACGATTTTCCCCTCCCGGTGGAAACCGGCTGAACCCTGGAAAAAAGCCCGGGCCAGAACGCGGGCCTGGTAAAAAACCAGGATGGTTAGCACAGCCATCACAGCCGTTACAAAGCCCCACATAAAAAGCATAGCAGCAGGACTCCTTAAATCGTAAACCCAGGGTAAGGGATAAACCAGCCGCTCAATCGTATTACCGTAAGGCAACGTAAGCCTGATTGCCAGAACAGAGAGGGCAACAAACAGCATTGTGGTTAATGCCGGTCCGGAGCCCGACAGCAGCCTAGCACTCTTTAGCTTGAGCGCGGCCAGGAAGGTTGCCGCGTAGGCCAGCACAAAGGGTAATACAAAAGCGAAAAAGAGCACCCCGAGCCAGGCTAAGAGGGATACAAGAGCACCAGCCGGGAGAGATAACATATAGCTAAAGATGGCTCTTCTAGCCTCATTCCCCGCGAGCACCTTGCTGCCCGGCGGCAACAAGTAGTTCGCGGCCCCGGGGGTAAATTCCGCCCACCCTTCCTGCTGCATTTCCTCCAAGGTTTTACCAGACTGCTCCAGTGCATCTGTGAAAATATCCCAAATGTAAGCTGCCGTTATAAAGCCGTAGCCTTCAAGGGAAAAATAGATTTTGTCTCCCGTTGGGTTTTGGGCAAACCGGATATTGCTAATCCCCTTGTAATCGGCAGGGTGCAATTCTTTTAAGTTTAAGCGATAATACTCCTGTTCTATGATATCAAAGACAACGATTTCTTCCTGCGAGCCGTAGGCGAGAAAGCGGCTTTGTGCTAATAACCCGGCGGGAAAAAAAACAAGCTGGCTGTCCTTTGGCAAAAGAGCGGCCCATTGCGGGCTGACAAAGCTTTCGTACTCGTAGCGGCTTATCCGCCCCGGCTGCCAACCACCCATACCGCCCAATTGATAGACGGGTGAAACATACCCGGGAAGGGGATCTACAAACCCAGTCACTGCTCCCGGAGACGATTCGGGGGCCGGCTCCGCCGCTCCTGGCGCTTTTGCTTCGGCAACCCGGACCTCCCCGGTGTCCGGGGCAAAAACATAGGTGTGGTTTCCAGTTTCCCAGAATTCCTCAGGCAGATTAAAGCTCAGCGTAAAGTAAATATGATTCCCCTGCGGGCTGACGGCCAGCTCGATGCTCTCGGAGATCTGCAGATACCTCTGAGGAAAAAGAGCCGGCAGGTCAATGCGGTGAGTCTTTCTGGAAAACAGCTCAACAAAATACAGCTCTTTCTCTGTGGCATAGGCGAGAAAGCGGGAAATGGACGGCGACCAGGAAGGCCTGGCCAGATAATAATCCAGCGGCTGCAGTTCAAAAAGCCTGTTGCCCGAGAGATCATAAGCGCGGTAAGAGAAAACTCCTGCCTGCCAGACGGGAACCAGGCCTTCCGGCGTACCCCCTGCTCCAAAAGGGCCCAATTCCAGCCGGAGTTTGCTAAAAGCCTGGTGTTCTCGGCTGTTTTTGACTTGCGCCAGAGTTTCCTCGTCGCTTACGGTCAGCACCGGGTTTTGCTCGTTCAGGCGCGGCAAGAGCAGAACAAGGGCCAGCAAGTCAGCAAAAGAGAGCAGGCCGGCGGTTGTGTCAATCACGTAGGCCCGGCCCAGGTTTTCAGCGCGATAGATTCCGTCAAGCGGTCCTTCCATGGGAAAACCGCTGGTCAGGGCAACAGCAGGAGTTAGGGAAAGGGTGGCGGCTGCCGGCGCGAAGCCGCTTTCAGCATCCGGGTGATACCCGGCCCTGACAAGCAAGTTGGGATACCGGCCGTCGAGCTCGCCTGTTTCCTGCAAGGACTGGAAGACGTGCTCCAGGGCATGTACGTCCTGCTGCAACCGGGCCTTGATAACCGCCATTCTCTCGCTGGCATCCTCGTAATGGAGCGAAACATAGACAGAGCGGTTCTGGCCGGCGATGGTGGAGGACACCGGCACAGTGGCCGTTGCCGGTGCAGGAGCTAAGATAATATATGACATCAGGACAATTAAGGTCAAAATTATGGACATGATACCCACCTATCATTCCCCCTAACAAAGAATAAGGGATAGGAATTTGCTTTTACCTGGAGCAATTATCTTGAATCCGGCAAGTAAAACCGAAGAATCCAATACAGTCCATTCAGGTACAAGGTGCCGTAGATCAGGTCCACCGCCCGGAGTTTGCCGGGGATGTGGCCGGGGTAGCCTTCCGCCCACTTTTCCATTTTAACACCTCGCACCTCAAAGACTCGTTCCCCCGGCAGATAGTAACCGACGACCACTACTTCCTGCCCCACCGCCGCCTCCAGCGCCGCCCGTAAATCTCCGTCCGCGGGCCGCAGAGCGTGCTTCTGGATTACCTGGATCGTGGGACAGCCGTCCAAAAACAGGGTGCCCAGGATCACTTCGGAACTCAGCAGCATGCCCGGAATGTGCCCGCGCACCCGGTCCGGCAGTAACCCGGCGGGCGGTTCCACCCGCACGGGAACCGGCGGCTTGATCCGGACGCTGGCACTCGCCCCATCCCAGGAAACGCCGTAGCCCAGACCCTCTGAAACAAACCTCACGGGCACGTACGTACGCTGCTCCTGCAAGAACGGTACTGCGTTCATCTCACGGGGCTGACCGTCGACCTGGTAAACCGAACCGCCGATGGCTACCGAAACCTCGATCTCATTCTTGATAATGTGTACGATCTGCGCGCTCGGGCTCCAGCTCACACGCCAGCCTAGTGCCTCGGCCACAGCCCGCAGCGGTACCATGACCCGGTTTCCGGCAACGACTGGTTGGGCGTCGGGAAACGTAACCTCGTCTTCCTCAACCAGCACCTTTACCCTGCCCGGGTGTCTCCCACTCCCGGCGAACCCGAAGCTGATCGGGAAAGCCAGGGCCAATACCAGTACCAGGCAACAAACCTTAAGTAACATCGGCTTGGGCAAGGCTATCTCCTCCTGCTATCTTTGTCTGGTAGACGCCTTGACCCGTTGTGCGGATTTCCCAAGAGTACCAGAAAACCACGCCCGTTCCCGAGCGTGGTTCTTTTCGGCCGACTGCTTTTTCCGGGGGTTGATCAGTCGCCGGTATCTATCGCCCGGCACAAGACTTCTTGAGGTTACCGGGTGAACACGGCCATGACCGCCGCGGTAACGCAGAAAAAGGCAGCGATCATGAACGCGGTGTCATACCTTCCGGTAGTGCCATAGAAGAAAGAGGCCAAAAGCGGGCCCGCCAGGCCGCCCACCCCGTAACTGGTGAATACCGTCCCGTAATTAACCCCCATAGCCTCTCGGAAACTCTCCCTTTAGCGCTCCCGGAGCTTTATACTCCGGGGTTTTGCTTTTCCATCCCATTTTCGGATCACCCATTAATCATGTGAGCGCGCAAGCCTGCGCAACTCTTTCGAGCAAAGCAAGTCTGCTCTGGCCGAGGAAATGTCCCTCTTGCTCGGCTAGGAGGAACAGGTAGCCCAAATGGATGCCCATCTGCGGGATAAACAGGCGATTCTTGGGGAAGCCCGATAAGGAAATCGAAGCCGGCAAAGGCATAAAGGCTGAGGATGTCTGGCGTGAACTGGGGAACTGCCGGCGGTCATTCCCAGGAGGAGAAGCGCTACGAATGTAGAAAGCAGTCTTGCTGTGTTGAAGGCGAAGGTGGCAGAGCCTAGGTTCGGAAGGAGGCCCTTATGAGGAACGCCAATGCTCCTAACCACTTTGTCTTTGTGGCCACGCCGGTCCAGTCCGACAAAGGCAGAATCTCCAGCTACGAAATCTGGAAGGTCCTTACCGAAAAGCTGGTATGGTACACCACCGCTTCCGCCCCTTACCGGAACCGAATCAAGGGCGGAGACCGCATTGTATTCTACCTGGGCGGAAGGCCGGGGGGCGGCAGTTTTGTCGCCCAAGGCTTGTGTTCCGGGCCGGTTGCTCCGGTCACGGCGGAGGACGGAGCTTTTCTGGCCGAGATGGGCATCACCCGTTTTTCCAGCCGGATCCCGCTGTTGCTGGTGATCTACTGGCTGGACGAAGTTCCTTTGAAGCCCCTCGTACCGGCGCTTACTTTCATCAGGGACAAAAAACACTACGGCCTGTACCTACGGCAGGGCATCGTTCCAATCGGCCAAGAAGATTTCGACCTGATCGTGACGCAGAGCGCCCAGTGAGGCGGTACAATTATGAGCCGGCAAGTGCCGCTTGCCAAGCCGCGAATTGGCAATAAAGCGTGCTATTTGCAAATGGGTCCTGCCTTAGCTAAAATTGACTTGAAGCTAGTCGAACGGGGGCGCAAACGCTTGAAAAAGGTGGTCAGTGTCAGCCTGGGGTCGTCCAGACGCAATAAGACCGTACGGGTGGAGCTTCTGGGTGAAGAGTTTGAAATCAGCCGGGTCGGGACGGACGGGGACTTCCAGAAGGCTCTGGCCACATTGCGCGAACTGGACGGAAAGGTCGATGCCATCGGATTGGGCGGCATCGACGTCTTCTTGTTTATCCGTGACCGCCGGTACGCCATCCGCGATGGTCTCAAGCTGATGGAGGCCGTGCGGCAGACACCGGTCGTCGACGGCAGCAGCCTGAAGCGGACGCTGGAGCGTGAGGTGGTCCTCCACCTGTCCCGAAAGACTGACTTGATTCCCCCGGGCACCCCGGTTTTAATGGTCAGCGCGGCCGACCGCTTCGGCATGGCCCAGGCGTTCGTCGACGCCGGGTGCCGCACTGTGTTCGGGGACTTGATCTTCATCCTTGGTATCCCCTACCCGATCCGAACCGTGGCCCAGTTGGAGAAGCTGGCCCGGATGATCGTCCCGGTGGTGACCAAACTGCCCTTCCAGTTGCTCTACCCGACCGGGAAAAAACAGGATGTAACCAACGAATCCAAAGGCCGGCGTTTCGCGTCCTATTACCAGGAGGCCCGGGTGGTGGCTGGCGATTTTCACCTGATCCAGCGCTACCTGCCGCCCGCTCTGGACGGGAAGATCATCGTGACAAACACGACCACCAGCGCGGACGTGGAACTGCTCCGGGAGCGCGGTGCTTCATACCTGGTCACGACTACTCCCGAGTACGAGGGCCGCTCCTTCGGAACGAATGTCCTGGAGGGCGTGTTCGTGGCCCTGATCGGTAAGCCGTGGGCGGAGATCCGCAATGAAGAATACCTGGAACTCTTGCAGCGGTTGGACTTCAAGCCCAGAATCGTCAAGTTGAATTGAAGTCCAGGCGCCTAAAGGCCCAATAGCTCGTACATCTCACGGTCCACCCGGTTGTCGTACCGTAGGTTGTGGTCTTTGCGGAACTGGACCACTGCTTTTTGGAGGCCGGAGCCGAAAATGCCGTCGATGGGGCCGTCATAATACCCGTGTTTCTGCATCAGGCGTTGGATTTCCAAAACCCCGGACTCGCGGTCCCCGTGGACCAGGGTTGGACGGTGTTCGGGACCCATGATGTTGCCCACGATGTGCACGGGGGTGCCGGCCTCAACCCACGGGAAGAGTTCCTCCACGTGCCGGTTGAACATCCGGATGCAGCCGTGGCTGGCCCGGGTGCCGATGGAGTAAGGCTTGTTGGTGCCGTGAATGCCGTAGATGCCCCAGTCGATGTTTAGTCCCAGCCACCGGGTGCCGAAACCGGTGCCCCAGTTCCGCGCCTTGCGGCGGATGCTCCAGTTGCCCACCGGGGTAGGGGTTTCGTTCTTGCCGACGGCGCAGGGGAACTGCTTGTACGGGTAGCCGTTTTCCATCACGGTCAGGGTGCGTTTTTGGACGTCGATAATGATTTCCACCTCTCCAGTGGGCGGGGGAAGCGGTTCGCTGGTTTTCACCGGGGTGGACATCAGGGCGAGCAGGTACCAGGTTTCCGCGTCCACCACCCCGCTGGGTTCGATACCGTTCGCTTCCTGCAGGCTTCTAACCGCTGCGGCGGTGATCGGGCCGTACACGCCGTTTACCGGTCCCTGGAACAGTCCCGCGGCCCGCAGTTGTTCCTGGACTTCGCGGACGTCATTGCCCTCCAGGAATTTGGTCCTGTCCACGTAGAGCGAGCGCTGCTGCTCGCAATTCAGCGGGCAGACCAGGTAAAACTCCCCGCCTTCAGCCGGACCGGCGGTCAGGGAGAAGGCCAGAAACAGAAAAAGCGCTTTCCACCACATGCTTTTATAACGCTCCTTTTCAATTATTCTGGGGTTGACAGCGGCTCTTTTATGCAAGCGAGCCGAAATCCGGAGGCACGCCGCCGACAAAATTCAACTTTGTCCAGCAGCGGGAACCTCCGAACACAGGTAAAATATGCCTTTTTTTCCTAAATAGCAGGGTTCTGGGAGGTCGATGTCGAACAGACGTTTAGCTTACAACAAAGGAGCCGACAGAATGCCAAAACGATTGGTTCTGGTAGCCGTCTTCCTGTTCCTAGTCATTGGCTTGGCCGGTAGGAGCGTCGAGGCCAGTCAGATGGCCGTCGTCACCAACCCGACGGTGAATTTGCGGGGTGGTGCGGGCACGAACCACCCGGTGGTGGGTCAGGCGGGGCAGGGTGCCCGTTTGCCGGTGTTGGGCAAATCGGGTGACTGGGTGCAGGTGCGCCAGGCGAACGGTCAGGCGGCTTGGGTGGCCGGCTGGCTGGTGCGGTTGGAAGCGGCTCCGGCGTCTGTGGCCCCGACGCAGCCGGCTACGGCGACCGGTGGACAGGTGGCGGTGGTTACCACCGGAGCGGTGAATTTGCGGGGTGGTGCGGGCACGAACCACCCGGTGGTGGGTCAGGCGGGGCAGGGTGCCTGTTTGCCGGTGTTGGGCAAATCGGGTGACTGGGTGCAGGTGCGCCAGGCGAACGGTCAGGCGGCTTGGGTGGCCGGCTGGCTGGTGCGGTTGGAAGCGGCTCCGGCGTCTGTGGCCCCGACGCAGCCGGCTACGGCGACCGGTGGACAGGTGGCGGTGGTTACCACCGGAGCGGTGAATTTGCGGGGTGGTGCGGGCACGAACCACCCGGTGGTGGGTCAGGCGGGGCAGGGTGCTCGTTTGCCGGTGTTGGGCAAATCGGGTGACTGGGTGCAGGTGCGCCAGGCGAACGGTCAGGCGGCTTGGGTGGCCGGCTGGCTGGTGCGGTTGGAAGCGGCTCCGGCGTCTGTGGCCCCGACGCAGCCGGCTACGGCGACCGGTGGACAGGTGGCGGTGGTTACCACCGGAGCGGTGAATTTGCGGGGTGGTGCGGGCACGAACCACCCGGTGGTGGGTCAGGCGGGGCAGGGTGCTCGTTTGCCGGTGTTGGGCAAATCGGGTGACTGGGTGCAGGTGCGCCAGGCGAACGGTCAGGCGGCCTGGGTGGCCGGCTGGCTGGTGCGGTTGGAAGCGGCTCCGGCGTCTGTGGCCCCGACGCAGCCGACGCCGGTCACGGCCCCCGGTTCCGTGAATCCGACGGACCCGCCGGACCGCACGGTACGGGCCTTGGTCGGCAACGCAGTGGTGGACGTGGAAGCGGTGGACGTACGGAGCCAACCCGGGCGCCAGTACACGGCCATCGCCCAGGCCACACGGGGTTTCCGGTTGCCGCTGGTTGCCGAGCGGGGGGGCTGGTACCAGATCCGGTTGCCGAACGGCAACCTCGGGTGGGTGGAATCGGCGACGGTGCGAGTGGATATTGATACCGCCGGTCTTCCACCCGTGAACGGTGGTAGTGACGCGGACCCGGATCGGGGGGAAATCTCGTTTGACGCGAGAGTATCCGGAGACCGGGTGATCATTACCGTTAGTTCCACGACACCCATCGAGTATTCGGCTTTCCGCCTGCCGAACCCCGACCGGATTGTCATTGACGTCGACGGTTTCGCCGGCGGGCAGGTTCCGGCGACCCAGACCCTGCAGTCACCTGTTGTGAGCACAATCAGGACCGGGGAAGCGGACGGGCGCTTCCGGCTGGCCTGCGACGTCAAACAGGGGCTGGCTCATACCCGCTACAAGACGGACCTTTCAGGGGACCGGCGGACCCTGACCGTGGAGATCTTCGCGGTGGCGAACGTAATGCAGGGACGGGTCATAGTCCTTGACGCCGGGCACGGCGGCAGGGATCCAGGCGCGACCGGGCCCACCGGCGTGAGGGAGAAAGACGTTGTTTTAGCCATCACCCTGGAAGCGGCCCAACTACTCAGGCAGCAGGGAGCCGAGGTAATCCTGACCCGGCAATCGGATGTGTTCGTGGAACTCCTGCAACGGGCTGAAATCGCGAACCAGGCCGGCGCCGACGTTTTTGTGAGCATCCACGCCAATGCAAATGTCGATCACTCCAAGCACGGCACCAGCACCTACTGGTGGCCTTATCCGGACGTTATGACTCCGGGTCAAATAGCCGCCAGGGAAAGGTTGGCCGGTGCACTTCAGACCGCCCTGCTTGCCGGGTTGGGAAGGAACGACCTTGGCTTGTTCCAGGCGCGGTTTGCTGTGCTGCGGGCTACGAACATGCCCTCGGCCTTGGTGGAGGTGGCCTTTATATCAAACCCCGTTGAGGAAAGACTCCTGGCTGACCCTGCCTTTCAGAATCGGGCCGCGGCGGCCATCGCGGCCGGACTGCAGGATTACTTCCAGGAATACTAACACCCGGTCGGCTTTGAAGACCCTGAACCCCCGGGTGCTGCCCGGGGGTTTTTCGCCGGTTACCGTGTATGCAGGAATCAGTTGCACCAGAATAGAATCATGCTAGACCCGCGAACGGGTCGCTTCTAGTGCTTGGTTGTTTTAAGGAGAGAAGCAGTTTGGCAAAGGGCACGGTCGGCCTGTTTGATTCCGGGGTGGGGGGACTGACGGTTGTCCGGGAAGTATCCGTTATCCTGCCGGGAAAGCGCGTGATTTACTTTGGTGACACCGCTCACGTTCCATACGGGGACAAAAGTGTGGACGAGCTGTTGTCCTACGCCGAACGGATCATCGGTTTTCTTTGCAGTCAAGGGGCAGATTACATCATTTTCGCGTGCAACACCAGTTCCGCCGTTTCACTCCGGCTAATGCGCGACCGTTTCCAGGTGCCGATGATCGGCCTGATCGAGCCCGGAGCGGCCGAGGCTGTCCGGCTGTCGGCGACCGGCAGAATCGGCCTGATTGCCACCGAGGCGACCGTGAAAGCGGGCGCCTATGCCCGGGCGGTGTCGGCGCTGAATCGGAATTGCCAAGTGTTCAGCCAGGCTGCGCCGCGCTTGGTGCCCCTGGTCGAGTCCGGGGAGTCCGATACTCCCAAGGCCGAACAAGCGGTGCGTGAATACCTGGAGCCCCTGCGAGAGCAAGGTATCGACACCCTGATCCTGGGTTGCACCCATTACCCGTTCCTGCGGGACGTGATCGAGCGGGTGCTTGGTCCGGAGGTGGTGCTCGTGGACCCGGCGGCCGCTACCGTGCGGGCCGCGCGGCTTGATATGCTCCGGCGGGGTTTTTCTGCAGACAACCCGGGTGCGCAGGGGGAGCAGGACACGGTTTCGCTCCGCTACTTCGTGAGCGGGAGCGCCGACGCTTTCCGGGCGGTGGCCGGACAATTCCTGGGTCGGGAGCCGGAGCCGGTTACCGAAATCTGTCTTCTCAGGTGAATCAAAGAAACTTTCCCGAGAGATCATATTAACAAAGTGTGGCGAGACAGTGACCAGGCGAGTAGGTATCACCACCACCATCCCGAGCGAGGTCGTGTTCGCGGCCGGATGGGTGCCGGTGGACCTGAACAACGTTTTTATTACCAGTGCCGATCCGCGTCAACTGGTGGAGGAGGCCGAGGTCGCCGGATACCCCCGCAACATCTGTGCCTGGATAAAGGGGATCTACGGCACAGTGATCCGGGACCGGACTCTCGACACCGTGATCGCGGTCACCCAGGGAGACTGCAGCAACACCCACGCCCTCATGGAGACCCTGCAACTGGCCGGGGTGTGCGTCATTCCTTTCGCCTACCCTTTCGACCGGGATTACGACCTTTTGAAACTGCAGATCGAGAAACTGATGCAGTATTTCGGCGTAGACTGGCCGGCGGTACGTGAAACCAGCGCCAGGCTGGGCGAAATCCGGGGTGCGGTACGGGACTTGGACCGGCTCACCTGGGAGGAAAACCGGGTCGGAGGCTGGGACAACCACTTCTACCAGGTGACGTGCAGCGACTTTGAGGGTGATCCGGAGTCTTTCCGGGCCAGGGTGAACAAGTTCCTGGCCCGGGCGCGACAAGCCCCGCCCCGGGGTGAGGAAATCCGCCTGGCGTACATCGGGGTGCCGCCGATCAACGCCGACATTTACGGGTTTTTGGAGCAACTGGGGGCCCGCGTCGTCTTTAACGAAACCCAGCGCCAGTTTACCATGCCCTTTGACACGGAAAATTTGGTAGAGCAGTACCGCCTGTACACTTATCCCTACGGGATCTTCTACCGGCTCGAGGACATCAAGCGGGAACTCGAGCGGCGATCGGTGCGCGGCGTGATCCACTACGTGCAGAGTTTTTGTTTCCGCCAGATCGAAGACCTCATCGTCCGTCACGAACTGCGGGTGCCGGTGCTTACCGTTGAGGGGAATAACCCGGGGCCGCTGGACGCCCGTACCCGGGTGCGCCTTGAGGCGTTTGTGGAAATGCTCCGGTAGGAGGGGTTGGGAATGGACGTTACGGTACTGGGGTGTTGGGCCCCCTACCCGCGGGCCGGGGGCGCCTGTTCGGGCTACCTGTTGCGGGACCGGGAGACCCTGGTGCTGCTGGAAGCGGGGAACGGCAGTTTCAGCCGTCTGGCTGCGGCAGTCGATTTCCGCGCCTTGTCGGCCGTTGTCGTCTCCCATTTTCACCTTGACCACTGCGCCGACCTCTTCTGCCTGCGGCACGCGCTGAAGGGCGCCAGGAGGGACGGCAGCCGCGCGGAACCGCTGACTCTGTTCGTGCCGCAAGAGCCTCGGGGTGAATTTGAGCGCCTAGCCGGGGACAATGAAGCCTTCACGGTCCGGACGATCGAGAGTCTCCCCCGGAAAGGGGACCGGAGAGTCGCCATCGCCGGGAGCCTGGAGATTGAGTTTCTGCCCACGCGCCATTCTTCCCCCGGATACGGGGTGGCGGTCAGCGGCAGTGCGCGGGGGTGCTTCGTTTACTCGGGAGACACCGCCTACTTTCCGGAACTGGCCCGTCACTGGGCAGGGGCGGGGCTCTTGCTGTGTGAGGCCACGGGCTTGGCACGCGACAGCGCCCAGCTGAAGGCGGTACACCTCACCTCCGTCCAAGCCGGGGAGTTGGCCCGGGCAAGTGGGGCCGCACGCCTGGTTTTGACCCACTTCTGGCCGGAATACGACCCGGCGGTGCTGGCGGCGGAGGCTGCAGATGCTTTTGGAGGGCCGGTGCTGGCGGCGCGCGAGGGTGAGACGTACAGCATATGAAGCGGTGCCCCGCGGGGCGGCCGCGCAAAAAGACTGGAGGACGGAAATGATTCGAGTGGACGGCCGGGCCCCGGCGCAGATGCGCCCGGTGTACATCACCCGGCACTACAACAAATACGCCGAGGGTTCCGCCTTGATTGAGGTGGGTGACACCCGCGTGATCTGCACGGCCAGTATCGATAACCGGGTGCCCACCTTCCTGAAAGGCGCGGGCAAGGGCTGGGTGACCGCGGAGTTTGGGATGCTGCCCCGGGCCACCGGGGTCCGGGGGATCCGGGAAAGTGTGAAAGGCCACCCCGGGGGGCGCAGCCTGGAAATCCAGAGATTGATTGGCCGCTCCCTGCGTGCGGTAGTCGACCTGCCCGCCCTGGGGGAGCGTACCGTCATCCTGGACTGTGACGTGATCCAGGCCGACGGCGGGACCCGGACGGCCGCCATCACCGGGGGTTTTGTGGCCCTGGTAGACGCCATGCAGACCTTGGTGACTGAGGGCGTGACCCCGCGGTTGCCGGTGCTGGACTACGTGGCGGCGACCAGCGTGGGCCTGTTCGAGGGGGAGGCCGTCCTTGACCTGTGCTTTGCGGAGGACTCGGCGGCGGAGGTGGATTTCAACGTGGTGATGACCGGGACGGGCCGTTTCGTGGAAGTACAGGGAACCGGGGAAGGAACGACCTTCGAACGGGCGGACGTCGACCGGCTGCTTGACCTGGCGGTTGTCGGAATCCGGAGCCTGGTGGAGCAACAGCGGGCGGTTCTGGGTTCGCTGGCCGAAGAGATCGGGAAGCGGAGGGGAAATCAAAATGGCGCGGCTGGTACTGGCGACCAGAAATGAAGGTAAAGTCAGGGAAATGGCGGCTCTGCTTGCCCCGCTGGGGGTCGAGGTCGTCTCGCTTTCATCCTACCCGGAGATCGAGGAGATTCCCGAGGAGGGCGACACCTTTGAAGCGAACGCTCTGACCAAGGCCCGGATGGTGGCGGCCCGGACCGGTCAGCTGGCCCTGGCGGACGACTCGGGTTTGGAGGTGGACGTGCTGGACGGTGCACCCGGGGTGCACTCGGCCCGCTTCGCCGGGGAACCCCGGGATGACGGCCGCAACAATGAGAAATTACTCCGGCTTCTGGAAGGAGTACCGTGGGACAAGAGGCGGGCCCGCTTCCGCTGTGTAATCGCTCTGGTGACCGCGGAGGGAACCGAGCGACTTACCGAGGGTACCTGTGAGGGGTTCATTGGCTACGAGCCTCGGGGGACCAAAGGTTTCGGATACGACCCCCTGTTCTACGTGCCGGAGTACGATATGACCTTTGGAGAACTCGACCTGGCGACTAAGAACCGGATCAGCCATCGGGGCCGCGCGCTGGCCAAAGCCTTCGGGGCAGTCACTGAACTGCTGGAGCTAAGCCATTTGCGATGTTCGGGAGAAAAGATAAATAGGCTGTTTTAGAGTTGCGGAAAAAACATTTTACCCCGGTCCAATCCGGATTTTATGCGGTTTGCAGGGATGGGTAACGGGCGGATCGGCAAAATTGACCCCAAGGGAGAAAGGCGGAGAAAAAGCGAAGGAGAATGAGAAATAAGAAGGGAAAACCCCCTTTTGTGGAGAATCCTTTTTGTAACCACCAAAAAAGAACCACGAAGGAGGTTTCCCTTATGGCCATTATACCACAACAGCGGCTTTTTGGGTGGCAGGAAATCGACGAACTCGGTGACTTGGAACGTTTTTTGCTTGTAGTGAACCACCTGCCCGATGAGCAGTTGATGCAAAAGCTGGAGAGAGAGCGTGGTAAGGGACGGGATGATTACCCGGTGCGGGCGGTTTGGAACTCCATCCTGGCCGGGATCGTATTTCAGCACGTGTCTGTGGAGAGCCTGCGGCGGGAACTCTGCCGGAACGGCCAGTTGCGGGAACTTTGCGGTTTTGATCCGGCCCGGGGCGAGGATGCCGTTCCGCCTTCTTACATATACAGCCGCATCTTGGTGAAACTGATGCGGCACGCCGACGAAGTGGAAAACATATTTACGCGGCTGGTGGATGAAATAAGAGTGCTGCTACCGGATTTCGGTCGAATTTTGGCCATAGACAGCAAAGCCGTCAGCAGTCTGGCCCGGGGCAAAAAGCGGGATGAAGAAGAGAAGGTCCAAAAGCCTGACGGGCGCCGGGACACCGATGCGGACTGGGGCCGGAAAACATACCGGGGGCGTAAGAAAGGCGGCACCCTATGGGAAAAAGTTGTGTGGTGGTTTGGCTACAAACTCCACCTTGTAGTTGACGCTGTTTATGAACTGCCGGTGGGATTTGCGGTGACAAAGGCATCGGCCAGCGACGTGAAAGAGGGACATATACTCATTGATCGGGTGGCGAAAGAGCATCCGGAGATTGTGGCCCGCTGCGAGGCATTGGCGGCGGACAAAGCCTTTGACGACATCAAGCTAAACGTGAAACTCTGGGACGAATACCGGATCAAGCCCGTGATTGACATCCGCAACACGTGGCGGGACGGCGAGGAGACGTGGCTTGTAACCGGTAAGGAGAACATCGTTTACGATTACCGTGGAACGGTTTATTGTTGCTGCCCCGAGACAAACAAACGTCGCGAGATGGCCTTCGGGGGATTTGAGAAAGACCGGGAAACCTTGAAATACCGCTGTCCGGCCCGGCACTACGGAGTAGAGTGCCGGGGCATGGAACAATGTGCCGCAACCGGTGGGATACGTATTCCCCTGGTGGAAGACCGGCGGATCTTCACCCCGCTGGCGCGGTCCAGCTACAAGTGGAAAACACTCTACAAAAAGCGTACGGCGGTAGAAAGGGTAAATGCCCGCCTGGACGAGGCCTACGGATTTGAAAAGCATTTCATTCGGGGCTTGAAGAAGATGAAGCTGCGTTGCGGGTTGGCCCTGATGGTGATGCTGGCGATGGCCGTGGGCCGACTGCGACAAAAACAAGGAATAGACTTAAGGAGCCTGGTGAAGGCGGCCTGACGGGGCTCAACCGGAAAACAGATTACCTGCCAAGAGACGCCCAGAGTGGCGCTGGGGTAAGTTTGCCCTTTGGCAGAGCGGCATAGTCTATATACTCCATTTACCCCAATATTAGGTTGCTAACTGTGTTTTGTGGCTTGGGGAACAGCCGGTGCCGGGTGTGGGCGTTGCCTTGTCGGGACCAAAAATGCTTACAACGCAAAACGCTGAAGCCAAGCCATTTGCGATGTTCGGGAGAAAAGATAAATAGGCTGTTTTAGAGTTGCGGAAAAAACATTTTACCCCGGTCCAATCCGGATTTTATGCGGTTTGCAGGGATGGGTAACGGGCGGATCGGCAAAATTGACCCCAAGGGAGAAAAGCGGAGAAAAAGCGAAGGAGAATGAGAAATAAGAAGGGAAACCCCCTTTTGTGGAGAATCCTTTTTGTAACCACCAAAAAAGAACCACGAAGGAGGTTTCCCTTATGGCCATTATACCACAACAGCGGCTTTTTGGGTGGCAGGAAATCGACGAACTCGGTGACTTGGAACGTTTTTTGCTTGTAGTGAACCACCTGCCCGATGAGCAGTTGATGCAAAAGCTGGAGAGAGAGCGTGGTAAGGGACGGGATGATTACCCGGTGCGGGCGGTTTGGAACTCCATCCTGGCCGGGATCGTATTTCAGCACGTGTCTGTGGAGAGCCTGCGGCGGGAACTCTGCCGGAACGGCCAGTTGCGGGAACTTTGCGGTTTTGATCCGGCCCGGGGCGAGGATGCCGTTCCGCCTTCTTACATATACAGCCGCATCTTGGTGAAACTGATGCGGCACGCCGACGAAGTGGAAAACATATTTACGCGGCTGGTGGATGAAATAAGAGTGCTGCTACCGGATTTCGGTCGAATTTTGGCCATAGACAGCAAAGCCGTCAGCAGTCTGGCCCGGGGCAAAAAGCGGGATGAAGAAGAGAAGGTCCAAAAGCCTGACGGGCGCCGGGACACCGATGCGGACTGGGGCCGGAAAACATACCGGGGGCGTAAGAAAGGCGGCACCCTATGGGAAAAAGTCGTGTGGTGGTTTGGCTACAAACTCCACCTTGTAGTTGACGCTGTTTATGAACTGCCGGTGGGATTTGCGGTGACAAAGGCATCGGCCAGCGACGTGAAAGAGGGACATATACTCATTGATCGGGTGGCGAAAGAGCATCCGGAGATTGTGGCCCGCTGCGAGGCATTGGCGGCGGACAAAGCCTTTGACGACATCAAGCTAAACGTGAAACTCTGGGACGAATACCGGATCAAGCCCGTGATTGACATCCGCAACACGTGGCGGGACGGCGAGGAGACGTGGCTTGTAACCGGTAAGGAGAACATCGTTTACGATTACCGTGGAACGGTTTATTGTTGCTGCCCCGAGACAAACAAACGTCGCGAGATGGCCTTCGGGGGATTTGAGAAAGACCGGGAAACCTTGAAATACCGCTGTCCGGCCCGGCACTACGGAGTAGAGTGCCGGGGCATGGAACAATGTGCCGCAACCGGTGGGATACGTATTCCCCTGGTGGAAGACCGGCGGATCTTCACTCCGCTGGCGCGGTCCAGCTACAAGTGGAAAACACTCTACAAAAAGCGTACGGCGGTAGAAAGGGTAAATGCCCGCCTGGACGAGGCCTACGGATTTGAAAAGCATTTCATTCGGGGCTTGAAGAAGATGAAGCTGCGTTGCGGGTTGGCCCTGATGGTGATGCTGGCGATGGCCGTGGGCCGACTGCGACAAAAACAAGGAATAGACTTAAGGAGCCTGGTGAAGGCGGCCTGACGGGGCTCAACCGGAAAACAGATTACCTGCCAAGAGACGCCCAGAGTGGCGCTGGGGTAAGTTTGCCCTTTGGCAGAGCGGCATAGTCTATATACTCCATTTACCCCAATATTAGGTTGCTAACTGTGTTTTGTGGCTTGGGGAACAGCCGGTGCCGGGTGTGGGCGTTGCCTTGTCGGGACCAAAAATGCTTACGACGCAAAACGCTGGAGCTCAAAAGACTTTGACGCGGGGCGCCGTCCGGGTTATAATATTGGAGCGCGCGGGTGTAGCTCAATGGTAGAGCACCGGCCTTCCAAGCCGGGTACGTGGGTTCGATTCCCATCACCCGCTCCATACCGCTAAAAAAACAAACCGCCCGGTGACCGGGCGGTTTTAGTATTTTCGTCTACTTGAATTTGAATATGGACTTCCAGAGCCTGGCGAAAAAAGACTCGCCACGTGTGCCTGTGATCGCCGGATTGGCCGCCGGGGCGGGGGCGGCAGGCTGTACGGGACTGGACGCAGGTTTTTCGGGAGAGTACTTCTTGATCATCTGGGCCACGTTGTTGTCGATGGTTTCCTTGTAGTTTACGGTCATCAACAACCCTCCTCTCACTTGCATTGAAGTCGTGAAAGAATACAGGCGCAGATGCTGGATGGATAGAACAATTGTTGCGACGGATAGGCAGTTCGCCTGGTCCGTTCTGAGGTTACCAAAAACGGCTGCGAACAACGGGAGTCTCATGATAAGTATGGCGACGATGAGGCACGTATGTTGGAATCTTTGCGCCGGGCAACGGCCGGTCTCGGCGTCAAGCGCCAGCAACCCTGGGCTTCCCACGATATGAATTACATCGGTAAGCAGTCTTCTTGTAAAGTCTAGTTCCACGCGCAACAGCAAATACCTTCCGATAACTCTGAATTTTGTGGCTAGTCAATTTTGAGGGTGAAGGCGGTCGGCGGGCCGAAACAACAACGGGCGCGCATAATGGGCCGAAACATGTCAATGGCCAGTGAAAATGTCACCCTAAAACACACTAACTTGGACTGAGAAAATGTCACCTTTGTAATCGTTAAAATGGTCTGAGGAAATGTCACCTTTGAAACCGCCGTCCAAGATTATTCCTCTCGCCTGTTGGCCGTCAAGGGCAAGGGCTACGCCGCCGCGGACGCGGCCCCTTGACGGCTGGCCAGGCGAGAGGTGACAGGTGACTCAAGGGTTTCAAGGTTGCTCATTTAAAAGGCGTACTTGCGGAAGCGCTTTCTCTTGGCTTCCAGGTACGCTTCCACTGGTGTTGAAGGCTTGGGCGCTATGGGAGAAATCTGGCGCCAGGGATGATCCGCAGTCACCGGAGCAGGTTCCCGGCGGGGCTTGGCTTGACGGATCTCCGCCTTAGGTGCCGGCTGGGGAACGAACTCCCTTAGCGAAAACACCTTATCGCCATACTTGGCGCTTATCGTCCCGTCCAGATGAGTAAGGACCGTAACCTTCGCCCTGGGCGCCAGGCTAACTGCTTGATCTTTGACATCGATAAGCTGGTAAGTCTTACAGTGAAACGAGATCGTGGAACCATTGGAAGCCGTACGCTCTTCCCGAAAGGCAATAATCTCGTTGAGCCGTTCACTGGTGGGTGCGGGTTTAAAGGCCGGTTCCGGATCGGCGGCCCAAACGGCGAAGCGGGCGTTGAAGCGCTCAATAAAGACCGGGAGAAAGGCGTTCGCGTCTTCAATGTTGGAGATCCCTCGCAGGCGCATCTCTATCACCAGACGGCTCTGCAGGGTTTCCCACAAACGTTCTATACGCCCTTTGGCTTGGGGAGAGCGTGCCTGAATATGATTGATTCCCAATTCCTCCAGGGCCTTACCGAACTGGGTCAGGGCAACGGTTTTGCCGGCCAGCTCCTCATCAATGGACAACTTGTCCTTCTTCGGTGAGAAGAAGATGGAGTGGCCGTCCGTATAGAGGCTCACCGGGATTCCGTGATTTATGACCGTTAGGTTTAAGACCATCAAGTAACCGTACAGATCCTCTTCGGGCCGGAACCAAAGTGCCAGGATCTTACCGGTGGCGTCATCAATATTACCGTGGAGGCAGGCCTTGGGGCCACGATCTTCAAACCAGGCGTACGGGCTGGCGTCGCTTTGGACCAAAAGCCCTTCTTGAGGCATGCGCTTGCGGGAGCGCCGTTTCCGCCGCTTGGCTCGGCGGCTGTGCCGATTCTTGATACCGGCCTGCTTGAATATGCGACGCAAGCTGCGGCCCGAGATCGAAATTTCATATAGTTCCTCAAGCAGCTCAGCCATATGCTCGCAACTTGCGTCCTTGAGTTCTTCTGAGGCGAGGCTGATGATCCGGTCCCGGACGTCGTGGGTTATAGCGTGTTTTGGTTTACGGCCTCGGTTTTTGTGGACGAGGAAAGCCTCACCCTCCTGTTTCATTCCTTTCTTGAGGCGCATAACCTGACGTTCGCTGAGACCAAGGAGGACGGCAGCCTGCCGAATGGATACCTTGCCTGCAAGGACCCGTTCCATAATACCTAGTCTCCTGGCTTCCTTGGGTTTCAAGAAAACGTCTCCCTTCATGGGTGACATTTTCTCAGACCGCTTATGAGGTGACAATATCACAGGCCAATAGCAGCATAATGGGCCGAAACATTGAATAGTCCGGGTGGAAGGTGTATAATTAAGTAAAAGCTTTTTAGTCCCAGTAGCTCAGTGGATAGAGCAACGGCCTTCTAAGCCGTGGGTCGGGGGTTCGAATCCCTCCTGGGACGCCAGAGGTTTCCAGACGCGGCTTTGGCTTTTTTTAAAGCCAAAGCCGTTGTTACTAAATGGGCTGTCACCGACAACGGACCCCCTGCTAAGGAGGGGTCCGTTATGCGTTTGATTAGGGTCTCATCGCGTGTACCGAAGCGATGGGAGGACGCGCTTGAGTAGCCTGACCGCAGTGCCTTTCGGTAAAAACTCGGGGCAGCCGCTATTTCTATCCAGCGGACACCAGGAGGCAATGGCCCGCCTGCAGTTGATGGTGAAAAACCGCTTAAACATATCCGGGCTGAAACCCCGTGACTTATATTCAGAGATGCTCCATCACCTGGACGAAACGCCCTTCCTTTCCCTGGTCAGGGCCAAGTTCTCACGACATTGGCGGTGAGAAATGGACCGTCAAATTATGTGGGAAGCAACATTTTATGTCTGATCCTGCATATATAAGTGTAGAGATGCTTAAAGGTTATGATGTGCCGAAAAAAATTAGTAATAAATAGCAAATTCATGCGGTTAGTAAGAATCACAATTATTACTTTTTCTCCATATAATGGAGTAAACCTTAAATAGTTTATTCAGCCGGAGCCTATTAATCCAGCACTTCTTTACGAGCTGAGAATATTATAAGTTATCAATTGATTTTTCTGGCCCAATCACGGGTTGGAACGAATAAATAAAAAAAGGAGAGGGTAAACAGTGTAGCAAAAATTCGAGAAACGTTAGGCGTCCAGCCTTGCGAAAGTAATTAATCGCAATTTGGAGAAGGACTTAGTTATCAACATGTGCTGAAGAAAAAGCAAGGGTGTTATAAAAGTGTTCCAGATGCTTTGACAATTTTTTTCATTAGTTGTGTAGCTGTACTTAAAAACTAAGGAAGGGGGTTATTAAAATGTCTGTGAAAAAGAATCTTGACACATCCAGTCTGGCGGAAGTGATTGACCGGATTCTTGACAAAGGGATCGTGATAGATCTCTGGGTAAGGATATCCCTTGTAGGAATTGACCTGATTGGCATTGAGGCCAGGGTGGTCATTGCTAGCGTGGAAACCTTCCTCCTGTACGCAGAAGCAATTGGACTTCTTCCGGCTGAAGAAGCGGAATCGCTGGCAATAACAGCATAAATTACTATGTAACTACCATAATAGGTTTATAGCGTAGAATGTAGAAGCCAGTGGTAACAAGTGTACTTACTTTGCATACTATGTTAGGTAGAATCAGAAAAAGGGGGTTATATAATGTCTGTAAAAAAGAATCTTGACACGTCCAGTCTGGCGGAAGTAATTGACCGGATTCTTGACAAAGGGATCGTGATAGATCTCTGGGTAAGGATATCCCTTGTAGGAATTGACCTGATTGGCATTGAGGCCAGGGTGGTCATTGCTAGCGTGGAAACCTTCCTTCTGTATGCAGAAGCAATTGGACTTCTTCCGACTGAAGAAGAAGGAAGGGCAGTAGCGGTATAGAGTGCTCACGATTTTATTAAGAAAGTTTGTCGAGGTATTTCCGAATACCTCGACAAACCCCTTCCCCCTATTCTTACAAAAGAAAACCGTAAAATTATCTATTGAGCGGAGGTCAAAAAGTGGGTGCTTATGTAGTGTCACGTGTTGAGAAGGCAGAAGCCCTTGCACAGCGAATTCCCGAATCCTTTGATAATAGAAAACAACGACTGGAAGAATTGTTTGAAGAATTTGAACAGAAAAAGGCAGCCAGAACAAGGCACTGGGAGGAATTATTAGCAGAATTTGCCGATAAAAAGGCGGCCAGAATTAAGCACTTGGAGGAGTTGCTCTGGGAGGCTCGAACCGAACGGGAAGAAGTGCGGGAAATCCTGCAAGAATTGTGGAAAACCATGAAAAGGAAAAGGAAAAGGAAATATTAAGTAACTTGAAGCAGTTTGTTCCCCTCCTTTAGGGTGGCCTGGAGGAGGGGAACTTTTTTGTCATGGAGCATATATTAGGCAATTAGGAATATATGTAATTAATTAATAACTGAGGAGGGTCAGGAGTTGGATGTAGAAAATGTTATAAATATTGTAAAGGATTTTTTTGCCAATGTCCTTAAAAAGCCTGGGGATATTATCGGCGCGTGCCTGAATAATGGTAGCTGGACTGTCCAAATAGAAGTTACGGAAGAAGATGAATATCAACGCAGGCACGGGCGCAACGAACTGCTGGGAGTTTACCAAGTGAAACTAAATGAGAATCAGGAAATAGTATGTTACACGCGGATAATGTTGAGAGAGAGAGGTAAAATCAAAGGTTACCTGCAGGATAGCGAGGATCCCTAAAAAGAGCAAGAAGTGCCGTAATGATTTGAGATACTAATGGTATTCAAGGAGGTCATAAAAAATTGAGAGATCATAAAATATTCCAGTCGATGGAAAAGTTTGTACAGACCCCATATGTACAAGATCTGATTGAACGTGCCCTGGCTTACGTCCGGGCAGGCTTTCCGGTGCATTTTCGGGGACCGGCCGGTACGGGTAAGACAACGCTGGCAATGTACTTAGCACAACAAATTGGCCGTCAGGTGGTACTGATTCACGGTAATGACGACTTCAGCCCGACAGACCTGGTTGGTGGCCTGCAAGGTTATAAAATGAGCAAAATAGTTGATAATTTTATCCATTCGGTTCTCAAAACGGAGGAACAACTGAATTTGCGCTGGCAAGATGCTTGTATTACCGAAGCTGTTCGCAATGGTTATACTTTAATTTATGATGAATTTACCAGATCAAAGCCGGAAGCTAATAACGTTTTGTTATCAATTTTAGGAGAAAAAGTACTGGAGATGCCTATTGTTAGAAAGGGAGAAAGATATCTTCAGGTTCATCCCCACTTTACAGCTATTTTTACCAGTAACCCGGAAGAATATGCAGGGGTCTATAAAACCCAGGACGCCTTGCGGGACCGGATGATCACCATCGATTTAAATCACTTTGATGAAGAAACGGAAATTGCGATAACTGTAGCCAAGTCCGGGATGCCGGTTGAAAAGGCAGAGCGGGTGGTTAGGATTGTACGTTCTTTTCGAGAGAAGGGAAAGTATGAATTCACACCAACGGTTCGCGCCAGTATTGCCATCGCCAAGGTTATCCATCTGCAAGAAAATCTGGACGCCGGCGATCCATTCTTTAAGCAAGTATTTATTGATATATTGACGTCCGAGACCTGCGGTACGGTTACTATTGGGAAAACAAACGGTAACGCTAAGGGTAGCACCGCCAGGGTAGTCGAACAACTCTTTGATCGGTACTATTCTTAATGTTAATAAATGTCGGGCCGGGAAAGGGCGGGTTATTGGTAATTATTTCCATTAAACAAATTGAAAGGAGTATACCATGACCAAAAAAAAAGATATTTCAGACGAAGTTAAAGCTGATATGGGGATAAATGAACTTTTAAACGGACTCGGAAATTTTATTGATTTAATAAAGCAGATGGAGGCACAAGGCAAGGCGAAAATTTCCTATACCGGAGAAATTAAGGGCCTGGATAAGGCTAAGGGATTAAAGGGGCTTTTCGGCATTGATATAGGAATTGGAGATGGAGGTTCTGCCGATGTAAAACCCTTTGGCAACATTAGTAAAAAAGAAAAGGATCTTGTCATCGAAGGAATTACTGAACCCCTTGTGGATATTTTTGAGGAAAGGAATAATGTATTGGTGGTTGCGGAGCTTCCCGGCGTGAACGAAGATAACTTTCATTTTCAGGTAAGCGGGGATATTTTAATCATTGAAGCTGCCGGAAGGGACCGCCAGTACCGTAAAGAGATGCTGCTGCCGACAATGGTAGACCCGGAAGGTGCGACAACAGTTATTAAAAACGGGATTGTGGAGATCAGGTTGCCAATAACCAATAATAAAATAAAAAACACTTCAGCTGATGGAGAATGAATTATGGAGGAATTGCAAGAGAAAAGGGGGATCCCATGTATCTTCGTGGATTAAATAATCTTCGTTCGTCGGCGGATATCCGTACCGTATTATCCATTAATGCAGGCTCGCTACCCGGTTCGGGACAGCGGATTTCAAAAATTCAGTTGCAGTTGAAAGATCTGAAAAGATTAATACACCGGGAAGAGCTGTTAAACAGGCGGCAACGTATATTTATGACGCAGCTGGAGTGGATGCGGCAGCAAGAATTAAACCTGGGCCGGTCCCGGAAACAATTTCAATTTATGGTAGCCTCTATTGAAAGGGATAAGCTTGCGTTGTACAGGGAGATAAAGAAAATCGGGGGGAAATTGGCATGTAATTGACCCCGGGGAAGAGCTATTCCAAGTTTTGCGCTGTTAATTTAAGTGGTTGAAGGCTGTGGATTATTTGACCGGTAGGTCAAAATTTCTTTTATTTGGCGGAAAAGGTGGGGTGGGGAAAACTGTTTAAGGAAGAGTCGATAAGAATGGATACTGGATCTACCGGTTTGTTTTTGCGGGTATTAGAAGCTTTAACAAAAGATGTGGGTAGGGGAATTGCCAGGCTTGACCCCCGTGACATGGAAAGGATCAATGTTTCTGTCGGCGATGTAATTGAAATCAAAGGTAATAAAAGAACTGTGGCCAAAGTAATGCCCGCTTACATGGAACAGCGGGGTAAAAATGTTATCCAAATCGATGGTATTATCCGGGAAAATGCACGGGCCGGGTTAGGTGACAAGGTACAAATTCAAAAAATACCGTTTGATAACGCTTCGACCATAATCCTAGCTCCTATTAATGCTTACCGTGCTGTACCCAAAGATAAGGACGGCAGATACATCGGTAAGTTAATGGAAGGTTTTCCCCTCCTGAAAGGTGATAAAGTCAGAATAAATCTTTTTGGCTCCCGCACCCAAGAATTTACTGTTGTAGAGACCATTCCGAAAGATGTGGTGCTGGTTCATACCGATACTATCGTTAAGGTGAAGTCGCAGGAGGTAACCGGTAAAAAACAATCTCTAATAACATATGAGGATATCGGGGGATTACAAAAGGGAATTCAAAGAATACGGGAAATGATTGAACTACCGCTGAAGTACCCCGAAATTTTTGCCAGACTGGGGATTGAGGCGCCAAAGGGGGTATTGCTCCACGGTCCCCCGGGTACAGGCAAAACATTAATTGCCAGAGCGGTAGCCAATGAAACCGATGCCCATTTTTTCCATGTTAACGGCCCGGAAATTATTCACAAGTTTTACGGGGAAAGTGAGGCAAATCTCCGGGGGATTTTTGAAGAGGCTGGTAAAAATGCGCCCAGTATTATTTTCCTGGATGAAATAGATGCCATCGCTCCCAAGCGGGAATCGGTCGTTGGCGAAGTGGAAAAACGGGTTGTGGCGCAACTGCTGGGGTTGATGGACGGTCTGGAATCGAGGGGCCAGGTGATTGTCATCGGGGCCACCAATATTCCCAATTCCCTGGACCCCGCGCTCAGGCGGCCGGGCCGTTTTGACCGGGAGATTACCGTTAACATTCCCGATAAAAAGAGCAGGTTGGAAATCTTGCAAATTCATACCCGCGGTATGCCCCTGTCAAAAGATGTGCATCTGGAAAAAATTGCAGAAATTACCCATGGTTACGTGGGAGCAGACCTGGCGGCTTTGTGTAAAGAGGCGGCCATGGCCTGTTTAAGAAAAGTGTTTCCTCAAATAGACCTCCGGAGTAATTATCTTTCATATGAAGTCCTTATGGAGTTGGAGGTAACCATGGCGGATTTTTCTGAGGCTTTTAAAGATGTGGAACCTTCCGCCATCCGGGAGGTTTTCGTGGAGGTACCGGATGTCCGGTGGAGTGATATTGGCGGCCTAGACAAAGTTAAACAGGAACTAAAGGAAGCGGTGGAATGGCCTATAAAACATCCCGGGTTATTTACTTATGTAAAAACCAACCCTCCCAAAGGTATTCTTTTACACGGTAGCCCCGGTACGGGAAAAACCTTAATTGCCAAAGCGGTGGCCAATGAAAGTGGAGTAAATTTCATTTCAGTAAAAGGGCCCGCCCTGCTCTCTAAATGGGTCGGAGAGTCAGAAAAAGGTGTACGGGAAGTATTCAAGAAAGCAAAACAAGCGGCACCGTGTATTGTTTTCTTTGATGAAATAGATGCTTTAGTCCCTGTCAGGGGAACCGGGGGTGGAGATGCTCATGTTGCGGAGCGGGTGCTCAGCCAGCTCCTGACCGAAATGGATGGGGTTGAAGAATTGAAGGGAGTGGTAGTGTTGGCCGCCACTAACCGACTGGAACTAATTGACCCGGCGCTGCTAAGACCCGGAAGATTTGACCTCCTGCTCGAGTTGCCTGTTCCCGGCGAAGACGAGCGTCTGGCGATATTACAGATCCATACCAACGGCAAGCCGCTGGCCGAAGACGTGGACCTGGTTAATTTGGCCATCATAACCGATGGTTCCACCGGCGCCGATATCCAGGCTATCTGCAACAGGGCTTCTTTGCTGGCGATTAGAGAATTTTTGGACAGTAGTCAAAATGATAAAGATCCCGATTACTCCCGGCTTCAGATTGCGGCGAAGCATTTTGATGCGGCCCTGGAAGAAGTAAGAAGACCGGAACCGGCCCAAATAGAAGATCAAAAACCCCGGGTTCTGACCATGAAAAAAGATCCCGAAGAATGCTCCTCGTAAAATGGGGTGAGTGGCGTTGCGGGGCGGAGAGGGTAAATACATCTACTGTGCTATCAAGTCGCGGGAACCAAGAAGTTTTGGGCCGATCGGAGTGGGCAATCGCCGTGATGAAGTAAATACCATCAATTACCAGGACCTGGCCATGGTGGTCAGTGATTCACCGATAATTATTTACGATCCGGACCGGAAGAACGCCATCCAGCACGAGCGGGTTATTTCCCGGGTTATGGAAGAATATACCGTAATCCCCGCCAGTTTTGGCCTGATCTTCAAAACAGAAGAAGATGTCTATGAATTATTGAAGGAGATTTACACAGAGGCCAAAGAGGCGCTGGCAAAGCTGGATAACAAAATAGAGTTGGGGCTGAAGGTTTTTTGGAAAAAGGAGTGTTTTGCACAAGAAATTGAGAAAGGACACAGTGGAATACAGCAACTTAAACGGGAGGTCGCCAGGCAGGGGCGCAATGCAAAAAGGGATGTGTATTCAAAGAAGTTCCAGCTGGGGCAGTTGGTGGAAGAGGTGGCCGCCAGGAAAAGGTCTGCTTACATTAAGGAGATCTACAACGGCTTGCAGCGGTATGCTACGGCCTCCACTACCAATGACCTGGTTCTTACACGAATGGTTTTAAACGCCGCCTTTTTGGTAGATAAGAGCCGGGTGAAGGAATTTGATGAACAGGTAAGCCGCTTGTATACGAAACACCATCAAGTTCTGGATTTTAAGTATACCGGACCCTGGCCGGCATATAACTTTGTTAAAGTGCTCTTGCAGTTGGAGGGGATCGGCGAGGTGAGGCGTTAATGTTTTTATTGGATGATATTCTGCTTTTTCCGGTTAAAGGGCCGGCATGGGTGATTAAGCAGATTATTGACCGGGCACAAGAGGAACTATATGACCCGCATAAAGTGAAAATGGAGCTCTTGGAGTTGCAGCTTCTTTATGAAATGGGTGAAATAAGCGAGGAAGAATACATTTCCAGGGAGACGGAGCTTCTGGAAAGGCTGCGGGAGATCAGGGAATACGAGCTGGCCCGAAGAGAGGATTGAGGCATCTTTTTTTGAACTCGAACTGCCGGCCAGGATACCCCTGCCCAAGTGGGGACGGCCCCGGCGGTTCGTCTCTTTCTCCGGGTTGCTTCATTTAGACAAAGTTTTGGGCGCCTCGAGCTGCGCCTGCCGAAGAGAGGAATTGACCTATAGTGTTACAACCCAAGAAACAAAGGGACGACGATACGCTGGTTGCACTGGTGGACCGGCTGCTGGACAAGGGGCTGGTAATTAATGCCGACATCGCGGTATCAGTCGCCGGCGTGGAGCTTTTAGGAATAAAGATCCGAGCCGCCTTGGCTTCTTTTGAAACCGCCGCCCAATACGGGCTTGAGTTCCCGTCGGGAACGAACTGCGAAACTGCTGCGTGGAAGGAGGCCACAATCCGGAAAGAGGCCTGTCCCCAGTGTGAAAAGAGGGTAGATATGGAGGAGCTCCTGGAAGAAGGCTGCCCCTGGTGCGGCTGGGTATCGGCCAAGGCTAAAAAGCTAAGACACCAAAAAGTACCTTTGACCTTAGAGGTCGAACAGTGAGGACGGGGCTGATGGCATGGAAAAGCAGAATATCATCTACGAGGAAGACAGCAGGCTTCACCGGTTCTTGAGAAGCCTGGACGACCGGAGCCGGGCCATGTTCTGGCACCTTTTGATGAGGAGACATGCTGAACTGGCGGAACTCCGGGACGCGGCGGGTCTTGAAAGTGATATGGATACGCTCATACATATCAGAGAGGTTCTGAACCCCCGCGCAAAAGCATTCTTCGGCCAGCCGGTATTTGTCTTCCACCGTCTTAGGCAGGATCCGGAAACAGGCGAACGGGTATTTTTCAGTTGGTGGATTGAGTCCGATGCTTTGCCGGCTGATAAACAGAAGGAACCACTGGTTGATCTGTTCGAAAACGCCGGGTCGTTTACGCTGGTAGCTGATGTGCCGGGCATACTGGCTTATTCCGCCGATGTCAGCTATAAAAACGGTATCCTTACGCTGAAGCTGCCGAAGATACGGCAAAAGCGGGAGGTAGATATGTTTTACGAAAGGGATCATAAACGAAAAGAAAAACAGCCAGAGAAACATGATGCTTTAAAGGGCCCCGCGGGCTCGGCGCTGCGCAGCCTTGGGGAGGTTATTCCCGGGCTGGGCCGGATAATAGAGGGCCTGGCAGGGTCCGAGGCTTTTCAGGAAAGGCTGCGGCAGGCAGACCGCGAGATAGAACACAGGCTACGGAAGGCGCCCGGAAGGACCCGGGGGGTGCAACCGGAAGTGTCGGCCTCCTTCAGTGCGCGCACGTTGGCGGAGGAGCACGAAAGTATAACGAAAGCGCCCGGATCCGGTGAGTGGGAAGAGCCGCCTGCGGATATTTTCGATGAGGGTGATCACCTGCTTGTTATCTTGGAAATGCCGGGGATAGAAGAGAGTAGTATACGGGTTGATATATCTGGAAACGTTGTCTCGGTGCAGGCGCAAAGCCGGTGCATGGAACTGCGGCGGCAGGTGGACCTGCCCTGTTCCGCTAAACAGGTCAGACAGCAGAGTTACCGCAACGGTATCCTGGAGCTTAAACTTGAAAGGTGAGGTATAGGTCTTGCTCAATATAGATGAGGATAACTTGAAGCACGGTGTGCTGGGGCTGGTGATGGCCCTGGTGGAGATTATCAGGGACGCCCTGAAAACGCAAGCGTTCCGGCGGATAGAAGATGGGACCCTTACCGAAGAGGAAATCGAACGTCTTGGCAGAGCTTTCATGGAGCTCGACCGCGCCATAGAGGAAATAAAGTGCGAGCAAGGTGTTTCCGAATCGGTGAAAAACGTCAGGGACGGCTTGGACCGGATAGTGGATGATGTAGTGGACCGGATGATAAACCCCAGGCGCTGGGCAGAAGAAGAATCGCGGAGGAGATAAGCCGATGGAAAGCATAAAGCCAAGGGATGGCCTGAAACGGCTTGTGTTGCAGGAACTCGAGTCACTGGGACTTCAGAACATGGTCGGGGAGGTCATAAGGGAGGCGGTGGCCGACCTCGTTCATTCCAACCTTGCCGGGCTGGCCGGTTCAGATAGGGCTATCGGATCGGTGCAACCGGTAGTCCCGTTTGCGAATAAGCCATCCGCTACAATATTGAAAGGAGCCGTGGAGAGCCCTGAAAACCCTTCCTCCGGCGTAACACAGGAGGATGCGGGCACTGTTTCTCCGGAAGAAAAGGTTCTCGATTCCAAGAACCCGGCCAGGTATATCTACGGGGTTGTCGAGGGCCGAGAAAACGTTCTTTTCGGCCCGATTGGCATCGAAGAGGCCGATGTTTACACCGTAGCTTATGACGGCTTGCTGGCCATCGTCCATGACTGTTCACCCGAACCGTACGAGTCGAAAGACGAAGAGCAGGTGAAAAAGTGGCTTTTTACCCAACAAAAGGTGCTGGATATGGCAAATGAAAAATTCGGTACCGTTCTACCGATGGGATTCAACACGATAATCCAAACCGAGGGGCAGCATCCGTCCCAAACCGTCAGGCGCTGGCTTACGGAAGAATCTACGAAGCTGCGAGGGATTTTTGCAAGAGTTCGAGGGCGGGACGAATACGGAATACAGGTCTTTGTGGACGATGAGACGCTTAAGCGGTCCGCGCTCGATGAAGATCCCGAGTTTAAGAAGCTGAAAAAAGAGGTGGAATCAAAGCCTGAGGGTGTCCGTTACATGTACCGGCAGAGGCTGGAGAATGTTGCCAAAGAAGCGCTGGAAGGGCTGGCTGAACGCTGTTTTCGTGAGGTCTACGAAGCGATATCGGCCGTAAGTGATGATGTGCAGGTGGAGAAGGTTAAGAAGCCGGAGGACGGCCTGCGCATGGTGGTCAACCTTTCATGCCTGGTACCAAAGGAAAAGGTTGAAGATCTGGGCCGCATTCTGGCTGAAATCAACAGCCGTGAAGGATTTTTGGTCCGATTTACCGGCCCCTGGCCGCCGTACAGTTTCATGAAGACCCTCGCGGTTGCTGATGGGGAGGGCATTTCGGCATGAGCCAGGCCATGAAGCCTCTTGAGCCCACGCGCGTCCGGGAGGCCACTCTAAATGACCTTATAGACCGGATCCTGGAAAAGGGGTTGTTACTCAACGCCGACCTCATTATCGGAGTGGCGGGTATACCCCTTCTGGGCGTAAATCTACGCCTGGCTCTGGCCGGTATGTCGACCATGCTCAGGTACGGCTTTATGCGCGACTGGGATGAGGCAACACGCGAATGGGAGTCGGTGCAGCGCCGAAGGGGGTCTACGCACAAAATGGAGGTACTAAAAAGTTCCAAGTCAAGCTGCTCCTTGTTTTCCCCAGAACTCTTGCCACCGATCACTACAGATGAACACCGCTAAGTTCAACATCTTTTGCGCATTGTCCCGATTCCAGCGCATGCCGGCTTGCTTATGCCGAGCCTGGATTATCTGCTTGCACCCGCTTTCGACCACGCCCTGCCGATGGGATAACCGCGTTCTTGCGCGTTCTTGATAGGTCTTGTAAATCATCCGGCTACGGTTTGTGTTTATGTGCCTACCTTGGAAATCTATTCTCACCTGTTGCCGGGTATCCAAAATAGCGCGGCAAGCAAACTGACACAGGCCATATTCGGCAACAAGAAGTAGTCCCATGTGATATTTTTGTGATATAAAACCCAATAGCTGGTAACTGCGAAAGGCCCCCCAACCCGGGAACCCTTTATTCTCACTGGTGCGGGCGAGAGGACTTGAACCTCCACGGGGGAAACCCACCAGATCCTAAGTCTGGCGCGTCTGCCGTTCCGCCACGCCCGCCCGAATGTACCTGTTGCGGGAGATATCGTAGCACGGATTTCCTGGACTGTCAATGTAACGTGTTAGCCAAGTGTTAGCCAAGTTGGCAGGTGGTAAACGCCTTGTTTAGACAGACCAGGGAGCAGGGCAAACTTATGAAAGAGTTTAGGCAGGTCCCCGAAGGTGATGCAGGCCCACCCGCGGCGCTGGTTTCTAGGCATGACCGCTACATAGCTTAATCGCCTTTGCCGATCTTATCGAGCAAAATATCGACCGGTTCGCCCTCCGCCACCGGGTTAATTCCGCTGTAGAGCCGACTCGGTCACCTATCACCTTGACTGTGCAGTAATCGCGTCCAGTTGGGTTAGTCAGTCACATGATGGCATGGTGACCCTGAAGGCGATGCTGTGCGGGTGACAATGTGAATGTATAGTTATTCAACATTAAATGTCAGCCCGTCAACATTTTTCCGGCCTGACGGATATTATAGGATCAATCCGGCAAACCGAAGGGCTGAAAGCCCACGGCGGAGCGCTTCTGAGCTTGCACAAATTGCCTGCCCGCAATTGACGAACATAGGGTGATTTGCTATACTAGAGCTTGCGAATTGATGGAGTAAGGATTGTGGTGGGCGTAGCTCAGTTGGTCAGAGCGCCAGACTGTGGATCTGGAGGCCGTGGGTTCGAAGCCCATCGTCCACCCCAGATTATATTGGGGCGTAGCCAAGCTGGTAAGGCAGCGGACTTTGGATCCGCCATTCGTTGGTTCGAATCCAGCCGCCCCAGCCAATTCAAGAAGTGGACGATGCCATTAGCATCACACTTGTTCCGAGTGAGCCATTAGCTCAGTTGGTAGAGCACCTGACTTTTAATCAGGGTGTCGCTGGTTCGAGTCCAGCATGGCTCACCAAAATAAAACTCAGGCCTGCGAGTGACTCGGAGGCCTTTTCGTTTGGAAGCGGGCGTATAACAGTGCTGGTTTGCAGGGACACTATATTTGGAAAAAGAAGGGGAGTTTAAGGTCGATGAATGATCGGCTTACTATTGGTTTCTTCGCCGGTCTGACCGGCGGGGTGTTGATGAACCTCATTAACCTGGCCTCATACTACCTGGGCATTGCCGAACTGCGTTATCTGGATTGGGCCGCGATTGTCATTTATGGGACCAGGCCGGTCAACCTGGCGGAGGCGGTCTTCGCCCTGGTGTCTCAAATTGTCTTCGTCGGTATGCTGGGGGTAGTCTTCGCCTATTTGATCACCGTGATCACCAGCACGAACATTCTACTCAGGGGATGGCTTTTCGGTATTGTCATTTGGTTTTCATTGTATGGGATCACGCTTTTGTTCCATGTCAAGGAGACTATTCCGGTGTGCCTGGACACTGCCCTCACCGATTTTGTCGGCGCCTCCGTATACGGACTGATCCTGGCTCTGACACTGGGGTGGCTGGGAGAGAGAGTCCGCTTATAACAGCCACAGAATGTTCTAGGGAAAGAACGTGCACGCCTTTTTGACTGCGCTTGCAGGCGATTTTCGGGAATCCTTGCGGCAAACCGGCGAGGCCCTCCGCAAACGGAGGGCTTAATTTTTTGTGTTTGCCGGTAGGCTATATTTGGATATGATTCATGTAATGGAAAAGGAGTTGCTGGTCGTGGCGGCGAATATAGTGCTTGGTGGCATGAATCGCCAATTAACTGCCGGACCGTTCGGGGTGAAGGGTTTTGAAGGCCTACTGACCAAGTACTACTAGTGGGAAGGAAGGGTGTAGGGGATGGACAGGCACGATCTGACATACCTCATTGACAAGCTTCGGGTTTGGATGCAGGGCGACGGCTATCACAGCGTGGAGTCATTTCCGGTTCAGGGTTATTCGCCCGACCTGATCGGTCTCAGTGCGGAGGGGCGTTACGCGAACGGAGAGGCCAAAACCCCGGACAAGTTTGATACCGAGCGTACCAGGAATAAATTGAAGGCTTTCGGAACTGCAAAAGATAAGGACGGGACCTGGATTCCGTTTTATGTTGCCGTGCCCAAGGGTCACGAGGCGGCAATGCAGAAACTCATCGACGGTCTGCTGACGGAAACGGCGCACGTAAAGATCAAGGGTTTTTAGGGCAGTCTGGTGAAGTTTGTTCTCAAGTCTTCACCCCGGCGGTACAACTTTAGTCTAAAGAAGCGTACTCCCCGTCAGGAGTGAATCCAGCGGGCCAATTTCCGGCAGTCGAGAATGATGATCATGCGGCCGCGGGTTTTAATGCTTTTTTCTTTCTTAAAGAGGTTCAAGGTCTGGGTGACTGTCTGACGCGTCGTGCCGATCATGGATGCGATTTCCTCGTGGGTCAGGCGCAGGTTGACCTGAATTCCGTCGCTTGACGTATGGCCGTTTCGTTCTCCCATCTTCAAAAGCAGCAATGCCAAACGCCCGGGCACCTGCATGGACACCAGTTCGTGGATTTTGCTTTCCGCTTCGCGCATCCGGACGCCGAGCAGGCTAGCCACCTTTAGGGCTAAATTCTGGTTGTGTTTCAAGATTTGCAGAAAACTGGTCCGGTTCAGTTTCACCATGACGACATCGGTAACGGCCTCCGCGAAGCAGGTCCGTTCCCCTTCATAAAGCGCCTCCGAAAGGCCCATCAGTTCACCGGGATTACGCATTGCCCCAACGGTGATTTTCCGCCCCTCGAAGTCCAGGCGGTATATTCTTACCCAGCCTCGTTCAAGCAGATAAACCTGATCGGCGTTGTCTCCCACCGCAAAAATGATCTGGCCCCGGGGATAGGAGAGCGTCCGTCCGGCGCGACGAAGCAGTTCTTTTTCTTCCTCGGAAATGAGGAGTTCCTTTTCGTCGAAAAGGAACCCGGTCGGATGATTCACCGCATCACAGTAATCCAGCAACTTTCATTACCTCCGGTTTGTCACCTTGTATATATAATAGTATAATAATTATAAATATTATGAATGATATAATGCAACTAAGATCATCAAGGTTCCAGGGGGTTTCCCCGGCCGTGGTGTTGCCGTTAGTCTTGAGTCTCTTTGGGGAACGGTGCGCCTCTTTCGCTTTCCGGCTCGGTGGGCGGATCCTCCGGCGGTGCCTGTCCCTCCGGCCGTACGATTCTTCGGGCCACCGTCAGAAATCCAGTATGCCCCACCATCCGGTGATTGGGCCGCACACTCCGCTCCCGGATGTGCCAGTCGCGGACCAGAATCTCAACCGTCTGCACCAGACCGAACCGGTTACTGCCGCGCAGGGCGCCGGTGAAGCTTTCGGCCTGTCTGATCGTCGGCATGTAGGCGATGATAATTCCGCCCGGTTTCAGGGCTAGGGCGGACGGCTCCACGGCCTGCCAGGGTTCGGGCACGTCCAAGATTACACTGTCCACATCCCGCTCGTCAATGTTCTCATATACGTTTCCCAGCTTGAACTCCGTATTCGCCGGATGGTCGCCGAGGAACTGGCGCAGATTCGCGGCGGCGAAGTCAAGCATGTCCTGCCGGACGTCATAACCCCAGACGAAGCCCGAAGCGCCCACTTGGCTGGCCAGGGCCAGCAGCAGCGCCCCGCTGCCCACCCCGCCCGCGACGACCCTGCCGCCCGGGCGGACATCGGCCCAGAGAAGGATATACGCCGTATCTTTGGGATAGATGATCCCGCTCTTGCGCGGCATATTCATGGTGAAGTCCACCAGGGTGGGCCGGAAGGCGAACAACTCCTTACCCTTGGTCGTAACGAATGCCGTTCCGGGCACGCAGCCGATGACGTCCGCGTGAGGCACAAATCCCCGGTGGGTCTGCAGTTTCCCCTGCGGGTGCAGGCGCTGTACAAAACTCCGTTCCTGGTGGTCGAGGAAAATGACCAGTTCTCCTTCACGAAACTCCAATACTGAACACACCTTTTGCTGAATAGTATTATGGGCCAACCATTTGTTTCGCCAGGGGCCAACAATTTCCTTGCTTGCCTTTCGGGAAACCGGCGTGCTATAATATGCTCTGCCTACCAGGGTTAGGGACTTCCCCCTGGTGTTTTGCTTTATGTAAACTTTACATCCGAAAGAGTTATATTTAGTATTGGAAGAAACCCGAGCAGGCAAACAGGCTTCGGAATTATTAGAGGAGGCGTTCCAATTTAATGAAAGCGTCGGCTGAAAAAATCGACAAGAACAGGGTGGAACTGCAGGTGGAAGTCGAGCCGGAGCGGCTTGATGAGGTCTTGAACCAGGCCTACCGCAAGCTGGTGCGCAAAGCGAACATTCCCGGCTTCCGACCCGGAAAGGCCCCGCGGCCGGTATTTGAGCGCTTCTACGGCAAGCAGTCCCTGTATGAAGAAGCCATGGAACAGCTAATCCCAAGGGCTTACCTGGAGGCGGTTGCGGATACCGGTATCCAGCCGGTTTCCCAGCCGGAGGTGGACGTAGTGCAGTTGGAAGAGGGTAAACCGGTCATCCTCAAAATTCAGGTGGACGTCAAACCCGAGGTGGTACTGGGAGAGTACAAGAACCTCAAGGTGGAGAGGCAGGTAGCCGAGGTTTCCGATAGTGAAGTCGATGAAGAACTGGAGAAACTCCGGAACCGCTACGCCAAGCTGGTGACGATCGAAGAGGGTACGGTGGAGATGGGTGACATCATCACCATCGATTACGAGGGCACCATCAACGGGGAACCTTTCGCGGGCGGTTCCGCTACCGACCGGTCCGTGGAGGTCGGCAAAGGCTTCGTAGCGAAGGACTTCGACGCACACCTCGTGGGAATGTCGACCGGAGAGACCCGCGAGATTCCGCTTTCCATCCCCGAGGACTTCCCCAACAAGGAAGTGGCCGGCAAGGAAGCGTTGATCACGGTCACGGTGAAGGAGATCAAACGCAAGGAGTTGGCGGACCTGGACGACGAGTTCGCCAAGGATGTGAGCGAACACGACACCCTGGAGGCGCTGCGGGCCGAGACCAGAAAGAAGCTGGAGAACGCCGCGGAGAAAAAAATCGAGTACGTCATGCGTAATGCCCTGATTTCCGAGGCGGTGGCCGGCGCCGAGGTCGAAGTTCCGGCGAGCATGGTGGACGCCCGGCTGGAAACTATGATGGAAGAGGTCCTGCGTCCGGTAATCGAACAGGGCATGACTAAAGAAGACTTCTTTAAACTTACCAACCAGACCGAAGAGTCAATGCGAGCCGATATCAGACCCCGGGCCGAGGAATCCCTGAAAAAGGAGTTGGTTATTGACCGCATCGCCGAGGTTGAGGGCCTGGAAGCCACCGAAGAAGAGGTGGACGCCGAACTGGCAAAGATGGCCGAATTCTACCGGTTGGAGGCGGACCGGCTGCGGGAAATACTGGAACAGCGCAATGACCTCGATTCCATTCGGACGGCGATCAAGCGTGACAAAGCGGTTGATCTGTTGGTGGCTAATGCCGAAATTGTGGGACAGGAGTCGACCGAGGCCGAAAAATAAGGCGAAAACTTCCCCCTTTTAAATCGCCGGCCTTTCGTTTAACATATGTTGTGTAGGAGGCAGAATCAATGAATACGTTGGTGCCGATCGTGGTTGAACAAACCGCCCGCGGGGAAAGGGCGTACGATATTTATTCACGCCTGTTGAAGGACCGGATCGTCTTTATCGGGGGGCCGATAGAAGACCATGTGGCGAACCTGATCATCGCTCAACTCCTTTTTTTGGAAGCCGAGGACCCGGACAAGGACATCCACCTGTACATCAACTCTCCGGGAGGACTTGTGACTTCGGGAATGGCTATTTATGACACCATGCAGTACATTAGGCCCGACGTATCCACCATCTGCCTGGGCCAGGCAGCCAGTTTCGGGGCTTTTCTGCTGGCGGCCGGCACTCCCGGGAAGCGGTTTGCGCTGCCCTACGCCCGGATTATGATGCACCAGCCGCTGGGTGGAGTGCAGGGTCAGGCCACCGAAATTGACATTCACGCCCGGGAAATATTGCGGACCAAACGGGTATTGAATGAACTGCTGGCCAAGCACACCGGGCAGCCCGTCGAGAAGATTGAACGGGACACCGAACGCGACTTTTTCATGTCTCCGGAACAGGCTCGGGAATATGGTATAATTGATGAAGTGATTACGGTTCGCAAAAAGGCCAAGTAGAAGAGGTGTGGGACTATGTTTAACGAGAAGGGCCAGTTGAAATGTTCGTTTTGCGGTAAGCTGCAGGATCAGGTCAAGAAGCTGGTGGCTGGTCCCGGGGTATACATTTGTGATGAATGCATAGAGCTTTGCAACGAGATCATCGAGGAGGAACTCAGCGAGGATCTGGGGCTGGAGTTGCGGGATATTCCGAAGCCGCGGGAAATCAAGGATTACCTGGATCAGTACGTGATCGGCCAGGAGTATGCAAAGAAAATCCTCGCCGTGGCCGTTTACAACCATTACAAGCGGATAAACCTCGGCGGCAAGCTTGAGGACGTGGAGCTGCAAAAGAGCAACATTGTCATGCTCGGGCCGACCGGTTCCGGGAAGACCTTGCTGGCGCAGACGCTGGCGCGGTTTCTAAACGTGCCCTTTGCAATCGCCGACGCCACTTCGCTGACCGAGGCCGGGTATGTGGGAGAGGATGTGGAGAACATCCTCCTGAAGCTCATCCAGGCCGCCGATTACGACGTGGAGAAGGCGGAGAAGGGCATTGTGTACATCGACGAGGTCGACAAGATCGCGCGTAAGTCGGAAAACCCTTCCATCACCAGGGACGTTTCCGGCGAGGGCGTGCAGCAGGCCCTCCTGAAGATTCTGGAGGGTACGGTGGCCAGCGTGCCGCCGCAGGGCGGCCGCAAGCACCCGCACCAGGAGTTCATCCAGCTGGATACCACAAACATTCTGTTCATCTGCGGCGGGGCCTTTGAGGGGATCGACAAGATCATCCAGAGCCGGGTGGCTAAGAAGACTATGGGGTTCGGGGCCGAACTGACGCTGAAGCGGGACCGCAAGCTGGGTGACATCCTGCGGAACATCCTGCCCCAGGATCTCTTGAAGTACGGCCTGATCCCCGAGTTTGTCGGGCGCCTGCCGGTCATCGTGACGCTGGACCCGCTCAACCAAGAGGACCTGGTCAGGATCCTGGTTGAGCCGCGCAACGCCCTGGTGAAGCAGTATGAGAAGCTCTTCGAAATCGACGGGGTCGCCCTGGAGTTTCAGGAAGAAGCGCTCCAGGCCATCGCTGAGGAGGCTATCCGGCGCAACACCGGCGCCCGGGGCCTGCGGGCGATTCTGGAGGAGATCATGCTGAACGTCATGTATGATATTCCGTCCCGGGGCGACGTCGCCAAGTGCACCATTTCGAGGGAAACGGTCGTGAACCGGGAGAACCCGCTGATCATTACCGTGGAGCGCAGCAAGAAGAAAAAGGAAAGTGCCTTGTAAGGCCGCAAAGAGGTCGGCCGCCCGTACCGGGCGGCCTTATTATTTTGGCAACAAAGGCAAAAAATTCTGATTCCCGCGATTATAATTCTCCCCCGCAAACCATACTAGAGCTAGCACAAGCGAGGATAGGGGAGGCAAATCGTGGGCGAATTCGGACCGGGATTTTCCAGCGTGATCCTGTTACTGCAAGTGTTCTTCGGCGTGGTCATCGGCCTGTACTTCTGGAATCTCCTGAAAGCGCAACAAGGCAGCAAGGTGGCGGTGGAGAGAGGATCCCGCAGTGAAGTGGAAAAACTCCGCAAGCTGCGTTCCATTTCCCTGACCGAGCCGCTGGCCGAAAGGACCCGTCCGACCTGCTTCAGCGAAATCGTGGGGCAGGAGGAGGGGCTGAAGGCATTGAGAGCCGCGCTCTGCGGTCCTAACCCGCAGCACGTGATCATCTACGGCCCGCCGGGAATCGGCAAGACCGCGGCGGCCCGGCTGGTGCTGGAGGAGGCCCGGAAGAACCCCCAGTCCCCGTTCGGCGAGGAAGCCCGGTTCATCGAAATCGACGCCACGACCGCCCGTTTTGACGAGCGCGGCATCGCCGACCCGCTGATCGGGTCGGTCCACGACCCCATCTACCAGGGTGCCGGTCCCCTGGGTATGGCCGGTGTGCCCCAGCCCAAACCCGGGGCGGTAACCAGGGCGCACGGCGGGATTTTGTTCATCGACGAAATCGGCGAGTTGCACCCGGTCCAAATGAACAAGCTTTTGAAGGTGCTCGAGGACCGCAAGGTATTCCTGGAGAGTTCATACTACAATCCCGACGATACTCAGGTGCCCCAGCACATCCACGACATTTTCCAGAACGGCCTTCCCGCGGATTTCCGCCTGGTGGGGGCGACCACCCGCATGCCGGAAAACATCTCGCCGGCCCTGCGCTCACGTTGCCTGGAGATTTTCTTCCGCCCGCTGGTGCCGGATCAGGTGGGGCGGATTGCGGCCAATGCGGGGTCCCGGGTCGGGTTCCCCTTGGAAGCCCAGGTGCTGAAAGTAATCACCAAGTACGCCACCAACGGACGGGAGGCGGTCAACATCGTCCAGTTAGCGGCCGGACTGGTGCTTACCGAAGCCCGGGAGTGCATTTCGGTGGCGGACGTGGAATGGGTGATTCACAGCGGCCAGTACGCACCGCGCCCCGAGCAGAGCATCCCGGACAAGCCGGCGGTCGGGCAGGTGAACGGCCTGGCGGTGTACGGCCCGAACGCCGGGATCATGCTGGAGATCGAGGCCACTGCCACCCCGGTCAAGAAGGGGACCGGACGGCTGATCGTCACCGGGCTCGTGGACGAGGAGGAACTGAACGGTGCCGGGCGGGTGATCCGCCGCAAAAGCCTGGCGAAAAGCGCGGTGGAGAACGTGCTCACCGCCTTGAAATCGGTGGTCAGGTTCAATCCTGAAGACTACTACATCCATATCAACTTTCCGGGCGGGATGCCGGTGGACGGCCCTTCCGCCGGGGTAGCCGTGGCGACCGCGATTTGCTCGGCCGTGTACCGGGTGCCCGTTTCCAACGAGGTGGCCATGACCGGGGAAGTGTCCATCCGGGGCGTGGTGAAGCCGGTAGGCGGGGTGGTCGCCAAGATTGAAGCAGCGGCCAAGGCCGGAGCGAAACGGGTTTTCATCCCTGAAGAGAACTTCCAGGAACTTTTTCGCGCCTACGGGGAGACCGAAGTGGTTCCGGTGGGACACTTAAGCGAGGTGTTGGCCGGGGCCCTGATAGGACCCCTGGAGGCGATGGCCGGCGTGGCTTTGCCGAACGGAGTCGGGTCGGTTTCCGCTGGACTCTGACAGATCAGGAAACCCCGGTTGTCAGCGGTTGAAAAGCGCCCCTTCGGGCGCTTTTTACTGTTGGACGTTTCCTTGTCCATCTGCTATACTGTCATGTGTCCCGCCTGAAGCGATACAATCATTGCTATTGGCGGGGCACTCGCGCGATGTGTTAATATATATATATAACTACAATAGTCAAATGGTTAGTTGTATAGCGATCTGGTAGCAGCAGTATACGACAAAGGAGGTGCGCCTATGGACTCGGTCAGAAGGGTGTTACCCTTGCTCCCACTGCGTGGGATCCTGGTATTCCCATATATGGTAATTCATCTTGACGTAGGTCGTGATAAATCGGTTAAGGCCATAGAGGAGGCCATGATCCAGGAACGGCATATTTTTTTGGCCACGCAGAAAGAAGCACAAACCGATGACCCGGGCATAGACGATATTTACGATGTAGGCACGGTGGCTGAGGTAAAGCAGTTGCTCAAGCTGCCGGGCGGCACCATCCGGGTGCTGGTCGAAGGCATCGGCCGGGCCAAGGTCGTCAACTACATCGCCGCTGATCCGTATTTCTTGGTCGAGGTGGACCAGTACCTGGAACAGTTCCAGAAGACAACCGAGTTGGAGGCGCTCATGCGCCACCTGGTATACCAGTTTGAGCAGTATGTCAAACTGTCCAAACGGATTCCGCCCGAGACGGTGGTTTCCGTGGTCAACATCGACGACCCCGGCCGGTTGAGCGATATCGTCGTGTCCCACTTGCCCCTGCGGATCGAGGACAAACAGAGTGTGCTCGAGTCGATCAGGATCGCGGACCGGCTGGAGAATCTTTGCGCTTTACTGGCCAAGGAACTGGAGATCGTGGAACTGGAACGCCGGATCAACGTCCGGGTCCGGAAGCAGATGGAGAAGACGCAGAAGGAGTACTACCTGCGCGAGCAGATGAAGGCCATCCAGCGCGAACTGGGCGAAAAAGACGAGCGGGTGGCGGAGGGCGAGGAATACCGCGAAAAGATCGCCGAGGCTAAGCTCCCCAAGGAGGTCGAGGAGAAGGCGCTCAAGGAAGTGGAACGCCTGGAGAAGATGCCGCCGATGGCCGCCGAGGCCACGGTGGTGCGCAACTACCTCGACTGGCTTCTGGCCCTGCCGTGGACCAAGGGCACCCGGGACCGGCTAGACATCAACGCTGCCCAGCAGATCCTGGACGAGGACCACTACGGGCTGGACAAGGTCAAGGACCGGATCATCGAGTACCTGGCCATCCGCAAACTGGCAAAGAAGATGAAGGGGCCAATCCTGTGCTTTGTGGGCCCGCCCGGCGTTGGTAAGACCTCCCTGGGCAAATCCATCGCCCGGGCGCTGGAGCGCAAGTTCGTGCGGATCTCGCTGGGCGGGGTGCGCGACGAGGCCGAAATCCGCGGGCACCGGCGCACCTACGTGGGCGCCCTGCCAGGCCGGATCATCCAGGGTATGCGGACCGCCGGTTCCAAGAACCCGGTCTTCCTGCTCGACGAGGTCGACAAAATGAGTATGGACTTTCGGGGCGACCCGTCGGCGGCGCTCCTGGAGGTGCTCGATCCTGAGCAGAACAACTCGTTTTCCGACCACTACATCGAAGTGCCGTTCGACCTGTCGAACGTGATGTTCATCACGACGGCGAACCTGGCACACAACATCCCGCGGCCGCTGATGGACCGGATGGAGGTCATCTACATCTCCGGCTACACGGAGGAAGAGAAGGTGCAGATTGCGATCCGGCACCTGATTCCGAAGCAGTTGAAGGAACACGGACTGGACCGCGGCAATCTGACCATTTCGGAAGGGGCCATCCGGAGACTGATCCGCGAGTATACCCGTGAATCCGGAGTCCGGAACCTGGAGCGCCAGATCGCCACCCTGTGCCGGAAAACGGCCAAGGAGATCGTGGCCAAGAAGGCCAAGCAAATTCGGGTGACCAAGCGGAACACCGAGCAGTTCCTGGGAATTCCCCGGTTCCGCTACGGCATGGCTGAAAAGAACGACGAGGTCGGTGTCGGCACCGGGCTGGCCTGGACCGAGGCCGGCGGGGATACCCTGTCGATCGAGGTCACCGTCTGCAAGGGCAAGGGCGGCCTGACTCTGACCGGAAAGCTGGGAGACGTGATGCGCGAGTCCGCTCAGGCCGGGTACAGCTACGTGCGCAGCCGCGCCGAACAACTGCGCATTGACGGGCAGTTCTATGAAAAGACAGACATCCACATTCATATTCCCGAAGGAGCGACCCCGAAGGACGGTCCGTCAGCGGGTATCACCATTGCCACGGCCCTGGCTTCCGCATTAACCGGAAGGTTGGTCCGTCACGATGTCGCGATGACGGGTGAGATCACCCTGCGCGGCCGGGTACTCCCGGTCGGAGGGCTCAAGGAGAAGATCCTGGCGGCCCACCGAGCGGGGATCAAGACCGTGATCCTGCCGCTGGAGAACAAGAAAGACCTGGAGGACATCCCGGCCAACGTGCGGTCAAAGCTGGAGTTCGTGCTGGTCGAGCACATGGATGAAGTGCTGGAAACGGCGCTTTACCCCGATGGTTTCGTATCCCACACCCGACTGCCGGATTCGACCCAGCCAGAGGTCAGTTACCAGACCGTCGTCCAGAATGTTCCTTAAACCGGTCGGGGCGCCGCGTTTTAACAAAAAAGGATGAGACCAAGCAGGAATGGTTGAAGCAGAGGGCGAAAATACATGTGCGCCCTCTTTCTTCAATCTGGAAGAATACCATAAGACTCTAAGACTCTGGCATGAGGAAGTGATTGAAATGGCACTGGGTGACCTTATTGACGAATTCAACGAGGTCAAGGGCGGTGCGGTTTGGGAAACCAAAAAGCGGTCACTTTTCGACCAGAACGTTCGGGAGGTCATTCTCGTTGACAAGATTGTCGGCACCTCCCACTTTCGAATCCTACGCAACGAGAACTTTGAGTTTGTGTTTGAACATCAAGGGCCTTTCGGAAAACGGGTACTTAAGGTTGACTTGCACCAGGTCGACTACCACGACGGCATCAGAATCGTCCTGGGTTGGAGCCCGGAAGAAACGGTCATGAAGGTTTCGGACACCACCCTGGACCCGCGTGCCATCATCGTCAGTGCTTCTTGACCGCAGACTCTTACGTTCATGCAGCCGGAAGCTCCCCGATCGGAAAACCAGGGGGGCTTTTTCATTGCTGGGGGACTGGGAGTGCGCCCCCCTCCACCGCCTCGCGGGCGAACGAAGGTTCCACGGCCTGGTGGTAGGGCACGGCCTGGGGCAACTCCCCGGACTGGATCAACCAGTTCTGCAGGTTCTGGTAGGCGTTTTCCTCAACCAGCGGGTTTGGGGCCCAGAGCCTGGTCTCCTTGTTCCGGGCGATTACCCGGGTCAGAGTTTCGAGGTCGAGGTAGGGGAAGAAAGGCGCTGCGACGACGGCGATTTCCTCGGGACTCTTTTGCGCGATCCATTCTTGGGCCTGGAAGACGGCTAAGCAGTACCCCAGGGCGACGTCGGGGTGGGTCTGCAAAAACTCTGGCGTGGCCGCGCAGACCCGGGACGGAATCTCGCCGGCCTCCGCGAGCGAAACCAGGACGTAGCCGGTTTCGGACTTCTCCAGGTAGGCGGCCATGGGATCCGGCAGGATGATGAAACTTCCTGTCCCGGACAGAAAAGCGCCCACCCGGAGATGCACCGGCAGGTGCTGGATGATGGTGACGTGGGTCTGGGGCACCAGTTCGAGGCGCCGCAGGATTTCCTCCAGCGCCACCTCCCCGACGGTGTCGGGCGGGTCGCCGATCACGGTGTACTCCTTTAGATTCTCCCACTTAAAGTCCGGTTTTGCTTCCCGGCCAAGTAAGAAGTTAGGGTCTTTTCCGGTCAGGGCCGCGAAGGCCACCGGCCCGTCGACCATCAACCGGTCCAGAGGGGTGAGGTAGAGTTCGGCTTTGTCCTGGGCCGGGTCCACTATCCCCCGGGGTGCGGTGGTCAGGCTCAGGTGCAGGCCGTTGTCCTCGAAGTAGCCCAAGGCCGCCGCCAGGTAGTGGGGCAGGTAGGCTATCTCGCGTGCTGTTTCCCGCACTGAGAGGCGGTGCACCTCCGGTTCCGGGTGATGTGTGAAGAACCAGGCGGCCGCTGCTCCGGCAGCCAGGACGGTTATGGCGGCGGCGATTGAAAGTATTCTGTGCATGGGTGCTCCTCCCTTCCGGCCAAAGCTTATTGTTCATGGATAATGAATACGGGGTGCGAACGTGGAATATTACGTGTCCAGCCGTTGTAGGGGCGCGATTGTTGACACACCGGGGGAAACTAAATAAGATTTACTGAGAGAAACTGGAGAGGAAACAGAAAATGGGACACAACAGCATTCCTTCAGTATACGATCCACATCAGGTTGAAGAGCGGCGCTACCGGTACTGGGAAGAACACGGGTTTTTCCGGCCGCTTCCGGGTACGGGCCGCGAGCCTTATTCCATCGTGATGCCGCCCCCGAACGTCACCGGTGAGCTGCACATGGGTCACGCCCTGAACAATACGCTGCAGGACGTTTTGACCCGTTGGCGCCGGATGCAGGGGTTCGAAACGCTGTGGCTGCCCGGGACCGACCACGCCGGGATTGCCACCCAGGCCCGGGTGGAAGGGCAGTTGGCCCAGGAGGGCCTGACCAAGTATGACCTCGGGCGGGAGAAGTTTCTGGAGCGGGTCTGGGAGTGGAAGGCGAATTACGGCCACCGGATCACCACCCAGCTCCGCCGCCTCGGCGCGTCCTGTGACTGGTCGCGGGAGCGTTTCACCATGGACGAGGGCTGCTCGGCGGCCGTGCGGGAGGTTTTCCTGCGGCTGTACGAGGAAGGCCTGATTTACCGCGATTACTATATTGTGAACTGGTGCCCGCGGTGCAGCACCACCATCTCCGATATCGAAGTGGAGCACCTGGAGGTTCCGGCTCACCTGTACCACTTGAAATATCCGCTCAAAGACGGTGCGGGGGCGGTGGTGATCGCCACCACCCGGCCCGAAACCATGCTGGGAGACACCGCGGTGGCGGTGCACCCGGAAGACGACCGCTACCTGCACCTCGTCGGGGAAACGGTGCTCCTGCCGCTCGTGGAGCGTGAAATTCCGATCATCGCCGACCCCTACGTCGATCCCGCGTTCGGCTCCGGGGCGCTGAAGATCACCCCGGCGCACGACCCGAATGACTTCGAGATCGGCCGGCGCCATGGGCTGCCCCAAGTCCAGGTGATCGGCACGGACGGGCGCATGACGGCGGAAGCCGGCCGGTACCAGGGGCTGGACCGTATGGACTGCCGCCAGCAGGTGCTTGCGGACCTGAAAAAGCGGGGCCTTTTGGTCCGGGTCGAGGATCTGGACCACGCCGTTGGCCACTGCTACCGGTGCCAGACCATGGTGGAGCCGACCCTTTCGAGACAGTGGTTCGTACGGATGAAGCCGCTGGCCGAACCGGCGATCAAGGCCGTGCGCGAAGGCCGGATCCGGTTTGTCCCGGAGCGGTTTACGAAGATCTACCTGGACTGGCTCGAGAACATCCGGGACTGGTGCATTTCCCGTCAGCTCTGGTGGGGACACCGCATTCCGGTCTGGTACTGCGACGACTGCGGTGAAACTGTCGCCTCCGGCACCGATCTCTCCGCTTGCCCGGCGTGCGGGAGGGAAAACATCGAGCAGGATCCGGACGTTCTGGATACCTGGTTTTCTTCGGCCCTCTGGCCGTTTTCGACCCTGGGCTGGCCCGGAAAAACCGCCGATCTGGACCGCTTTTACCCAACCTCAGTGCTGGTGACCGGACGGGACATTATCTTTTTCTGGGTGGCGCGGATGATCTTTTCCGGATTGAAGTTCATGGACCGGGAACCGTTTGCCGAGGTGTTCATCCACGGGCTGGTGTTGGACGCTCTGGGCCGTAAGATGAGCAAGTCACTCGGCAACGGCGTCGACCCGATCGAAGTGATTGAGAAATACGGCGCCGACAGCCTGAGGTTCATGCTGGTTACTGGGAACACCCCCGGGAACGACCTGCGGTTTCATTTCGAGAAACTGGAGAGCTCCCGAAACTTCGCGAACAAACTCTGGAACGCCTCTCGGTTCGTGCTCTTAAACCTGGGGGACTACCGGCCGGACAAGGCGGCGCCGGGGACATTGGAGTTGGCCGACCGGTGGATTCTCAGCCGGTTTGGGGCGGCGCTTGCAAGGACCACGGCGGGACTGGAAGCATATGAACTGGGGGAGGCAGCGCGGGCGCTATACGAGTTCATCTGGGATGAGTTCTGCGACTGGTACATCGAATTGGTCAAGCCGCGGCTCTACCAGGGAACGGATGAGGAGCGGGCCGTGGCGCAGTACGTCCTGGTCCGGGTCCTCCGGTCTACCCTGGAACTTCTGCACCCGTTTATGCCGTTTATAACTGAGGAACTCTGGCAGCACCTGCCCCACGAGGGGGAGACGATCATGCGGACCGCCTGGCCGACCGCGGAGCACGGGCTTGCCGATCCGGATGCGGAGCGGGACATGGCTTTTATCGTTGAAGCCACGCGGGCGGTGCGCCACCTGCGCAGCGAGATGAACGTTCCCCCCAGTGCCCGGGCGGAAGCGGTTCTGGTAGTGCCGGACGAGTCCGTACGGGCCGTTGTGGAACGGTGGCGGGGCTACATTGAGAACTTGGCCAACGTGCACGTCCTGGTGACGGGGGCGCTGGAAACCAGGCCGGAGACGGCTGCTCACGCGGTGGTGCGGGGGATGGAGGTTTTCGTGCCCCTGGTCGGGCTGATTGATATCGACCGAGAGGCCAGGCGGTTGGCCCGGGAACTGCAGCAGGTCGAAAAGGACTTCTCGCGGGTGGAGGGCAAGCTTGGCAATCCCGCTTTCCTGGAAAAAGCCCCGCCCGAAGTGGTGGAAAAGGAACGGGGCAAGCGGGCCGAGTTGGCCGAAAAGCGCGAGGCCCTAGCAGCCCGGTTGGCGGTGCTCCGCCGCCCCTAAAAAAAGGGGCCAGGCCCCTTTTTTTAGGCCAGGTGTCATTCGGAATAGGACTCCCGGCATGGGTACCGGCGAAGCCGGCCGGTTACGATGCAAGGACAGAGGCGCCTTGGGCGCCTCTTTGAGGTGAGGGAAAGGTGCATTACGAAGAGGCTCTGGAGGCGGTGCGCGGACTGGCGGCCACCGGGGTGAACTTCGGCCTGGAACGGGTGCGGGAACTCCTGGCCGTGCTTGGCGATCCTCAGGCGGGCCTTTTTGCGGCACACATCGGAGGCACCAACGGCAAGGGTTCGGTGGCCGCCTTGGTGTCCGCCATCGCACGGGCGGGCGGTCTCAAAGTGGGCACTTTCACTTCTCCCCATCTCTCGAGCTATACGGAGCGCTTTCTAATCGACGGCCAGCCGGTGACGGGAGAGCGCCTAGCCGGGCTGATCACCACTCATTGGAACCTGCTGGCTCCAGTCGCCCGGCAGGTCCGCCCCACGGAGTTTGAGCTGCACACCGTCCTGGCCTTGCAACTCTTCCGGGAGGAGCGGGTGGACGTAGCCGTGCTGGAAGTGGGCCTTGGGGGGCGCCTGGACGCCACAAACGTAATCCGCCCCGCCGTGGCCGTAATTACCAACGTCGCCCTCGATCACCAGGAATACCTCGGCGAAACGATCGCTGAAATCGCCCGGGAAAAAGCCGGGATTATCAAGCCCGGGGTGCCGCTGGTGACCGCGGCCGAGGGCGGGGCGCTGGACGTAATCGCCGGTGCCTGCCGGGAGCTTGATGCGCCACTGGTCCGGGTGGGCGCCGACGTCCGTTGGGAACCCCGAGACGACTCCGGTGAAAAACAAGGGCTGGACATCTACGGCCGGCGGGCTGTTTACCGGGGATTGGCACTGCCGCTCGCCGGCCGGCATCAGCAGGTCAACGCGGCTTGCGCGGTGGCTGCGGCCGAAGTGCTCGGGGAACATGCACCTTCCCTGGGGCCCCGGGCCATCCGCGAGGGCTTGGCGGCGGTAAACTGGCCCGGCCGTTTCGAGGTGCTGGCAGGCCAGCCCACGGTGGTACTGGACGCTGCCCACAACCCCGCCGCCGCCGTCGTGCTCCGGGACACACTGGTCGCGCGCTTTCCGGGCCGGGAAATAATCCTGGTTTTGGGGGTTCTGGGGGACAAGGACCGGGCGGGGATCGCCGCTGTGCTGGCCCCTGCAGCCCGCGCCGTGGTGGTGACCAGGCCCCCTTCGGAGCGGGCCGGGGACTGGGAGCGGGTGGCGGTGGAGGCCGGTAAACACTGCGCCCGCGTGGAAACCGTGCCGGATTGCCGCGCGGCCCTCACCCGTGCCCAAATACTTGCCGGAGCGGGAGGCGTAGTCGTGGTCACCGGATCGATTTACCTCATCGGTGCCCTCCGGTCCGCCATTACGTAGAGCTGTTTCGGACCCCCGCTCAGTCGAGCAGCCTCCAAATGCTGGTCGACGACATCCACCGTTGACAGGCCGGGTCGGCGCTCCTCCTGAAAAGCATTCTCCACCGACGCAAACCCCTCAGGTTGTCAGCCTTTGCGTCTGAGAATCCGGTAGCCGGATACTGGTGGCTACCGGAGGGCTCCCTGTACGGCCTGTTTATTGTGACCGTTATCACCGGGTTGCGGTAGGGCCCGTTCCGGCCCCGGTGATTTCCCCGCAGGCAAGCTCATACAGATTAAATGACGCTTGATTGTCTGCGGGAGGAGTTGGGGCTTTGATCTACCTGTACCTGGCGGCGGCCCTGGCGGTCATTCTCATGGGAGCCCGGTTCTTCACCAACGGGGTGGAATGGCTGGGCTTGAGGCTCGGGCTGGCCAGAGGGGCGGTGGGAAGCGTGCTGGCCGCGATCGGCACCGCCCTACCGGAGACGATGATCCCGGTGGTGGCCATCCTGATGGGTCACGGTAAGGCCCACGAGGTCGGTATCGGGGCGATCCTGGGGGCACCGTTCATGCTGGCCACCGTGGGTTTTTGCCTGGTCGGGACCACCGCCGTGGTTTTGAGCCGGCGCCGCGGGTCGGCGCGCGTGCGGCCCCACCCGGACCTTTTGCGCCGGGACCTGGGGTTTTTCCTGGCTGCCTACACGTTGGCCATCACCGCCGCCTTTCTGCCCCCGGCCGCCAAGCCGGTCGTGGTGGTGGTCCTAATTCTGACCTACGTAGCTTTTCTGGTGCGGGCCGTCACCCAGGGCGAACGCTGCGGGACAGGGGACGACACCGGGCCGCTGCTGGTGGCCCCGCGGTCCGCCGACCCGCACCTGGTGTTGATCATGGGCCAGGTTTGCTTTGCTTTCCTACTGATTCTCGGGGGCGCCAAGGTGTTCGTGCAGGGGATCGGTTTTCTGGCGCACCATTTCGGAGTGGCCCCGCTCCTGTTCGCGCTTCTGGTAGCCCCCATCGCTACGGAGATGCCGGAGCTTTTCAACAGCCTGATCTGGCTGAAGGAAAAGAAGGACACCCTGGCCCTCGGGAACATCACCGGGGCCATGGTCTTTCAGAGCACACTGGTACCCGCCATCGGCATCTATTACACCGACTGGCGGCTAACTACGGCGGCGCTCACCAGCGCGGCGCTGGCTCTAACGGCGGCCTGGCTGGCCTTCCTTTACGCCCGGCGGGCCGGGCATGTGGGCGGCTGGTTCCTGGCCTCCACCGGCGGTTCATTCTATCTGTTTTTCGTGGTGATGGCGGTGAAGGGCGGGTTTTAGAGGCGGCCCAGTCCCGGGATACCCATCCCCGATCTCATTTGTTTAGGAAGACCCCCAAACGTGGCCTGCAGGCCGCCCAAACGCGGCGTCTTTTTGCAGCCGCTTTTTTGCTGCCAAAAAGGTGTATAAAAAGGTGTATATTAGTAGGAGCACACTTCTATCGTAAGGAGGACGAGCCTATGTCCGTGGAAGAGAGGTGTCGGGCCCTGGGCCTGGAGATTCCCGCAGCCCCGCCGCCGGTGGCGGCTTATGTGCCCGGGGTGCGGGCCGGACAACTGTTGTTCACCTCCGGGCAGCTTCCCGTGGCCGGGGGTGAAGTCGTTTTCCGGGGGCGCATCGGCGCCGAGTTATCGCCAGCGGACGGGTATGAAGCGGCCCGGCTCTGTGCACTTAACTGCCTGGGGGTCATCCGGAGCGTAGCCGGTAGCCTGGAGCAGGTGGAGCAGGTGGTTCAGATCACCGGCTATGTGCGTAGCGCCCCCGGCTTCGAGGGACAGCCCGGGGTGGTGAACGGCGCTTCGGAGTTGGTACTGGCGGTCTTCGGGGAGGCCGGGCGGCACGCCCGGGCCGCGCTGGGGGTTGCGGAGCTGCCGCTCGGCGCAGCGGTTGAACTGACAATGGTCGTCAAGTTGCAGGACGACCGGCGGCGGTAGCGCTTGTCAGGGTTTGCCGGGAATGCTACACTGTGGTACATAGGAGGGATTTTATGGCGAGAGGCAGGAACCCGTGGATCCTGATCGCGCTGATGGTCCTTGGCGGTCTGGCGGGCAGCGCGGTGGGCCAGATATTGAGCCCGACGTTCCCCTTCCTGAACAATATTGTGACCGCCGGATTGACGCCCGGGGTTTTGGATCTGCGGTTTATGACGATCACCTTCGGATTTTCCCTGTTGATCGGGCCACTTACCCTCCTCGGTTTTCTGTTGGGGTATCTGGTCTACCGGAATACTTGAGGCTATGTTCCGGATTGTTTTAGCTTCGGCTTCTCCCCGGCGGCGGGAACTATTGCAAAGCCTGGGTTTGGAGTTCGAGGTTCTTCCTGCCGGGGTCAATGAGGACTTCGCCGGGCGGGACCCGGCGGACATGGCGGAGAGTCTGGCCGAACGCAAGGCCCGGGCGGTGGCCGGGCGGGTCGGGGACGGCCTGATTCTTGGGGCCGATATCGTTGTCTTCCAGCGGGGGCGGTTTCTCGGGAAACCGGAAGGACCGGAAGAAGCCGCCGCGATGCTGACGGCCCTGCAGGGTGACACCCACGAAGTGCTCACCGGGGTGAGCCTGATCCGGATGCCGGACGGGCACGCGGTTGTCGACCACGAACGCACCCGCGTTCACTTCCGGGCCATGACCGCGCAAGAAATCGACTGGTACGTGGCGACCGGGGAACCGCTCGACAAGGCGGGGGCCTACGCGATCCAGGGCCTGGGCGGCCTGTTTGTGCGGGGTATTAAGGGCTGCTGGTTCAACGTGGTCGGCTTGCCCCTGCCGCTTCTGAGCGGGCTTTTCCGCCGGCAGGGGGTGGACCTTTTGAATCTTGTTGGCACGAATTGGAGTTCCTCCGGACGGAGGTAGAGCTTCTTGGCTGTCGAATATCACCTAACGATAAAGGAAATGGCTGCGGAACTCCGGCCGCGTGAACGCCTGGCGGCACACGGCGTGCAGTCCCTCTCGGACGCCGAACTCCTGGCGATCCTGCTCCGGAGCGGCACGGTCACCACCACGGCGATCGACCTGGCCAACCAAATCCTGAGCCGATTCGGCGGCCTGCGGGGGCTGGCGGAGGCCGGGATCGAGGAGTTGCAGGCCGTCAAGGGAGTCGGCCCGGCGAAGTCGGCCGAGGTCCGGGCGGCTTTCGAACTGGGCCGGCGGGCCGCCTGCCGCCCTGGGGAGTGGCAGCCGACCGTGCGGACCCCGGAAGAGGCGGCCGGGCTGGTAATGGAGGAGATGCGGTACTTCGACCGGGAGCACTTCTGGGCGCTGGTCCTGAACACCAAGAACCGGGTGCTGGCGGTGGAGAAGGTCTCGGTCGGCACCCTGAACTCTTCCAGCGTCCACCCACGGGAGTTGTTCAAAAACGCGATTCGGAGAAGCGCCGCCGCACTGATTTTGGTCCACAACCACCCGAGCGGCGACCCGGCACCGAGCCCGCAGGACATCGAGCTGACGCAGAGGCTTTTTGAAGCCGGGGAAATAGTCGGAATCAAGGTCCTAGATCATATCATCATCGGAGATAATAAGTTCACCAGTTTGAAACTGGAAGGACTGTTTTAGCGAGAACGAGTGAAAGGGGTAAGTCATGGCGATCGCGTTTTTCTCCAGGGATATGGGTATTGATTTGGGTACCGCGAACACCCTGGTGTACGTAAAAGGAAAGGGCATTGTGATGCGCGAGCCGTCTGTAGTGGCGATTGAGAAGGACAGCGGGCGGATCCTGGCCGTGGGTGAGGAGGCCAAGCAGATGATTGGACGCACCCCGGGCAACATCGTGGCCATCCGCCCGATGGAGGACGGCGTGATCGCCGATTTCGACACTACCGAGAGCATGATCAAGTACTTCATCAACAAGGCGCTGCGCGGCAGGACCTTTCTGATCCGGCCGCGGGTGGTGATCGGCGTTCCGTCCGGCGTCACCGCGGTGGAGGAGCGGGCCGTCCGGGAGGCGGCGCTCGCGGCCGGCGCCCGTGAGTGCTATCTGATTGAGGAGCCGATGGCGGCCGCCATCGGGGCCGGTTTGCCGGTGCACGAACCGACCGGCACAATGATCGTCGATGTGGGCGGGGGCACGACGGAGGTGGCGGTGATCTCCTTGGGGGGGATTGTAACCAGCCGTTCGATCCGGGTGGCCGGCGACGAGATGGACGAGGCGATCATCCAACATGTTAAGCGCAACTACAACCTGATGATCGGTGAGCGTACCGCCGAGGAACTGAAGATCAAGATCGGCACGGCCTACCCCTTGGAACACCAGGAGACCGAGGAGGTGCGGGGCCGGGACCTGGTTTCCGGCCTGCCCAAGACAGTGACTGTAACTTCCGCCGAGATTTACCGGGCGCTTTCCGAACCGGTGAGTGCCATCCTGGACGCCATCCGGCAAACTCTGGAAAAGACCCCGCCCGAACTGGCCTCGGACATCATGGACCGCGGGATTATGATGGCCGGTGGCGGGGCGCTCCTGCGGGGGCTGGACCGCCTGGTCAGCGAGGAAACCCAGATGCCCGTGCACTTGGCCGAAGAGCCGCTGTTGGCGGTGGCCTACGGTTCCGGGCGGGTGCTGGAGAACATCGATGTCTTACGCAAGGTGTTGATCTCATCCAAGAAGGTGGTGTGATTTGAAGCGCTCCCGGATAAGAAAACTCCTGGCGTCCGGTATTCTGGTGTTATTCCTGTTGGTGATGATGCAACTCACCGGTTTGGAACGGGCGGAACTAACTGTTCTGGAGACGGGTCTGCGGGACGGTTCGGGTTTTGTACAGGCTGGAGTCACGTTTGCCGGAAACCATGTGCGCGACCTATTCCAGAGCATCTTTTTGTTTGGCGGCGATCCGGAGGTAGAAGAACTGCGACGACAGATCCGCGACCTGGAGGGGGAAGTGGTCGCCCTCCGGGAGTACCGGATCCAAAATCAGCGCCTCCGGGAGCTGTTGGACTACCGGGACGAGAATGCCCGCTACAAAATGCTGGTGGCCGACGTCATCGGCCGCAACCCCGGCAACTGGTTCGGAGAGGTTAAGGTGAATCGGGGTGCGAATCACGGTGTCGAGCGGGGGATGGCGGTGGTCCTGCCGGCCGGGTTGGTGGGCCGCGTAATCGCGGTGGCCCCCAATACGTCCGATGTGCTTCTGATCACCGACCCTCGCAGCGGGGTGGGGGCTATGGTCCAGGAAACCCGCACCCCGGGAGTGGTAAAGGGTGTGCTAGACCGGACACAGCCGCTGAGGATGTTCTATCTCTCCCGGGACGCTAAGGTGGAACGCGGGCAATACGTGGTGACCTCCGGGCTGGGGGAGGTGCCCAAGGGTATTCCGGTGGGTTGCATTATTTCTACCGAGAAAGATGCGGCGGGTTTGACTCAGACCGCGGAGGTTTCGCCGCTGGTGGATTTTAATCGTCTAGAAGAGGTGCTGATTATTCTCAATTCCGTCCCGAGGGGCTAGGACGTTTTGCGTATTCTTATCCTGGTATTGCTGCTGGGACTGGCGTTGCTCCTGGAATCCACGGTGCTGGAGTTCATTCGGGTGGCGGGCGTGAAGCCGGACCTGGTCCTGGTTCTGGTTGTGTACTACGCCATCTTCAACGGCCCCAGGGAAGGGGCTTTTTTGGGTTTTCTGGGTGGGTTGGCCCATGATTTCTTGTCTGGTTATTACCTGGGGTTGAATGCCCTGGCGGTCGCCGCGTCCGGCTATGTGGTCGGACTGGGGCACATCCGGCTGTTCAAGGAAAATCATTTCGTGGTGGCCGGCATCGCCTTTCTGGCCACCATCCTGGTCGAGGGGATCCGGTACCTACTGCTGCTGTTTCTGGGCGTGACCATCCTCCCGGGAGAGGCGTGGTGGGGATTGATCATTCCCAGCGGGGTGTATAACGCTGCCGTCGCTCTCCTGTTCCACCGCCGGTTTTACCTTTCCAGCACCAGGGGACTCTTGCGGATTCCATAGAAACGGGGATGTCCGTGGATAAGAAAAGCATAGCCAAAAGAACCAACGTACTGGTCGTCATCATAGCCCTAGTTTTTCTGGTGCTTGTCGGCCGGGTGGCCTATTTGCAGTTGATCGAAACCGAACACTACCGGACCCTGGCCCGGGAGAACTCCTTGCGCCTGATCACGATCAGCGCGCCGCGGGGAGAGATTTACGACCGGAACGGGGTGAAACTGGTGGGAAACCGGCCGCTGTACGCCGTTTCCCTGGTGAACCTCGGCCAGTCCCGCGAGGAACTGGAACCAGTGGTGGAAAAACTCGCCGCCATTCTGGGCCGCACGCCCGAAGAACTCTGGGACGCGATCGACAACCACAGCCTGAGGCGTTATGAACCGATCCGCCTGGCGCGGGACGTTTCCCTGGAAATCGTCTCCCGCATCGAGGAGGCGCAGATGGAGCTGCCCGGCGTGGTGATCGACTTCGAGCCAATGCGCGAGTATCCCTACGGTAACTTTCTGGCACACGTGTTGGGGTACATCCGGGAGATCCAGCCCGACCAGTTGGCGCGGTACCAAGCGGACGGGTACCGCCGGGGTGATGTTTTCGGTCAGGCTGGGCTGGAACACGCCATGGAGCGGGAATTGCGGGGAATACCAGGTGCACGTCAGTTGGAGGTGGATGCGGTGGGCCGGCCGGTGCGCAGTCTGGGCGTGAAAAACCCGGTTCCCGGTCACGACCTGACCCTGACCATCGATTTCGAAGTCCAGCGGGCGGCCGAAGAGGCGCTGGCCCGGATTGTGGAAAGCCTGCAGAAAGAAGGGTACCGAGACTGCCGTGCGGCTTCGGCGGTGGTCATCGACGTGCGCAGCGGCGCGGTCCTGGCCCTGGCCAGTTACCCCGCCTACGACCCGAGGATGTTTGCCGGGGACTTGAGCGCGGAACAGGCGCGGGTGCTGTTGACATCTCCGGAAGGGCCCTTTTTGAACCGGGCCATCCAGAGCGATTACCCGCCGGGTTCCACCTTCAAGATGGTGGTTGCCGCCGCGGCGCTCGAAAGCGGGAAGATCGACCGCCGGTTCGCGGTCACCGACCCGGGCTACTTCTACCACCAGGGGCAGCGGTACAATTGTCTCGGTGCCCACGGCCGGGTGGACGTGGTCCGCGGGATTCAAGTTTCGTGCAATACTTTCTTCCTGGCTGCCGGCCTGCGCACCGGTCCGGAGAACATCTTCCGCATGGCCCACGACTTCGGATTGGGTGAGCGGACCGGCATTGAACTTGCCGCGGAAGCCGCTGGCGTGTTGCCCACGGCGGAGTACAAGCGAAAGATGGTTCAAGCGGAGCTGGACCGGCGCTTCGGGCCGCAGTTCGAAGCGATTGAAGAACATTACCGGTCGCAACTACCGGGCACCGATGAGGCCCGGCGGGAGGAACTCAAGCGGGAGCGGGAGCGGGAAAGGGCCAAGATTCAAGCACAGTACGACCGCTACGCCTGGGACCTTTTGTGGCGGGACTACGATACCCTTAATATGTCGATCGGTCAGGGCCTGAACAACTATACGCCCCTGCAGCTGGCCAACTATGTAGCGGCAATCGCGAACGGGGGTTACCTTTACCGGCCTTACCTGGTGCAGCGGGTGACCGACCCGAACGGCCGGGTCGTCAAAGAGGCCGTGCCCGAACTCCGGAGAAGGGTTTCGGTCTCTCCCGAGAACCTGGATATTCTCCGGGAGGGGATGCGCCTGGTAAACCAGCCCGGCGGCACGGCTTACGGATCATTTTTCGACTTTCCGGTGACCACCGCCGGCAAAACCGGCACCGCTGAGGTATGGGGACGGGATAGCCACGGGCTCTACGTGGCCTTTGCCCCATATGAGGAGCCGGAAATCGCCATCGCCGTAGTCGTGGAACACGGCGGGCCGGGCAGCCGGGCCGCGGCTCCGGTAGCCCGGACGATCATGGACGCCTATTTTGGTTTTTTGACACAAAACGGAGAATAAGCGGCCGAGAATGAGAGCTTTCGGCAAAATAACAGGGAAAATACAGCGGGTGATTCAGCAGGATTTGGTTTTTCACCGTAGAACCTCTCTTCTAGATGGTGAGGTGGAAGTGAATGGCCCGGCAATACGCGCTTGGTGGTATCGAGCCCCCGACCAAAATGGTGGAGGGTACTCTCCGCTCAGGTCAGAGTGTACGTTTTGAGGGCAATGTGGTAATTCTGGGTGATGTCAACCCGGGGGCTGAAGTGACGGCCGCCGGCAACGTGATCGTGATGGGAGTGTTGCGGGGAACGGTACAGGCGGGTGCCGCGGGCGACGAGCGGGCGGTCATCGTTGCTTTCCGCCTGCGTCCCACTCAGTTGCGTATTGCCGATCACATTTCCCGTTCACCCGACGGGGAAGTATTCAACCCCAACCAACCGGAGATTGCCAGGGTAAGAGACGGGACTGTGGTTATTGAAACCTTCCTGCCCGGCGGGGAGCGCCAGGGCAAAAACTAGAGGCCAAGGGAGGAGCTTAGAGGAATGAGCGAAGTTATTGTGGTGACTTCGGGCAAGGGAGGGGTTGGCAAGACGACGGTCACCGCCAACATCGGGGCCGGGTTGGCGATGTTGGGGCATAAGGTGGTACTGATCGATGCCGACACCGGTCTCCGAAACCTGGATGTGGTCCTGGGAATGGAAAACCGGATCGTTTTTGACCTGACCGACGTGATCGAGGGGAAGTGCCGCTTGCGGCAAGCCCTGATTAAGGACCGCCGGTTTGGTGAATTGCTGTTCCTGCTTCCGACTGCCCAGACCAAGGACAAGTCGGCGGTGAGTGAGGATGACCTTCGTAATATCTGCGGGCAGCTGCGGGAGCACTTTGACTACGTGATTATCGACTGTCCGGCGGGTATCGAACAGGGTTTCCAGAGTGCGGTCGCCGGGGCCGAAAAAGCGATCGTGGTTACCGCCGCCGAGGTCGCCGCGGTCAGGGATGCCGACCGGGTGGTGGGACTCTTGGAATCCAAGGCCGAAATCAGGGATCCGAAACTGATCATCAACCGCCTGCGGATTCAAATGGTTCAGCGCGGGGATATGATGACCCTGGAGGACATGCACGACATTCTCGGGCTCGAACTTCTGGGTGTGATTCCGGATGATGAGGCCGTGGTTGTAGCCACCAACAGGGGAGAACCGGTGGTGGTGAGCGAGCAATCGGTAGCCGGGCGCGCCTTTCGTAATATTGTGCGCCGGATGCAGGGCGAGGCGGTCCCCTTGATGAATTTGGACGGCCGGGAAGGATTCTTCAACCGACTGCGGAAGATCATAGGATTTAGATAAGCTACGGGAAGGAGGAACGGCAGTGTTGGATTTCCTGGCCCGCCTTTTAGGCAGGGAAAGTCCCGGCAGCAAGAATGTTGCCAAAGAGCGGTTGCGCCTGGTGCTGATCCACGACCGGGCCGACATTTCCCCACAACTGCTGCAACTTCTGAAAAACGAGATCGTTGAAGTGATTTCCAAGTATATGGAAATAGACGACAAAGGATTGGAAGTAAGCCTCGAACACGTGGACAAGCAAGTGGCCCTGGTGGCCAACATTCCGATCAGGAAGATGAAAAGGGCCGCCAATATCTAGCCGGAGAAAAGAACAGGGGGGGCAACCCCCCTTTTTAGCTGTCCGGGTATCCGCTATAATGGGGGAAAAAGCCGGGGTGTGGGAAATCAGCCGCAACAGGAAGATACTTAAAAATCTCGATTACACCCTGATTCTGGCCGCGATGGCAATCATTGCGCTGGGTCTGGTCACCGTCACCAGCGCCACCCAGGTGACCAGCCTTCCAGGAGAAGCCGGTTTCGGGTTTTTGTGGAAGCAGCTCTTGGGCATTACCCTGGGAGTGACGGCGTTTGGTTTTTTCCTTTTCTGGCGTTATGAGGAGTTGGCCCGGTACACGCGGTTGCTCTACGTGGTAAACCTAGCCTTGCTCCTGGCGGTGTTCGCGGTCGGTCATTCGGCCGGAGGCGCTCGGCGGTGGATACAGCTCGGACCGTTGATGTTCCAGCCGTCAGAATTCGCCAAGCTGGTGGTGATCATTGGGCTGGCGGTGTTTCTTTCCGAGCGCGAGGGGCAGCTCAGCCGCTTCCGGGATCTCCTGCCGGCCTTCGCCTACGTCGGGGTGCCGATGTTGTTGATTCTGGCGCAGCCCGACCTGGGCACAGCGCTCGTATTCATTGCCATCACCCTGGGAATGCTCTTCGTCGCCGGTGCCCGCCCGCTGCTGCTGGGGGGACTGACGCTGGCGGGGCTGTCGGGGATGGTGCTCTGGATCTGGGCGCACTTGAACTACGGGATCTGGATTCCCCTCAAAAGCTACCAGATCACGCGGTTGACGATTTTTCTTGATCCCTGGAGCGACTGGCACAAGGACGGTTATCACATGATCCAGTCCCAGATCGCCATCGGCGCCGGGGGCCTCTGGGGCCGGGGGCTTTTCAGCGGCACTCAGAACCAGCTGAACTTCCTGCCCGAACAGCATACCGACTTCATTTTTTCGGTGCTGGCCGAAGAACTTGGCTTCGTTGGTGTGGTTTTCCTGTTGACGCTCTATTTCGTCGTTCTGTACCGGGGTTTGCGGATCGCCGGGCAGTCCAAGGATTTGTGCGGCACCCTGATGGCTACCGGCGTGGTGTCGATGCTGGCCTTCCACATCCTGACCAACGTGGGCATGGCGGCGGGGATAATGCCGGTTACCGGGATCACGCTGCCGCTTTTCAGTTACGGACCGAGTTCCATGATGTTCACCCTGGCGGCGCTGGGTCTTCTGTGCAACGTGTGGGTGCGGCGACAGACCATTGTCTTTTGATGTTTATGGGATAGAAGTGGTTTTGCATGGCCCTCTTTGACCGGGTGGCCGAAGACTATGATGCCTGGTACGAGACCCCGCTGGGCCGCAAGGTGGACCAGCTGGAAATGTGTCTTTTCATGCGGCTCGCCGCGCCCAAGCCGGGAGAAAGGGCGCTGGACGGGGGTTGCGGTACCGGGCGGCTCAGCTTGGCGTTGGCCGAAAAGGGGCTGGTGGTCACCGGTGTGGACCTCTCCCCCCGGATGCTGGAAGTGGCCCGTAACCGGACCCGGTCACACGCGAACATCACCCTGATGCAGGCAGACGTGGAGAATTTGCCCTTTCCGAGCCTCTCTTTTGACCTGGTGACCGCATTCACGGTCCTGGAGTTCACCGGCAACCCGGAGGCCGCCGTCCGGGAACTGTGGCGCCTGGTGAAACCGGGCGGCCGCCTGGTGGTAGGGGTTTTGAATTCGTGGAGTCCCTGGGCGTGGCAGCGCCGGCGGCGGGCCGGGACCGGCGAGAGCGTTTTCGCGCACGCGCAGTTCTTTTCCCCCTGGAGCATGAAAGCGGTTCTGACCGCGAACACGAGCCAGAGCCGCCTGGTCTGGAGCACTTGTGTGTTCTTCCCTCCCTGGACCGGTTCCCTCTCGATCAACATGGCCGCCACCCTGGACCGGATCGCCCGCCCATTCCTTAAGCCCTTCGGCGCCCTGATTGTAATGCGGGCCGAACGGCTGCCGGTGGTGCAGCCGATACCGGTCCCGGTCACCTTCCGCTCCCGGACCATCACTGAAATTAGTCCCCGGGAATCTCGAGTGACACAGGTCAAAGAAGTGCGTTAACGACGTTTTTCATCACCCCCAAAGCTTGTCATTATCTGGATATTACCTTCATATGATATAACAGCTTCAGTAAGGGGAGGGGAACAGGTTGAGACTGTTCACGCGCGAGAAGAGGCTGGATTGGCCTCTGCCACCGGCCGCTCCCAGGTCACGGGCGGGCCGGAGCCAACAAAAATGGTTTTTCCGGGTGACGGCGGCGGTAGTTCTGTTCCTGGTTTTTCTGGCCATCCGGGAGACCCAGGTACCGCTGGGGGTTCAGGTCCGGGAAGGACTGCAGTACGTTTTGACTACGGAATGGAACTACCAACCGGTGGTGGACCGGGTGGTCCGCCTGGGATTGCAGACGGTAAGCGTCGATCTTCCGTTCCTGGACACCGTACCGCAGCGGCCGGACGGGGACACCGAGATGGTGACGGTACCGGCGAACGGGCTCTTGCCCCCCGTCCCCGGTACCGTGGTGCGCGAATTCGGCTGGGTGGTCGACCCGGTGGACAACCGGGAGCGTTTCCATCCCGGAGTGGATATCAGCGCGCCCGCCGGCACACCGGTCCGGGCGGTCATGTCTGGATTGGTATCGCAGGTGGGGGAAAATCCGACTTACGGGCCCTATGTTCTTATCGACCATGGCAGTGAAGTTTACACCCTGTACGCCCAACTGCAGAACATCCAGGTGCGCAAGGCCGACCGGGTTGAAGCAGGCCGGGTTCTGGCTGAGGTCGGCAACAAAGGCGACTTTCCGGGACCGGGTGTGCACTTCGAGTTCCGTGAGCAGGGGGCACTGGTTAATCCCCTGGAGAAAATCACCTTCCCCTAAAACCCGTAGCAGTCGACTTTATACGGACAGGCAAGGGGAGTGGGACGCCCATGCGGATCTGCCGGGTGAGCGGGATTGTATTTTCCATCAATAACTGGTTTCTAGCGCTCCTAGGGGTATATTTCGCCGCCGGGGTTCTCGGCAAGGGCCTAATCGCCTTTGTCGTGGTTCTTGCCCACGAGCTGGCCCACGTCTGGATGGCCCGCCGCCATGGCATTCCCGTGCAGGAAGTAGAGCTGATGCCCTTCGGCGGTGTGGCTAGGATGAGCGGGGAGTTGGTCATTGAGCCCCGGAAAGAAATCGTGGTGGCGGTCGCCGGCCCCATGGCCAACCTGGTGCTTTGCGCGCTGGCGTTGGGGTGCGGACACTACGGCATCTGGCACGAAATGTACGGCCCGTTCTTCATCCAGTGTAATCTGCAGGTGTTTTTTTTCAACGTGCTTCCCGGACTGCCCCTGGACGGGGGTCACGTGCATCGGGCTTACCTAGCCCGTAATATGAACCTGCCGGCGGCCACCCACCGGACGGCGGTCTGCGGCCAGTTCTGGGGGGGGCTGATTGCGGTCTTGGGGACAGCCGGCCTTCTGGGGGGATTCACCGGGCTCGACATTATTGCCACCGGGCTCTTTCTTTACTATGCTGCCCGCCGGGAAAAACAGGAAGCACCGTACCTGTACGCGCAGCACCTGGCCACAAAAAACCGGGATCTGGACCGGCACGGGATTTTGCCAGGTGAGATGTTGGTGGCCCGACAGGACCTTTCGGTGTGGCGCGTCACCCGGCTCTTCGTGCCGCAGCGGTACCACCTTGTATACACCGTGGACGAGCACGGCCGCCACACCGGTGTCGTGGACGAGACGGAGATCGTGAAGACCCTCCTGGAGCAAGGAGCGAACGTGTCCCTGGACCGGATCCGAAAGGGTTTTTGACCCGGGGCCTAGAATAAAGTGGGAACCAACTGCAGTTTCGGATATACTACTAGTTAGTGTCCCTTAAGGCAAACCATGGGCACCAGTTTCTAAGCACCGGGGGGCCGCATGACCAGTCTGGAGCGTATTTTGGCCCGGGTCGAAAAACCGGCCCGCTATGTGGGGGGCGAGTTCAACGCGGTCGTCAAGGACTGGGACAAAACACCGGTTCGGATCGCCTTTGCATTTCCCGACATATACGAGGTGGGCATGTCCCACCTGGGGCTCCACATCCTCTACCACGTGGTGAACAGCCGGGAGGATGCCCTGATGGAGCGCGTCTTTGCTCCTTGGATCGACATGGAGCGGGAGATGCGCCGGGAGGGTTTGTCCCTTTTTACCCTGGAGTCGCACCGTTCCCTGGCTGATTTCGACGTGGTGGCCTTTACCCTCCAATACGAACTAAGCTACTCCAACGTCCTGAACATGCTGGACCTCGCGGGCATACCACTGGCCGCGCGTGACCGGCGGGCGGGAATGCCCCTGGTCGTCGCCGGCGGACCCTGTGCCTTCAACCCGGAGCCCCTGGCGGCTTTTTTGGATGCGGTGTTCCTGGGTGAAGGGGAAGAAGGCCTGCACGACCTGATCGAGGTGGTGCAGAAGCACAATCAAGCCCGCAGATCCCGTGAGGAATTACTCCGGGCCCTGGCCAGCATTCCGGGGGTGTACGTACCCCGGTTTTACCGGCCTGAGTACGCGCCCGACGGCACCCTCGCGGGGGTTCGCCCCGTCGAGTCCGGGATCCCGGACCGCGTCCGAAAGCGGGTGGTGCAGGACATGAACCGGGTGCCTTTCCCGACCAGACCAATTGTTCCCTATCTGGAGGTGGTGCACGATCGGGCGATGCTGGAGGTCTTCCGGGGCTGTACCCGCGGGTGCCGCTTTTGCCAGGCCGGGGTGATTTACCGTCCGGTGCGGGAAAAGAACCCGGAGACTCTCCTGGTCCAGGCCGCGGAACTGCTCAAAAACACCGGGTATAACGAACTCTCCCTCACCTCGTTGAGCACCACCGACTATTCCCGCATCCCGGAGTTGGTCGGGGCCCTGGTGGACCGCCACCAAGGCGAACAGGTTAACGTTTCCCTGCCGTCACTGCGGGTGGACGCCTTCGCCGTCGAGCTGGCCCGGGCGGTGCAGGTCGTGCGCAAGAGCAGTCTCACCTTCGCTCCGGAGGCCGGAAGCCAGCGCCTGCGGGACGTGATCAACAAGCAGGTGACGGAAGAGGACCTTTTGCGGACCGTCGGGGCGGCTTTTACGGCCGGGTGGTACCGGGTCAAACTGTACTTCATGTTGGGATTGCCGACCGAGACCCTGGAGGACATCGCCGGGATTGCCCGTCTGGCTCGGAGGGTTTTGGAGCGGGGCCGGGAATGCGGGGTAGCCAAAGGGCGCCTCAACGTCACCGTCAGTACTTCGTCGTTCGTGCCCAAACCACACACCCCGTTCCAGTGGGAAGCCCAGACCCCACTGCCCGAACTGCGGGAAAGGCAGACCCTCCTGCAGGGCGCCCTCAAGGGCAAGAACCTGGTGTACCGCGGGCACGAACCGGAGGCAAGTTTTCTGGAGGCCGTATTCGCGCGAGGGGACCGCAGGTTGGGGCCCGCGCTGGCCCGGGCCCAGGAATTGGGTTGTCGCATGGACGGGTGGCGGGAGTGTTTCCGGTTTGACCTGTGGCAGCGCGCCTTTTCCGAAACCGGGATCGATCCGGGTGCCTACGCCTACAGGGAGTATCGGTACACGGACGTTTTGCCGTGGGATCACCTGGATACGGGGGTGGACCGGGATTTTCTGGTGGCCGAGCACCAGCGGGCCCTGGCGGGCGAGACTACGCCGGACTGCCGGGGACAGGAGTGTGCGGGGTGCGGGCTCTGTCCGAGGCTGGAAGTAGAACCCCGCCTGGCGGAGGCCGGCAGCGGTGCCGCGGGTTAGGCTCGTATACCGCCAGGAGGGGCAGGCACGCTTCGTGTCGCACTTAGACGTGATGCGGGCCTTTGAGCGCGCGGCCCGGCGGGCCGGCCTGCCGCTGGCGTACAGTCAGGGGTTCAACCCGCGGCCGAAACTGGTCTTCGCCGCTCCCCTGCCGGTCGGCACCAGTGGATGCCGGGAATACGTCGACATGGAACTGGAGGGCGACCTATCTCCGGATGAAGTGTTGGACCGGTTGCGGCGGAACCTGCCAGGCGGGCTCGTGCCCGTCGCGGCCCGCAGCGCCGCAGGCCCGCCCCTGATGAGTCTGGTGGGCCGGGCCTGCTACCTGGCGGCAGGAAAACTCCCCCGGGGGTTGTCACCGGAACACGTGGAGGAGGGACTCGCCCGCTTCCTGGCCCGCGGGGAGATTGTCACCGAACGGAAAACTGCCAAGGGAACCAGGCGGAAAAACATCCGCCCGGGCATCCACCGCCTGAGGGCCCGCAGCGATGGTGACCGACTGGAACTGACTATGGAACTTGAGGCCGGCTCGGCGCGGAACGTTCGTCCGGATGAGGTTTTGCAGGCCCTGGGGGTTGACCTGGGGCTGGATGCGGAAAACTTTGCCGTTTTACGAACCGCAGTATTGTCCCGGGAGGGCTTTCTTCTCTGGGACCTATGAAATTTAATATAGAGGTGAGAGGCCAGAGGTCAGAGGTCGGAGAACCGATTGGAGTTTGAGGGGCAGTGCCGACGAGCACGCGAGGGGGGAAAGACGGCTTTGGATTTCCGACTTCCGGCATCCGACTTCCAGCCTCTAAAGGGGGGCAGCCAGTGCTGAAAAGAGAGATAATAGTCAGTACTCGGGATAACGCCACGCGGGTGGCGCTGCTGGAAAACCGGGTGCCGATGGAGGTATATATTGAGCCGGATGAAGAGATTTGCCTGGTCGGGAGCATTTTCAAAGGCGTGGTCGAGAATGTGCTGCCCGGGATCGAGGCGGCGTTCGTAAACGTTGGGCTGGACCGGAACGCGTTTCTTTATGTGAACGACGTGTTGCCGCAGTCCGCCCGTGCGGATCAGTCTGCCGCCGGAATCAGGGATCTTCTGCACCCGGGCCAGGAGGTCATCGTGCAGGTGGCCAAGGATCCCCTGGGGAACAAGGGGCCCCGGGTGACCATGCGGGTGAATTTGCCCGGACATTACACGGTGCTGATGCCGACGGTGAACCACGTCGGCATCTCCCGGCGCATCGAGGACGAGTCCGAACGGGAACGTCTCCGGGAAGTGGTGCACCGGGCGCGGCCCGAGGGGATGGGTGCGATCGTGCGCACCGCCGCCCGCGGGATCGCCGCGGAGGTGCTGGCGGACGACATCCGGGAGCTGGAGAAGCTCTGGCGCGACATTCAGAAACGGGAGGCCGGCGCCGCGGCGCCGTCACTACTGTACCGGGAATGCGGGCTCCTGCCGCGGATCATCCGGGACCTGTTCACGGAAGAAATCGAGCGCCTGGTGCTCGATTCCTTCACCAGCTACGCGCGGTCCCTGACCATCCTGGACACCGTGAACCCGCAACTGAAGTCCCGGGTGTTTTGGGAAGACAAGCCGGATATTTTTGAGGCCTACAACGTCAACCAGGAGATCAACAAAGCATTACAGCGAAAGACCTGGCTACGGTGCGGCGGATACCTGATCTTCGACCAGGCCGAGGCGCTGACCGTGATCGACGTGAATACCGGCCGGTTTACCGGGCGGGTGGACCTGGAGGACACCGTCTACAAGACGAACCTGGAAGCGGCGGTGGAGATCGCCCGGCAGTTGCGGTTGCGCAACCTGGGCGGGATCATCATTATCGACTTCATCGACATGAGCCACGAGGAGCATCGGAACCGGGTCCTCGAAGTGTTGGGCGAGGAAATCAAGAAGGACCGTCGGCGGACCCACATCATGGGGCTGACCCGGCTGGGCCTGGTGGAACTGACCAGAAAAAAGGTCCACCCGAGCCTGGCCGAGCTATTGCTGACCAACTGCCCGCAGTGCGGCGGAACCGGCAAGATTCAGGGCCAACGGAAAGATTGGGCTTGATCTTCCACTGTGTGAATGGTACAATGTAATTCGTGCATAACCGCACGGAAGGGGTTTTCAAAGCGGTGTGACGGGCACCCACCCCTTTCCGGCGAGTCCTTGAGTAATTGAGTAATAAAGGGGGTAAACATGTACGCGATTATCGAAACCGGCGGCAAACAGTTGTGCGTCCGCGAAGGAGATACGGTGCGGGTTGAGAAACTCGCGGTTGAAGACGGCGCGGAAGTCGTATTCGACCGGGTGCTTCTGGTCAGCACGGAGGAAGGTTTGAAGATCGGCCGGCCGCTGGTCCTGGGCGCCAGGGTGACCGGCCGGGTGCAGAAGCAAGGGCGCGCAAGGAAAATTATTGTTTTCAAATACAAAGCAAAAAAGAACTACCGGCGCAAACAGGGACACCGTCAGCCATACACGCAGGTAGTTATAGAGAAGATTGAGCTATAGACCATTGGGGAGGTGACGTTCGATGGCCCACAAGAAGGGAGTAGGCAGCTCAAGGAACGGTCGGGACTCGAGGGCCCAGCGCCTGGGAGTCAAGCGGGGCGACGGGCAGTTTGTCACGGCCGGGAGCATTATCATTAGGCAGCGGGGGACCAAGGTCCACCCCGGGCGCAACGTGGGGATCGGCGGCGACGACACCCTGTTCGCCAAGACGGACGGGTATGTCAGTTTCCAGCGCAAGGGTAAGGACCGTAAGACAGTCAACGTGGTTCCCGCCGCCACCCTGTAGCGATGTCTATTCCAAGGCCAGCCTTTAACCGGGCTGGCTTTTGTTTTCGGAGGGGTTGAATATGTGGGCACCGGGAGGGCTCGCGACCGGTATCGGCAGCCTGCCGTACACGGAACCGGAGCCGGCTCTGAATCTGATCGGGGCGTACTTACCGGCCATGCCCCACTGGCCGCAGTTGCCGCTTTTGGGCCCGCAGGAGGGTTTCGTCCTCCAGTTCCTGTATCCCTTGCTGGAAACCGGGCTTCTGGAGCGGGACGGGGACAAGGTCTACTTCGCCACCGGCGCCACTGACTGGCCCGAACGGCTGGCCGCTTTCTATGCGCTCTACCTGGCGGCGGAGGAAGGGGACCGGGAGGCCCTGGAGCGGTTCGCCATCCCGCGGGAGGCGGCCTCGGGATTCTACGCCTTCCTGGAACGAGCCCCGGCCGGACCGGCCGCTTTTGTGAAGGGACAGGTCGTCGGGCCGCTGACCGCCGCTTTTCAACTAACCGACGCCGGGGGCCGTCCCGCTTACTATGACGAGCAATTGCGCGACCTGGTGGTCAAAAACCTGGCGTTCCAGGGCCGCTGGCAGGCGGAAGCGCTCGGCGGGAGCGGCGGCAAGGTGCTGGTCTTCGTGGACGAGCCGGGGGTGAGCATCTACGGGCAGTCGACGTACATTACGGTGACCCGCGAGATGATTGTGGAAGACCTGGAAGCGGTCGTCGCCGGCATTCGGGCCGTGGGGGCGAAGGCCGCTATCCACTCGTGCGCGGCTGTCGACTGGAGCATCCTGATGGACACCGGCGCCGAGGTGCTGAGCCTGGACGCGTACGGGTACTTCGATTCCCTCCTGCCTTACCGTGCGGAACTTGATGCCTTTCTGGCTCGAGGCGGGGTCGTGGCCTGGGGAATAGTGCCCACCTCGGACCGGGTGGAGACGGAAACCGTGGAGAGCCTGACCGCCATGTTGGAAGCACACTGGAAAGAGCTTTCCGACCGGGGGATCCCCGCGGACAGGCTCCGGCGGCAATGCCTGATCACCCCGAGTTGCGGCGCCGGGACACTGACAGTGGCACTGGCGGAAAGGATTTACCGGTTAACGGCCGGTGTTTCGGAAGTGGTACGCTCCGGCGGTGCGGGGACTGCGCCGGTAGAGGGGTTTTGATGAACGTTGCCGATTGACTATCACCTTCACACTTTCCGTTGCGGGCATGCCCGGGGCCGGATGGCCGACTATGTCCGGGCGGCCCGGGAGCGTGGTTTGCGTGAAATCGGGTTCGCCGACCACATTCCGCTGTATTTTTGCCCTCTCCAACGGCGCCCCCCCGCCCTGGCTATGACCGAATCCGAACTGCCGCAGTACGTGGACGACGTCCTGGCCCTGCGGGCGGCCAACCCAGATCTGCCGGTCAGGCTCGGTATCGAGGCCGATTACGTGCCGGGCCGGGAGGCGGAACTGGCGGCGCTGCTGTCGAAGTACCCTTTTGACTATGTCCTGGGCTCGATCCACTATATCGATGGCTGGGGCTTCGACCAGCCTGGGCTGCGGGCCGGCTACCGGAATTGGGACCCCGACGCGCTGTACCGGCGCTATTTCCTGCTGGTCCAGGAGGCGGCCCGTTCCGGCCTTTTCGACGTCCTGGCCCACCCGGACCTGTTGAAAAAATTCGACTACCGGCCACGCGGCGACCTCACCAGGCTCTACCGGGAAACGGCGTTGGTCATTGCCGGGGCTGGCGCCTGCGTTGAAGTGAATACGGCGGGCTTAAGGGCCCCTGCCGCGGAGATCTACCCGCATCCGGCTTTCCTGGCCGCCTGCCGCGAGTTGAACATTCCGGTCACGCTGGGCTCTGACGCCCACGACCCGGAGGAAGTCGGTTTCGGCTATCCTGAAGCCGTGGCGCTGTTGCGGCGGGCCGGGTACGATCAGCTAGCTGTCTTCCGAGAGCGTGAGAGGCGCCTGATACCCCTGTAAGGTTACCTCACCGGGTGATCCCCGCCTGTCCTTGCCCTCCGCTGTAATAGGTTCCGTCTTGACCCAGGGCTGTTGCGCAGACAACTCAGGTGAATCCTCCCTCCACTGAAGACCTGCCTGACCCCTTAGGCTGGACGGGTTCCTGGATTCCCGGACGCCAACCGGGAACGTCGTCCCGGCGGCGACCCCTCCCTTTCGGGAGTCGCAGGCTTTCGCAAAACGGTTAAGCGGTTTTTTGTTGCAACCGCTTTTCCTCCCGAATGAACCAGGCCGTCCCGGTGTTAATGGCGGCGTTGATGTGGCTGTTGTGAACAATGCTACAGTTCCTGCACTTCAAAACGTTGCCATTGCGCACAGTTTCCAGTGAACCGCACAGAGAACACCGGTTGCTGGTGTTCTCCGGAGAAACAAGAGCAATTAGTATACCCCGCACTTTTGCCTTGTACGCGGTATACTTAATCACCCTTCGGTGCAGCCAGTAACCAATCCTCCGGCGCATCCTGGCCGAACCGTGCTTGTCCCTGTCCGGCCTGAAGCGTTTCAGGTTCTCGAAGACGATGACCCTTGCACCCCACTCCACGGCAAGGTCAACCAACTGTTTGCTTAAATGGTGGGCATAATTGTCATTCACCGCGCGGACCTTGCGCCAGAGCCTCTTGCAGGGCCGGTGGCCCTTCGGGACTATCCCCAGACCGCTCACGTCCCGGGCAATGAGCCCCAGCAGACGGTGGACGTCCGTCGTGTTACACGCCGCCAGGCTGACGTGTCTGACTTTGTGAACCGTACCGCCCTTGCCCACCAGGGCGCACACCGCCCGGTTCCTGCGACCCAGGTTCAAGTCCACGGCAAGCACTTTCGGGTTCTTAGACAGGTAGTAGTCGGCGAACTTGATGACGTTGGACTTCTTCTCGAAAGCGGTCACCAGGCAGAAGATGCCCTCTTTTTCGTAAATGGAGGGCACGGTCATCTCCCAGGAATCATCCAGATGGAGCTTTCTAGAGTGACTGGTGGACTCAACCTCCACGGTGATGAACCGCCAGTCATAGCCGTCCCAGACTTTCAGCTGGATGGTGTTGGTTTTCAGCGAAAGGTTTTTAAAGTCACCCTTGTAGAAGGTCATGCCAACGTTCCCCGCCGTAGGGTACTTTGGCGGGTGCTCGTCGAAAGGTATCGGCTTTTTGCCTTCGGCGACACGCCTTTCGTTCCTGGCCTGCATCCTTTCTTTTTTCCTAAGCCACCGCCGGTAGTTGGAATACCAGCTCTGTGCCATCCCGATAGCCTTGGCAATAATTGCCCGGCGCAAATATGCGGGAAACTTGGGCCAAACGGTGTCTATCGGGTAAGGCGGGTTGGGGTTGCCGCCGAATTTTTCCCCGGTCTTCCTGTTCGTGCGGGGTTCGGTCCTGACGGTCAGTTTTTCCAGTGCCCTCGTGCCGGAATTCCTGTCCCATTCGGGCAGCTTATCGAGGTTGTCGTGAATGACGTTCAGGTAAAAGCCCAAAACTGCCCGGTAGATTTCTTCCGTCTGCCGGATCATCTCCGGGGTGCCGGTGATAAATCTCTTAATGCGTTGTTTGCTTGAAATTACGTTTTTGAGCACGGGCATTTTCTTCACCTGCCATGGCTTCATTGTACCATGGCATTTCTTTGGGGTCATCCCGCCGCTCTATCTGCCAGCCAGGCCGCTTCTCCCGGTGCTCCCGTAAATAGGCGTCTTTCGCCTCTAAAACCTCCTTCAGGATCTCTTGCCCTAAGCCGTCGAGTTCCCGCCGGAGCTTCTCCTGGAAGCTTATAAAGTCAATCCCGTTCTCTAATACCTCAAACGTTAACTCCGCTACCCTCTGGAACTTTTCCCAAATCTGTTTTACAATCTGCATAGAGACCTCACCCTCTCTTGAGTGGTTGTTTTATCAGCTGCTCGTCCGTTACAAGAACGGTGAGGTCTCTCTTCTTTCTCTTTCTCTTTCTCCCCAACTCCTTCTAAAAATTCCTACAGTAACTTTACACTAACTTTACACTAACAAAATCTCTGGCCGCCTTGACTCCCCATTAAAATGGGAAGGATGCGGCGGCTAACTTCTCAATTTAAGCCGGGCCCCAGAACCTAAAACCGCCTTTTTGTTCCCTCGTTCCAGCAGGGTGTTCATCCCCGGGCAGCTGTGAAGCAGGTGGACCCAGACGCCCGACGAAAACAGGCCGCTTGGCTTCCCCGGCGGTCAGCCTTTCCGTGCCCTGTCCGAACAGTTCACTGCAGTATGGCACGCCATGAGCAAGGCTCGTGCTTTTTCCGCGCTTGCCACCAGCTCGGGGCATATTGTTCTCCCGTATCCCGTATTATTTATTGTTAGCAAATGTTGAGGTGGTGGTGGGCGGATATGAAGCGGCAAAGCCGAAGGGCGGCGGGAAGGCTGGGTTGGCGGCGGATGACGGTGCTGATGTTCGCGGGGTTCATGCTGGTGGGACTGGTGGGTTACAGCGCCTTCAACCGTACCACGTCCCGAGCTCCCGGCGGATACCCGGAAGAAGCGCGTGAACGGCCGCAGCGTGAACTGGAGGCACTGCTGGTCAAGAGCGCCGGCGTCGACGGACTCCAGTACCGGCAGGTAACCAACTACCCCCTATGGTCGTACGAAATGCGCGTTTGGCTGCAGGGGGACTGGATGAAGACCGAAACGGTGGTTGACGGGCAGAGCCTAGTTCTGTTGGTGGACACCGCTCGGGGCGAACTTTTGTCCTACGACGCCGCCGAAAACACGGCGACCCGGATGAGGCTTGGTGAAGGTGAACCGGGTGTCCCGGAGACGCCGCTGGACTACGTGCGAGACCTGAACCCGGCCGAATGGATTCCCGGCGAGGTAACTTTCCTGGACGGCCTGCGCTGCCGAAAATTCTCCCGGGAGGAAGTCCGGGGGGCGACGGTGCTTTACCTGTGGGAGGAGTTCGGCTTGCCCCTGCGGGTGGAGAGCGTGGCGGACGGTTGTGCCACCGTAGTTGAGTTCAAAGAACTGCAAGTCGGGTTGGTGCCCGATGACGTCTTCGCCCTGCCCACCGGGGTGGAAGTCGCCGATTTCTGGGAGGAAGAGGCACCGAGCGACTACGGCGACGACGCAAAGCGCTAAGCGTTCAAAAACAAATTCGTTCTCAAAGGGTCTTCCCGCGGGAGGACCCTTTCTGCATTGGGCAGAAACAAGAACTTTTATATTTTTAGGGATTAATTGCAGGGTTTCTCTTGTCAAACACCGAGCGTGTGGTTTAAAGTGGGGGAAAGTGGTGAACAGTACCGCGTGCAAGGGGTGGCCGTGGTGTTCATTGGCGAGTACCTGCACACGCTGGATAACAAGGGGCGCCTCTTCATACCGGCTCGCTTCCGTGAGGGACTGGGATCGAGTTTCATCGCCACCAAGGGACTGGACCGCTGCCTCTTTCTGTATTCCCGGCCGGAGTGGGAACTGATGGAGAAAAAACTGCGGAAGCTGCCGTTTGCCAGGGCGGAGGCCCGGGCTTTCACGCGGTTGTTTTTTTCGGGCGCGGCGGAACTGGAAGCCGACAAGCAAGGCCGGGTTTTGCTGCCGGCCGCGCTGCGCGACTACGCACAGCTGGAAAAGGACGTAATGGTCCTTGGTGTTTCGTCCCGGGTGGAAATCTGGGCGCGCGAGGAATGGGAGCGGTACAGCTCAGGGGCGGCGGCGGCCTACGAGGAAATCGCCGAGAAGATCGTCGACTACGACCTGGACCTGTAACAAAATGCACTGCGGGGTAAATAAACCCATGACTCTGACTGGCTTTCGCCACCAACCGGTGATGCTCCGGGAGGTCCTGGAGTGGCTGGACCCGAAGCCAGGCGGGACCTACGTGGACTGTACACTCGGGGGAGGCGGGCACGCGCTGGGTGTCCTGGAACGGATCGGAGGGCGGGGCCTCCTGGTCGGAATAGACCGGGACGCGGACGCGCTGGCTGCCGCAGCCTTCCGGCTGGCCGGATACGGTGACGGGGTACGCCTGGTGCAGGCCGATTTTCGGGAGCTTGCGGCGGTGCTCCGGCGGCTCGAGACCGGCCCGGTACAGGGGATCCTCTATGACCTGGGGGTGTCCTCGCACCAACTGGACACGGCATCACGTGGGTTCGGGTACCAGCAGGATGCGCCCCTGGACATGCGGATGGACCCCGGCGGGGGCGTCACCGCGGCCGACCTGGTGAACCGGTTGCCTGAAGATGAGTTGTCCGACTTGATAAAAGCATACGGCGAGGAACGCTGGTCCCGGCGCATTGCGGCCTTCATCGCTCGGGAGCGGAAGAGGGAGCCGATTCTGACAACCGGACGGCTGGCGGAAGTGATCAAAGAGGCCGTTCCGGCGCGGGCGCGGCGCACCGGACCGCACCCCGCCCGGCGTACCTTCCAGGCCCTGCGCATCGCCGTGAACGATGAATTGGGAGCCCTGAAAACCTCATTGCACCAAGCGGTTGATTTGCTGGATGCGGGAGGCAGGGTCGTGGTGCTGAGTTATCACTCGCTGGAAGACCGGCTGGTGAAGGATACTTTCCGGGAGTTCGCGGTGCACTGTAAGTGCCCCCCGGGACTGCCGGAGTGCCGTTGCGGGGTGGTGCCCCGGCTGGACATCCTGACCTCCCGCCCACGGGTGCCGGGAGAGGATGAGATCGCGGCCAACCCGCGGGCCCGGAGCGCTAAATTGCGGGCGGCCCGGAAGCGGGCCGACGTTCTAAAGGACAAAGGGGTGAAATAGGCTTGATAGTAGCGCGGGAAAGGACTGATTACGGCCTGGAGGAACACCGGCGCACCGTTCCGGTCGAAGTCCGGTCCAGCGCGGAGAAAAGGGCGCGTCTTTCCCTGATGGTCATGGTGGTGATTGCGTTCCTGCTCGGGGCTGCCTTCAGCTATGCAAATACCTATGCCATGAATGTAAGCTATCAGGCCGAAAGCCTTAAGAAGGACATCGCGATACTGGAAGCGGAAAACCAGAGCCTGAAGGCGGCGATCGACAGGCTGGATTCCCTGCCCCGGGTTGAAATTCTGGCCGTAAACCAACTCGGGATGATTCGCCCTACTCCGAACGACATGCTTTTTGTGGCCATCGGTGATCCCGGCCCGGCTGCAGTGTCTGGCGCCGTTGACCCGGAACCGACCAAACCCGCCGTTGCCTCCGACCCAACCCCGGAGGAGCGTGGGCTGCCGGAGGGGGAAACGAGCGATCCGGGAATACTCCAGGCCTTCTTGGATCTGGTCATCCGCTAGCCGGAAGGGCAAAAACTGATCGCAATTGAAGGCCGTGGCTTATTGGACAGGAGGGGCGGTATGCAGCCCACCAGAATTATCATGCGCAAGCGCATAATTTTTCTCCTCCTGGCGAGTGCGGCTGTGCTTTTTCTTCTATCCCTGCGCCTGGTATACATCCAGTTCTTCCTGGGGGAGCAACTACGGAAGGAAGCCCTGGAGAACCGGATGCGCGATATCCCGGTGGAGGCCAAGCGGGGAACCATCTACGACCGCAACGGAAAAGAACTCGTGATCAGCATCAGCGTCGACTCGGTATTCGCCATTCCTTCCCAGATCAAGAACCCGAGAGAAACCGCCCAGAAGGTGGCCGTGGTGCTGGATATGGACGTGGACCGCGTCTACCGGTTGATCACCAAGCCGGAATCATTTGTCTGGATCAAACGCAAAGTCGATTTCCGGACGGCCCAGGAACTGAAGTCCTTAAAACTCCCCGGCATTGAATTCGTAGAGGAGAGCCGGCGCGGCTATCTGAAAAACGGCCTCGCTGCGCACGTTCTGGGTTTCGTGGGGATCGACAACCAGGGCCTGACCGGGATTGAGAACACCTGCGACATCGACCTGCGCGGGATTCCCGGGCGGATCGTAATGGAGTACGACGCCGTCGGGCGTCAGATCCCCACCGCCGTGCACAAGTACTACCCGCCGGTGCAGGGGCACGCTCTGTTTCTGACTTTGGACGAGACAATCCAGTACTTCGTGGAACGTGAGCTGGACAGACTGGTGGACACCTACCAGCCCAAGTATGCGGTCATCATTGTCATGGACCCGCAGACAGGGGAAATTCTGGGGATGGGGAACCGTCCCACCTTCGACCCCAACCGCTGGGCGGACCAGCCCCAGTCCGTCTGGGACCGGAACCCGGCGATCTGGTACAACTACGAACCCGGGTCGACCTTCAAGATCATCACCCTCGCCGCGGCCCTGGAAGAGGGTGCCGTGAACAAAAACCGCCGCTTCTACGATCCAGGTTACATCAAGGTGGCGGACCGGAACATCAGGTGTTGGAAAGACGGCGGTCACGGTAGCCAGACCTTCGAAGAAGTGATTCAGCACTCCTGCAACCCGGGCTTTATCGAAATCGGCCTGGGTGTGGGCATTGACCCTTTTTACAAGTATCTCCACGGCTTCGGCTTCGGCACACCCACGGGGATCAGCTTGCCCGGTGAGGCCCACGGGATCATGATTCCGCAGAAGCAGGCCACCAACCTGAACCTGGCCACCATGTCCATCGGCCAATCCATTGCCGTGACACCGATCCAACTGACTACGGCGGTGGCGGCGGTGGCCAACGGGGGTGAACTTCTACAGCCGCAACTGGTTAAGAAAGTCGTCGATCACGACGGCAAGGTGGTCCGCGAGTCAAAACCTAAAGTGGTGCGCCGGGTCGTCTCCAACGAGACGGCGCAAGAGATGCAGGCGCTCCTGGAGAGCGTGGTGCTCCGGGGGACGGGGATGAACGCTTACGTGGACGGCTACCGGGTGGCCGGCAAGACCGGCACGGCTCAGGTCGTGGGGCCGAGCGGGGGCTACGTGTCCGGCCGGTACGTTTCCTCATTCGTTGGTTTCGGGCCGGTTGAGAACCCGCGGGCGGTTACCCTGGTCTTGGTTGTGGAACCGCAGGGCGGGATCTACTTCGGTAGCCAGGTGGCGGCCCCGGCCTTCCGGAACGTGATGCAGGATGTGCTGCGGTACATGGGCCTTCAGGCCCGGGAGGATCTGCCGCGCCCCGAGAGACAGTGGATCTGGGTGGAACCGGAGGAACCCAAGGACGTTAAAGTGCCGCAGGTGGTCAACCTGCCCCTGGACGAAGCGGTGCTGGAACTCCGTGCCGCCAACCTGAACTTTATTACCCGCGGGGAGGGGAACATCGTTCACGAGCAGGTGCCTGAAACCGGGGCTACCGTCAAAGAGGGCACCACCGTGATTTTGAACCTCCGGCCCGAACCGGTGGATAAGCGCCGGCCGGTGACCGTGCCCGATCTTACCGGACTGACCATCAAGCAGGCCGGCACCCTGCTGGAAAGCCTGGACCTTTTGCTGAAACCGTCCGGAAGCGGGGTGGCCGCGGAACAGTCCGTAGCACCGGGGCAAAAGGTTGACAAGGGTACCGTAATAAAGGTAAAGTTTGAACGTCCGGCGGCGGGAGGCCCGCCCGGTCAGGAGACCAACGGTACAGGCGATCGCGACCAAGCCCCCGGAGGGATGGCGCTTGAATTTCAGGGATTTGATCAACCATCTTAACGTATTGGAACACAGCCCGGTTCTGGATGTTCCGGTAACCGGGATCGCCTATGATTCGCGGCAGACCCAGCCGGGTTTTATGTTTGTGGCCATCGGCGGCCTGATCACCGACGGCCACCGGTTTGTGCCCGACGCCGTGACGCGGGGTGCGGCGGCCGTTTTGCTCCAGCAAAAGGTGCCGGTGCCGGAGGGAGTGGCCTGGGCGGTGGTACCCGACACCCGCAAGGGCCTAGCTCTGGCGGCCAGCCGTTTTTACGGGGAACCGGGCCGGGCGCTGCGCCTGGTCGGGGTGACGGGAACCAACGGGAAAACCACCACCACCCACCTGATTGCGGCCCTGTTCCGGGCGCGCCGGCCGGGCGTGGGGTTGATCGGCACCATTCACAACCTTATCGGAGACGAAGTGGTGCCCGTGCGGCACACCACCCCTGAATCACTGGATCTGCAACGTCTCCTGCGCCGGATGGCCGATGCCGGGGTGACGGATGTGGTGCTGGAGGTTTCCTCACACGCACTGCGCCTGTCCCGGGTGCACGGGCTTTCTTTTGAGGCCGCCGTGTTCACCAACCTCACTCAGGATCACCTGGACTTCCACACCGATTTCGAAGACTATTTTGCAGCCAAGGCCCAACTGTTCACTGGTCTGGGCGAAGAAGCCGCCGCCATAATCAACCGGGACGACCCTTACGGCGTGCGCCTTCTTGATTTGACCCGGGGATGCCGTATCACGTACGCGGTACATCAGGCCGCCGATGTGCGGGCCGCCGGGGTCCGCCCGGTTCCCGGTGGAGTGGAATTCCTGTTGGAGAGCGAATGGGGGTCCGCACCGGTGGCGCTCCGGCTGTCCGGGCTGTTCAACGTGTACAACGCTTTGGCCGCGGCCTGCGTCGGGCTGGTCCGCGGGTTTACGCCGGAGGAGATCGCCGGTGTCCTGGGACGGGTCCGGGGCGTTCCCGGCCGGTTTGAGCGTGTTGATCAGGGGCAAGAATATACGGTAATCATAGACTACGCCCATACCCCGGACGGCTTGGAAAACTTGCTCCGGGCGGCGCGGGAAATCGCTCCGGGGCGGCTAATTTCGGTCTTCGGCTGCGGCGGCGACCGGGACCGCACCAAACGCCCGCTGATGGGGGCGATCAGCGCCCGCGGCGCCGACTACTCAGTGCTTACCTCGGACAACCCGCGCACGGAGGATCCGTTGGCCATTATCATGGATATCGAGGAAGGCTACCGACGGGTGCGTCCGGATGGATACGCGGTGGTGCCCGACCGCCGGGAGGCTATCCGGCATGCTTTCGAGAGGGCCCGGCCCGGGGACGTGGTGATCATTGCGGGTAAGGGTCACGAGGACTACCAGATCATCGGCACCAAGCGTCTGAAGTTCGACGACCGCCGGGAGGCTGCCGCGATTCTGGCCGCTATGGGCTACGGGGGCGCAGATGAGAACGATCACGATCGCAGAGATTAGGGCTGTGACCGGGGCCGAGATAATTCAGGGGGAGCCGTCCGCCCGGGTGAAGCGGGTGACGACCGACACCAGAGTGCTTGCCGGCGGCGAACTGTTTGTCGCGCTGCGGGGTTCCCGATTCGACGGGCACGATTTCGCTGGGCAGGCGGTGGACCGCGGGGCTTGCGGGCTGCTGGTCAGCCGGGAGGTGTCTGTTCCCTCCGGCGTCGCCGTGCTGAAAGTCGCCGACACGCTGACGGCGCTGCAGGCGCTGGCGCTGGACAACCGGCGGCGCTGCGGCCTCCCGGTGATTGCCGTCACCGGCAGCACGGGGAAAACCACCACCAAGGATCTGCTGACGGCCGTGCTTGCGGCCCGCTTTCGGGTCTTGGCCACCCGCGAGAACCTGAACAACGAGATCGGCCTGCCCTTGACGCTCCTGGATGTAGACCCCGTTCACGAGGTGGCGGTGGTCGAGCTCGGAATGCGGGCTCCGGGCGAAATCGATCTCCTGGCCCGGATTTGTGAGCCTACGGGAGGCGTGATCACCAACATCGGCGAGACCCACCTGGAACTCCTGGGCTCGGTGGCGAATATCGCCCGGGCCAAGGGAGAGCTTCTGGACCATATTCCCCCTTCCGGGTTCGCCGTACTGCACGCCGAGAGCCCTGGAATGGATGAGCAGGCCCGACGGTGCCGGGGGCGGGTGGTGCGCTTTGGGGAATCTGAATCCGCCGACTTCCGGCTTCTTGACTACCGTGCCCTACCGGACGGCTCTGTCTTCCGGGTGCGGTCCGCGGGGGGGGACGAAGAGTACTATCTGCCGCTTTTCGGCCGACACACGGCGCTGAACGCCCTGGCGGCGATCGCGGTCGGGTTGGAACTGGGCCTGGCGGTGAGTGAAATCCGCGCCGGTTTGGAGCAGGCCCGCGCTTCATCCCTGCGGCAGGCCATTGTTAAGGCCGGCGGTCTGACTATTATCAACGACACTTACAATGCCAGCCCCGCTTCGGTCAAGGCTGCGCTCGAGGTTCTAGCCGAGATTGCCGCTGGGCGATCTACGGTGGCGATCCTCGGCGGCATGCTGGAGTTGGGCCCGCGTTCTTCGGAAGCGCACCGGGAGGTAGGGATGGCCTGTGCCCACGCCGGTGTAGGTCAACTGGTGACGATGGGTGAGTTGGCGGTGGGAATCGCTGACGGCGCCCGTGAAGCCGGGTTGCCTGCCTCCCGGATCTGGGCATGCCACACACTTGAAGAAACCGTTGACACCGCCCGCCGGTTGGCGGGGGAAAACGTGGTGATTTTAGTCAAAGGCTCACGCGCGTTCCAGATGGAGCGGATTGTGAAAGGTCTTGCGGAAGCGGCCACGCCGGCCGCGGGCGGTACGAGGAGGGACGGTCGTTGATTCCGGTACTGGTAGCCGCCGGGGTGGCTTTCCTGGTGACGCTGGTCCTGGGTCCCGTCGTAATCCCGCTTCTGCACCGCCTGCGATTCGGCCAGCGGGTACGTTCCGACGGTCCGACCCGGCACCTGCAAAAGACGGGAACACCCACGATGGGCGGCGTGATCTTTCTTTTCGGGGCGGCGGCAGCCGTGCTCGTGGTCGCCTTTCTGCCGGGGGGGGTACGGGCCGGCTGGATCGAGGGTTTGTTGGTGCTGGCCGTTGCCCTGGGGTTCGGCGTGCTCGGCTTTATGGATGATTTTGCAAAAGTAGTGCATAAGCGGTCTCTGGGCTTGCGGGCCCGGGAGAAACTGCTGGGCCAGGTGCTCATTGCTGTTGCCCTGGCGGTGACGGCCGTTTTCGTGCTGGAGCGCGGTACCGATTTCCTCGTTCCGTTTTCCGGAATAGTAGTTCACGGAGGCTTGGCCCTGGACCTGGGCTGGTGGTTTTTTCTGGGAGTCACCGTGTTCGTGGTTCTGGCCACGGCCAACGCCGTCAACCTTACCGACGGGCTGGACGGCTTGGCGGCCGGAACGTTTGCGGTCGCAGCGCTGGCTTTTGCCATGATTGCGCTGGTAATGGACAAAACGTGGGTCGGGATCGTGCTGGGTGCCTTGGTCGGGGGTTGTGTCGGCTTTTTGTGCTACAACTTTTACCCGGCGCGGGTCTTTATGGGGGACACCGGTTCCTTGGCCCTTGGGGGCGGTTTGTCCGCGGCGGCCGTGATCACCAAGAGTGAACTCTTTCTCTTGATCATCGGCGGGGTGTTCGTGATCGAAACGCTGTCCGTGATCATCCAGGTGATCTGGTATCAGCTCACCGGGCGGCGTGTATTCCGGATGAGTCCTCTGCACCACCACTTCGAACTGGTTGGTTGGTCCGAAACCCGGGTGGTGCTCACTTTCTGGACGGTGGGGCTGGTGCTGGCCGTCTTGGGCCTTGCTGGCCTTAAAGGTCTTGGTTAGACATGGGGTGAAGGAAGTGCAGCTGGCAGGAAAGAGCGTTCTGGTGGTCGGCGCGGGGAAAAGCGGCCAAGCGGCGGCGCGGTTTCTCACGTCGCAGGGCGTGGCGGTAACCCTGACCGACATCAAAAAGCTGGAGGACCTCAAACTGGGTGCTTTAAACGGCGTGATTCTGAGCCTGGGCTTCTACCCCCGGGTTTCTCCCGGGCGCTGGGACCTGATCGTGGTCAGTCCGGGTGTGCCCCTGGACGTTCCGCCCGTGGCCGAGGGCCGGCGGCTTGGCATCCCCGTGATCGGGGAACTGGAATTGGCCTGGTGGTTCACGCGCTCCCCGGTCGTGGCCGTAACGGGCACCAACGGGAAGACCACCACCACCGCCTTGCTGGGGGAGTTGTTCCGGCAAGCCGGCCGCCGCACCCTGGTCGCCGGGAACATCGGGGTGCCCCTGATTACGGAGGTCGAGAACTACGGCCCCCAAGACGTAATCGTGGCCGAGGTGTCGAGTTTCCAGCTCGAAACCACCCGCGATTTCCGTCCCCGGGTGGCGGTCATCCTAAACCTAACTTCTGATCACCTGGACCGACACGGCACCATGGAAGCCTACATCGAAGCCAAAGCCGCCATCTTCGCCAACCAGCAAGCGTCCGATTGGACCGTATTAAATTTCGACGACCCGCGCACCAGGGCACTGGCCTCCCGGACGCGGGCCGAGGTCATATTCTTCAGCCGCCAGCATAAATTAGAGCAAGGTGTGTTTATCCAGGACGGCCAGATTATGGCACGGGCCGGGGGAAAGGAAGCGGCCGTCTGCCCGGTCCGGACCCTGTCCATCCCGGGCGCGCACAACGTCGAGAATGCGCTCGCGGCAACGGCGGCTGGCTGGGTGCTGGGTATCGGGCCGTCCGCCCTGGGCCGAGCGCTGACTTCTTTCCAGGGTGTCCCGCACCGGCTGGAGACGGTCGGCTGGGTCGGTGGGGTGGAGTACGTCAACGATTCCAAGGCCACCAATCCGGACGCGGCCATCCGAGCTCTTGACGCGTACGCGGGCCCGGTGGTTCTGATCGCCGGCGGGCGCAACAAGGGCAACGATTTTACCGCCTTTATGGAGAAAGCCCGGGAAAAGGTGCGGGTTCTGGTCATTATCGGGGAGTGCGCCGCGGAGATGGCGGCCGCCGCTGCCCGGGCGGGCCTGGGGGAGGTCCTGCGGGCGAAAGACCTGCCCGGTGCGGTACAACTGGCGCGGGATGCTGCCCGGCCCGGCGAGGTGGTGCTTTTGTCCCCGGCGTGCGCCAGTTGGGATATGTTCCGGAACTACGAGGAGCGAGGCGACCTCTTTCGCAGTCTGGTACGGGAGCTGGCAAATGAATAGAGGTGAGAGGCAAGGGAGGCGGGTTAGTTGCCGAAAACCAGCCGGGCGCCTGATTTCCTGCTTTTCCTGACCGTGTTCATGATGTTGAGCATCGGCCTGGTCATGATCTTGAGCGCCAGCGAATACAGCTCTCTCGTGCACTACAACGACAGTTTCTATTACTTTAAGCGTCAACTGCTCTGGGCCCTGATCGGCCTGACGGCGATGTTCCTGGTTATGAACTGGGACTACTGGAACTGGCGGCGCTGGGCTCTGCCGATGCTTGCCGCGGCCTTTGTCCTGCTGATCCTGGTGGTCATCCCGGGGATCGGAATGGAGGCGTACGGGGCGCGGCGGTGGATCGGGGTCGGCCCGGTCACCTTCCAGCCGTCCGAGTTCATAAAGCTGTGCCTCGTTGTGTTCACCGCTTACGGCCTGAGCCGGAAGGGCGAGCTGGTGCAGAATTTTACCCGTGGACTTCTCCCGTTCCTGGTCATGCTGGGGGCCGCTTGCGGCCTGATCCTGCTCCAGCCCGACCTGGGCACTGCGGTTACCCTGGCTGGGACCATCTTCATGATGTTCTTTGCGGCCGGAGCCCGGCTCAGTGTATTGGCGGGCCTCGGTGTGGTCGGCCTGGCAGGTGTCGGAGTGGCCATCGCCGTCGCCCCGTACCGGCTGCAGCGGCTGTTTGCCTTCCTGGATCCCTGGCAGGACCCGCAGGGCAGCGGGTTCCACATCATCCAGTCGCTTTACGCCCTGGGCTCGGGCGGGCTCTTCGGCACCGGTCTCGGTCAGGGCAAGCAAAAATTCCTGTACCTGCCCGCGCAACACACCGACTTCATTTTCGCGGTGGTGGGCGAGGAATTGGGTTTCATCGGGGCCTTTCTAATCATCTGTCTTTTTGCGGTCTTCGTGTGGCGGGGGTTGAGGATCGCGGTTTCCGCGCCCGATGCTTTTTCCAGCCTCATGGCCACCGGGTTGACGGTGGGTATTTCCTTGCAGGCCATCATTAACATCGGGGTGGTCACCGGGAGCATGCCGGTAACTGGGATTACACTGCCTTTTATCAGTTTCGGGGGCAACTCCCTTGTTTTTTCCCTGATCGGCGTGGGAATCTTGCTGAATATTTCCAAGTATGCCACTGCTAAGTGAATAACACCACGAAGTGAGGTCTGGGCTTTTTGCGCGTGATTATTGCCGGAGGCGGTACCGGCGGCCACATCTACCCGGCGCTGGCGATTGCGGAGGGAATCAAGCGGCGTCATCCTGACGCCGACCTGCTCTACGTCGGGACAAGCCGGGGACTGGAAACTGAAATCGTCCCGCGCACGGGCTTGCCGTTTCACGCCATTCCGGCGGCAGGATTAAAGCGGGGTTTAAGCCCCACGAACCTGGCGGCGGTGCTGCGGGCGGGGCGCGGCCTGGGGGCGTCGTTGTCCCTGATGCGCCGCTTCCGCCCGCAAGTGGTGGTGGGCACCGGCGGTTACGTGTGCGGACCGGTGGTGCTGGCCGCGGCGCTGCGGGGGATCAAGACCCTGATTCACGAGCAGAATGCCTTGCCCGGTCTGACCAATCGGATGCTGTCCCGCTATGCCAGCCGTACGGCGGTGACCTTTGTGGAGGCCGCCGGGCACTTTCCGGCCCGGGCCCGGATCATTCTCACGGGTCTGCCGGTACGGCCGGAAATCCTAAACACGCGCCGGGAACAGGCGCGCAGGCACCTGGGCATTCCGGACCACGCCTTCGTGCTGCTGTCCTTCGGGGGCAGTCGTGGTGCCAGGAGCCTCAATCAGGCCATGATACCGGTTGTACAGGCCTTCCGTGAACACCCCGGTGTACGGTTGTTTCACGCCACCGGAACGGCCGGATACGACGAGTTCGCCCCGCTGTTGAAGGGTACCGGCTCCACGGCGAAGGCGCCCGGCAACATTGTGGTCGCCCCCTACTTCCACGAAATCGCCGCCCTCCTGGGCGCGGCGGACCTGGTGATCTGCCGGTCCGGCGCTTCGACCATCGCGGAACTCACGGCGCTCGGGCTCCCGAGCATTCTGGTGCCTTATCCGTTCGCCACCGGAAACCACCAGGAGTACAACGCCCGGGCACTTTCCGAGCGGGGTGCGGCGGTATTGATTCTGGACCGGGAATTGACCGGACAGGGTCTTCTGGCCGCGGTCGCCGCCCTTTGGAACGACCCCCGGAAACTGGCAGCGATGCGTCAGGCCAGCAAAGCCCTGGGTAAACCGCGCGCACTGGACAGTATTCTCGACATCATCGAGAAGCTTGCAGGAAAAGGAACGAGATAATTGAAACATGTTCACACGGCATTGAATTCTTACGGTCCCGGACAGGCTAACGTAACACCCTGTCTGGAGTACGCATAGTATACAAAGAACAGACGCCCTGGAGGAAGGAGCAAGTTTATATGCCTCTAACACCCGAACGCGTACATTTCGTCGGTATCGGCGGGGCTGGAATGAGTGGTATCGCCATGGTGCTTCTGGACCACGGGTACATGGTAAGCGGCTCGGACCTCAAGAAGTCGGAAGTCACCGACAAGTTGCAGATGCTGGGGGCCCGGGTTTTCTACGGGCATTCCCCGTCTCATGTGGGCGCAGCCGAACTGGTGGTGTATTCGTCCGCCATACCGCCCGACAATCCGGAACTGGTGATTGCGCGCAAACGGGGCCTGCCCGTTATCCCCCGGGCGGAGATGTTGGGGCGTCTGATGCACCAGTGGAAGGGGATCGCGGTCGCCGGAGCCCACGGTAAGACCACCACTACCTCACTGGTGGCCTTCCTGCTGGAACGGACGGGATTGGACCCCACGGTGATTATCGGTGGCGAAATGAACGGCTTCGGAAACGCCAAAGCGGGCGGCGGGGAGTATCTGGTCGCAGAGGCCGACGAAAGTGACGGGTCTTTTTCCCTCCTTCACCCTTCCATTGTGATCGTCACGAACGTGGAGGACGATCACCTGGACTACTACCGGACGGTGGATGCCATTCGGAGGGCCTTCCGGGAGTTTATCTTCAAAGTGCCGCGGGATGGGGTGGCCGTCTTAAACTATGACGACCCCTTTCTACGGCAGATGGCGCATGAGTTGCCTTTTCCGGTCATTACCTACGGCTGTGCGCCCGATGCCGACTACCGTCTGGCCGGATTCCACCTGAACTGTGCAGTTTCAAGCGCCGAGGTTTACTGGAGACGGGAGCTTCTGGGCCGGTTCGAACTGACCATTCCGGGCCGTCACAACCTTTTGAACGCGTTGGCGGTGGTGGCCGTGGGCCGGCACCTGGGATTGGAGTTTCCGGAGATTGCCCGGGCACTTAGGGACTTCCGGGGAGTCCGGCGGCGGTTCGAACTCGTAGGGGAGAGCCGGGGGGTGCGGGTGGTTGATGACTACGCCCACCACCCCACGGAAATCAAAGCCACGCTGGAAGCAGCGCGCCAGACCAGGCCGAAGCGCCTGATCGCCGTGTTTCAGCCGCACCGCTATACGCGCACCAAGTTCCTGCACGCGGAGTTCGGCAAGGCCTTCACGGCCGCCGACCAGGTGCTTTTAAGCAGGATTTACCCGGCCGGGGAAAAACCAATTCCGGGCGTGACCGCCCGGTTGATCAGAGACGAGATTCAGAAGCAGCAGCGGGTCGAACCCTTACTGTTTGAAGAGCAGGACGAGTTGGTGGCCCACCTGGCGTCGGTGGTCCGGGAGGGCGACCTGGTGATCACCCTGGGCGCCGGGGACATCTGGAAGAGTGGGCGGGCGCTGCTCCAGATCCTGGGGGGTTAATATTTTATGGAAGTTTACCTGGACCTGAAAGCAGGGATCCGAGGTTCGATCCGCGTCGGCGAGATGCTAGGGGCCCACACCACCTGGCGGGTCGGCGGTCCGGCCGATTATTTCGTGGAGCCAGCCGTAATTGAAGACCTGCAGTTCGTGCTGCGTTTCACCGCCGAGCGGGGGCTGCCGCTGACCGTGATGGGCAACGGCTCCAACCTGCTGGTAAGTGACGCGGGCTTGCGGGGGGTCGTGGTCCGGATGGGTTCCGGTATGGACCGGGTGGTGCTCGACGGGAACGTAATTCTGGCACAGGGTGGAGTCAGGCTTTCCCGTTTGCTCAGGACGGCGTGGGAGTCCGGTCTGGGGGGACTGGAATTTATGGCCGGAATTCCGGCTTCGTTGGGCGGGGCGGTGGTAATGAACGCCGGTGCCAACGGACTGTGCATGGGTGACCGGGTGGAAGAGGTAACGATGGTCGACCGTTCGGGAACAGTCCAGCGGCGGTCGGCAGGCGAACTCGGTTTCCGATACCGGTGGAGCAATATCCAGGCCGGAAAGGAAATCGTTACTGCGGTGGCCTTGCGGTGTTTTCCGAAAGACAGGGACGAAATCGGCCGCGAAATCGAGCGGTTTTTGAACCGGCGCCGGGAAACCCAGCCGCTTGAGCAGCCGAGTGCGGGTTGCGTATTCAAGAATCCGCCGGGTGATTCGGCCGGGCGGCTGATTGAGGCCGCGGGCGGCAAAGGCCTGCGGGTGGGGGGCGCCGAAGTATCATACAAGCACGCGAATTTCGTGTTAAATACGGGCGGAGCCACGGCACGGGACATTATGGAGTTGATCAGGCAGGTCCGCCAGTTAGTAGGTGATAAATTCGGGATCGAGTTGGGACTAGAGGTGAATTTGATGGGTGATTTCTAAGGCGGGGTGACATATGGAGCGTATTATCATCAAGGGGGGAAACCGCCTTAAAGGGACCATTACGGTCAGCGGTGCCAAAAATGCCGTACTCCCGATTTTGGGGGCCAGCCTTTTGTACGGGGGAGAGTCCTTCATCAAAAATGTGCCCAATCTGCAGGATGTAGAGGTGATGGTCGAGCTTCTGGAGTACCTCGGGGCCCGCATCAACCGGGAGGACCACTGTCTCAGGATCGACAATCGCAACGTGGCGTCCCGGGAAATCGGTGAGGACTTGATGCGCAAAATGCGCGCCTCCAACCTGGTGCTCGGCCCGCTTCTCGGACGGTTCCGCACCGTGCTCATTTCACAGCCCGGGGGCTGCAACATCGGCTCCCGGCCTATGGACCTACACCTGCGGGGAATGCGTGCCCTAGGAGCCAGGATCGAGGAACGGGCAGGCTTCATCAAGGCTGACGCCGCACGGCTTGTCGGCGCCGACATCTATCTTGATGTGCCCAGCGTGGGCGCCACCGAAAACATTATGATGGCCGCAAGCCTGGCCCGTGGCCGGACCACCTTGCGGAACGCGGCCCGGGAGCCCGAAGTCGTGGATTTGCAGAGCTACCTGAACCAGATGGGCGCGAAGATCAGCGGGGCGGGCACCGATGTGATCCGCATCGAAGGAGTGGAAAGCCTTAATCCCTGTCGGCACACGGTGATACCCGACCGGATCGAGGCCGGCACCTACCTGGTGGCCGCCGCTATTACCGGGGGCGAGGTGACGGTGGAGAGCATCATCCCGGAACACGTGGAACCGGTCCTGGCCAAACTCCGGGAGGCCGGAGCCGAATTTGAGGTGACCGGGGACGCCGTACACATCCGCTGCCCCGAGCGGCTGAGGGCCATAGATGTCAGGACGCTGCCTTACCCCGGTTTCCCCACCGACATGCAGCCCCAGTTCGTGGCCCTGCTGAGTCTGGCTGACGGGACGTCCACGGTGACCGAAACCATTTTCGAGAACCGTTTCAAACACGTTTCCGAACTTAGGCGTCTGGGGGCGGACATCCGTCTCGAAGGCAACACGGCGATCATCAAGGGCAAAAAGAGCTTGAGTGGGGCCCTCGTGGAAGCTTCCGACCTGCGGGCGGGGGCAGCACTGGTACTTGCCGGGCTCGGTGCCGAGAACACCACCGTCGTGGAACAGATCGAGCACATCGACCGGGGTTACGAGAAACTGGAAGAAAAATACCGTAATTTGGGAGCAGAGATCATAAGGGCGCGGGCATAGCCCGCCCTTTATTTGGTTAAGATTTGGACAAGTCCCGGTAACGGAGTTATAATATCGTATTCAGGGGGTTTGAACCGTGCCGGGACCCAGGCTCAACTGGTGGGAGACTATTATTTTTTCGATCATCATTCTCGTTGCAGGGTTCATTCTCGTTAGTTCGCCGCTGTTTGAGATCGATACCATCACGGTGGAGGGCAACCTGCACCTGCAGGCCGAGGAGATCCGTTCCGCCAGTGGAATCGTGCCCGGGACCAACATCTTCCAGGCTCAGACGAGGGAGGCCGAAGACCGCCTGGAAGCACTGCCTGCAATCCGGAAAGCGGAATTGGTCCGGGAGTTTCCTTCGACGGTCCGGATCATTGTGGAGGAAAGGGTGCCGGTAGCCCTGCTAAACATCCACGGGGAATTTTGGGAGGTGGATGTGGAAGGGGTTCCGGTGCGTAAGAAAGGGAAGGGATGGGACGGACTACCCGTAATCACAGGAGTTCAGTTCGGGAATCCCAACTTGCAGCGAACCCTGGAGGCCGTCGAAAAACTGCCGAAAGAAGTGGTGGCCGGTCTTTCGGAAGTCTGGTTTGGAAATGATCTCCGGCTTATCCTGTACACCTTTGACGGAATTGAAATTCGCCTGGGGCAGTTGGAACGTTTGGAACAAAAGGGTGTGCTGTTGCTGGAAGTGCTGGCTTTGGTCCGGGATGACGGCCGGAAAGTGGAGTACATCGACCTTTCCGAACCTGACAAGCCTGTGGTGAAGTATGCCGGAGGTGGCGGCGATGTTGAAGAGTAAGTTTCACTGGGCCCTGATTATCGTCGGCCTCGTCCTGGGCTTGATGCTTTCCACCCAGTTCCGGGTGCAACAGGAAAAGGTTCAGACCACCACCGTTAAACGGATCGAGCAGTTGGCCCAGGAGGTGGAGGCGACCCGTTCGGAGCGGGACGCCTTGCGGGTTCGGATCCGTGAACTGCGGAAAGAGTTAGACCAGGTGGCCGGGGAGTCGCAACATGAGCGCCTGCGTACCGAACTGGAGACGGTGCGCATCCAGTCCGGCATGCTGTCGGTGACCGGACCGGGGATCGAGGTAATTTTGAGTGACAGCAGTCTGCCTTCACAGTCGGGACAGAACCCGAACTTCTACGTTCTGCACGATGAGGACTTGGTGAGGGTGTTAAACGAATTGCGCGCCGCCGGAGCGGAGGCGCTGGCGATCAACGGGGAACGGATCGTGGCCACGAGCGAGGTCCTGTGCATCGGTCCGGCCGTCCGGGTAAACAAAACCAAGCGGCTGACCCCCCCATACGTGATCACGGCGATCGGGAACCAGGACACGATGATATCGGCGCTGGAAATGCGGGACGGCGTGATGGATACCCTAAAGTACTGGGGTATCCAGGTATCGGTACGCCGGGTGGCGGAGGCCGTGGTGCCGGCGTATACCGGGCCGACCGCCTTCAAGTATGCGCGCCCGCTCTTCCAGGAAGGGGGGTCTTGAGGCTTTGCACCCTGGATACATATCCATTGCCGTGGTGGGACTGCTCCTGGGTCTCCTGGTGGGATTCCAGGTACGGCTGCTTGAGCTTCCGGAACCGCCGCTGCCCCCGGGTGACCGCGGCCGGATCCTGACGGCGGAGTTGAAGGAACTGACTCAGGAAAAAGAGAGCCTGAGGGCGGAGGTCCGGGAAATGGAGGATAAGGTGCAAACCGCCCGTCAGGGCAATGAACAGGCTGAGTCCGCCCTGCGTGCCGAGATTGAAAAGCATATGGTTCTGGCCGGCCTGACCAGAGTTGCCGGGCCCGGTGTGGAGCTTCACCTGGAGAACGCCGCCGGTATCGACCGACCCGGGGGTATTCTGTTTGCGATGCGTGACGAAGACCTCCTGCGCGTGGTGAATGAACTTCGCGCGGCCGGAGCGGAGGCGATCGCGGTCAATGACCAGAGGCTGACCGCCACCAGTGAGATCCGGCAGGCGGGACCGTTCATCAATGTCAACCAGGAGCGCATTTCTACTCCCTACCGGATCCAGGCGATCGGTAACCCCGACGACTTGGTCAAAGCACTGGAGTTTCCAGGGGGGCTGGCCGAAACCCTGCGGGAGTGGGGGATCGACGTGGTCATTGAAACCAGGGATGAACTGGTGCTGCCAGCGTACCAGGGCCGCCCCCGCCTGGAATACGCCCGACCATTAAGAGAAGGAGTGTAGTCGCGTGTGGGTTAGCGTCTGGCTGGCGGTGATCGGTTTAATTATCGGTTTCGGAATCGGGCTGAACCTCCCCGTGTTCTTGCCGGCGGCATACGCCAAGTACCTGGGAATTGCCATCCTGGCCGCACTGGACTCGGTGTTCGGCGGAATCAGGGCCGCCATGGAAGAGAAGTTCGACAACATCGTGTTCCTGTCGGGTTTTGTAGGTAACGCCCTCATGGCGGCACTCCTGGTGTTTATCGGAGACCGGCTTGGGGTGGACATCTACATCGCCGCGGTGGTCGCCTTTGGTGTACGCCTCTTTCAAAACCTGGGCATCATCCGCCGGTACGTGGTTGGCAGAAAAAATGAAGCCGCTTAAAGGGAATTTTTGCGTGTGCGTTGAATCTTAGGTTGACTAGAACCGTACGCCGCGCGTGCGAAAGGGGGAGCCGCGTGATAGAACTAGAACTGGAAACTAACAGTTTTGCCAACATCAAGGTAGTGGGTGTCGGCGGAGGCGGTAATAACGCCGTGAACCGGATGATCAGCGCGGGACTTAAAGGCGTGGAGTTCATCGCCATCAATACAGACGCACAAGTACTGGCCGTATCTCTGTGTAACTATAAGATCCAGATCGGGACCAAGCTCACCAAAGGCTTGGGAGCGGGGGGCAACCCCGAGATCGGGCAGAAAGCGGCTGAGGAGAGCCGGAACGAGTTGGTCCAGGGCTTGAAGGGCGCGGACATGGTGTTTGTTACCGCAGGTATGGGTGGGGGTACCGGTACCGGCGGGGCGCCCATTGTGGCCGAGGTGGCCCGGGAGTTGGGAGCGCTCACGGTGGGCGTGGTCACCCGCCCCTTCACCTTTGAAGGCCGGAAACGGTATCAGCAGGCCAATGTGGGGATTGAGAATCTCAGGACCCGGGTGGACACCCTGATCACGATTCCGAACGATAAGCTCTTGCAGGTGATAGAAAAGAACACGTCGATTATTGAGGCCTTCCGTATCGCCGACGACGTTCTGAGACAGGGGGTCCAAGGGATTTCGGACCTGATTGCGGTACCGGGGCTCATCAACCTGGACTTCGCTGATGTAAAGACAATTATGAAGGAAACGGGATCGGCCCTGATGGGCATCGGTACGGCGACCGGCGACAACCGGGCGGCGGAGGCGGCCCGGATGGCGATCTCCAGCCCGCTCCTGGAGACCTCGGTGGATGGAGCGCGCGGAGTGCTTTTGAACATCACCGGCGGCAGTTCGCTGGGGCTGTTTGAAGTCAATGAAGCAGCCGAGATCATCGCCCAGGCGGTGGATCCGGAGGCGAACATTATCTTCGGGGCCGTCATCGACGAAGCAATGAATGACGAGGTCCGGGTGACGGTCATCGCCACTGGTTTTGAGGTGGAAACGGCGCGGCAGGTCGCCGCCGCGGCACCCGAGGATGAACTGCGGCCTTTTACCAGTCATGAGGATCTGGATATTCCCGAGTTTTTGCGGAGACGCTGAGGGGGCAGCAGACAGGTCAGGGGAATGGGGACCAGAAGCATCACCACGGAATGTGGGAGTAAGGAAACAGGGGAGCGCTTCGGGATTCTTCGGTTCTTGGGCCTTTTACTTGCTTCCTGATTTGGAATAGCCGATACCGTCGAGAAAAAACTGAACGCCGGACCACTGTTTTACAGGTTTTTCCAGCCCCGGTTGCTATAATAGGAACCGGGGTTTTGTTTTTGGCATAATCCCCGGTCCGGGTCATATAAAGTGGTAGGGATTGGGGGCGAGGTGCGGCGTGCGTGGTGTACACCGTTTACCTGGACGAGGTCCTCTTGGGCAACGTGCTTATGAACTTCGCCATCCTCTGGTTCACCGCCCGGTTTGCCCTGGTCCCCACGACCTTCCGGCGGCTTCTGAGCGCCGCCGCGCTCGGCGCCGCCTACGCCGTAGTATTGTTTTTCCCGGTTCCGGCCTGGGTGGCGGGAATCCCGGCCAAGGTCGGCGTTTCCCTGCTGATGCTGGCCGCCGCGTTCTACCCGCAGCCGGTCCGCAAGCTGGGGGCCTGCTTCGCCATTTTCTACCTGGCCTCATTCGGCTTGGGGGGATTGGTGTTCGGACTGACCTACTTTTTGGGGAGCGGCGGGTTGAGCGGACCGTCCGGTTTCCTGGAGGTGCCCCGGGGCTATTTCTGGCCGGCCGTGGTGACCGCCTTGGCGGTAGTGTGGCTGGTGGGACGCACCGGGGGTGCTTTTCTAAAACGCCGACGATTGAAAGGGCTTTTTCACATTCCGGTGCGCATTCATACCTGCGGAAGAAGCCTCTCTGTGAACGCCCTGCTCGATACCGGCAACCAGCTCTCCGACCCGCTGACCAATCACCCGGTGCTGGTGGTGGAGTTCAACGCGGTGCGAGAGCTTTTGCCCGCCGAATTGTGCTCGGCCTTCGAAGCCGGCGAAGAACCGGATTTCGCCAAAGTGCTGGAGAGCCTGGGCAATAGCCGGTGGGCCGGCAGGCTCAGGGTGATACCCTTCCAGTCCCTGGGGCGCAGCAGCGGTTTGTTGCTGGGCTTCCGGCCGGACGAGGTGGAAATCTTGTATGGTTCAGAAAACATCCGGGTCCGAAAAGTGGTGGTCGGGGTATACCAGCGGCAATTGTGTCCGGAAGCCACCTACCGGGCGCTCGTCAATCCGCGGCTTCTGGAGACAGCAGCCGGACTCTGACAAGGGGGGATCAGTGTGCGTCAAGCCTGGCAAATCAGGCTTTACCTGCGATTACTGGCGGTCAGGCTCCTGCGGAGCGTCGGTTATCATCCCGAGGGTCACTATGTCGGCAGCAGCGAGACATTGCCGCCACCGCTCACGGTGGACGAGGAGACGGGGTTGATCAGCCGTCTGGAGGCCGGCGACCACGGGGTGCGCAGCACCCTGATCGAGCGCAACCTACGCCTGGTGGTGTATATCGCGCGCAAGTTTGAGAGCACCGGTGTCGGCATCGAGGATATGGTTTCAATCGGCACCATCGGCCTGATCAAGGCCGTAAACACCTTCGACCCCCGGAAACGAATCAAGCTGGCCACCTATGCTTCACGCTGCATCGAAAACGAGATTCTGATGTACCTGCGCCGCAACAGCAAGGTCCGCGGGGAAATCTCCTTCGAGGAACCGCTGAACATAGACTGGGACGGCAACGAACTCTTGCTTTCGGACGTGTTGGGCACCGACTCCGACATCATCTATAAAGACCTGGAGATGGAAGTGGATCACAAGTTACTCCGCTTGGCTCTCCAGAAGCTGTCCCAGCGTGAACGCAAGATCATGGAACTGCGCTTCGGCCTGAACAACGGTGAAGAAAAGACGCAGAAAGAAGTGGCCGACCTGCTGGGCATCTCCCAGTCCTACATCTCGCGCCTCGAAAAACGGATCATCAACCGCCTCAAGAAAGAAATCTACCGCTTCGGGTAAGAAAGACCTCCCAAGCCCGCCAATCAGTCAAACAAGACCTGCTCCGGTGCCGACCGGGGCGTTGGTTTTTTCTGGCCGCCAGGCGGCCGGGCGGGCCGCGGCGCGGGTATAAACGCATTCGGACACGGCAATAATGAGGACAATCAAATAATGTAGGGAGGCCGGGTTGTGGTCAACAAGGTGGAGATTTGCGGGGTCAATACATCCAAGCTCCCCGTCTTGACCGCCGCTGAAATGCGGCAGTTGTTCCAGGAGATGCAAGCCGGAGATCCCTCGGCCCGGTCCAAACTCATCAACGGCAACCTCAGGCTGGTCTTGAGCGTGATCCAAAGGTTCACCAACCGCGGTGAGTTTGTGGACGACCTGTTCCAGGTCGGCTGTATCGGCTTGATCAAGGCGATTGACAACTTTGACCTGGGCCAGAACGTCAAGTTCTCCACCTACGCCGTGCCGATGATCATCGGCGAAATCAGACGCTACCTCCGGGACAACAACCCCATCCGGGTCTCGCGTTCCTTGCGCGACGTGGCGTACAAGGCACTCCAGATCCGGGACAACCTGGCCAACCGGTTTTCGCGCGAGCCGTCGGTGAGCGAGATCGCCCAAGAATTGAATATCCCCCGCGAGGAAATCGTGTTCGCCCTGGACTCCATTCAGGAACCGATCTCACTTTTCGAACCGATCTACCACGACGGCGACCCGATCTTTGTGATGGATCAGGTTTCAGACGAAAGGAACGCCGATGCCAACTGGCTGGAGGACATCGCGATCCGGGACGCGATCCGCAAACTGAACGAACGGGAAAAACTCATTCTAACCCTGCGGTTTTTCGAGGGGAAGACGCAAATGGAGGTGGCCGAGGAAATCGGCATTTCCCAGGCGCAGGTGTCCAGGCTGGAAAAAGCGGCCTTAAGCCACATGCGCAAATACATCTGACCCTCAAAGTGAGGTGCTGTTGTGGAAATGCATATAGCAAAGCTGATGATCGTGGGCGCGCTGTTGGCGGGAGCCGTCGCGATGCACTGGCACCAGGAGGCGGCCGTAATCGCATATAACCAGGACAACCTGATCCGGATTCACATCGTGCCCAACAGCGACGATGAGGCCGACCAGGTTTTGAAGCACCGGGTACGGGGGGCGGTGGTCGAAAATGTACGTCCCCTCGTGCTTGGGGTGAGCGACGCCCGGGAGGCCGGGCGGGTGATCGGCGAAAACCTGGTCATGATCCAACAGGTCAGTGAGGCGGAAGTGGCAAAAGCCGGCAAGGAATATCCTGTCGAGGTGCGTTACGGCATCTTCCCGTTTCCGACCCGGACTTATGGAGACCTGACCCTAGCCGCCGGTGAGTATCAGGCGGTCCAGGTCACGCTCGGCGCCGGAAACGGCGCGAACTGGTGGTGCGTGCTCTTCCCGCCGCTTTGCTTCGTGAATGCCGAGCCCCAAGCGGGGCCGGTTGACACCCCGGCAGGCGCTCTCGCCGCCGCCGGGCCCGACCGGCTGGAAGTCAGGTTCAAAGCCGCCGAGCTTTGGGAAAGGTCCACGGCCTTTGCGGCGAACCTGGCCGGGCACCTGAACGGCAAAGAAAAAGAGAAGCGGACCTAGACTCTCCCAAGTAAGCATCCAGGGCCGTCCCGGTTCGGGGCGGTTTTTGTTCTTCCGGACGGCACGGGGCATATAATTTACAGGGTGATCCAGATGCTCAAGGTGTCCGAGCTCCGGATGCGCGAAATCGTGAATGTTATCGACGGCCGGCGCATGGGGTTGATCAAGGATATCGATATCGACCTCGACAACGGGCGGATCAGCGCCCTCATCCTGGCCGGCTCCTCCCGGGTACTCGGCTTTTTTGGGCGTGACGAGGAAATCGTAGTCCCCTGGGAAAAGATCGTCAAGATCGGAGTGGACGTAATCCTGGTAGAAGTGCCCGATTACACCGAACGCTTCCCGGCGCGCAGATAGCAGGCGGCGGATAGGAAAGCGAATCCCCGATCAACCAGGCGTTGCCTTTGCCCTCCATGCCCCCAAAACGACGCCCGTCAACGGCACCCGGCACAGCTGGACTTGGTGCAGGGCCCGCAGGCGTCTCCCTTCCCGCCCTCCGTGCCCGGTGAACTGAACCCGGAAACGATCCGGACCGCGCCGGGAATCTCGCATTCCGGGCAGGCGAGGTGCTCTCCGGTTTCACCGAGGCGGCACAGTTTCTCAAATTTCTTCTGACACCAGGGGCATCTAAATTCATATACCGGCACAATAAGACCGCTCCTTTCGTTCCTAAGCTTAAGCCTACCGCCCTGCGGCTGTCAAGGTCCAAAGGAGACAGGCACCTTTTTCCGGAAGTCAGCTGTGTCTGCAAGCGACAAGGTAGCGGCCGGAAAAAGGAGCAAGTCCCCCGGTCGCGGCGGGTAAAGGGTCGTCCAGAAAACAGCGGCGGCCGGCTTCTTTTACGCCCGTTTGAAGACACCACTATCCCTGTCGTGATGTCCCCCTGAATCCGGTTGCTGTCTAACGGGATAAACGGCTATAATCTAGTCAGTTGTCGAAGACCAGTTGGGAGGCGCGTCGGCGTTGCGTCTGACTTTCTACGGTGCCACCGACACGGTTACCGGGTCCTGTTTCCTGCTGGACACGGGCAAGCTGCGGCTCCTGGTGGACTGCGGCTTGTTCCAGGGCCGCAAGGAAATTCGAAAAAGAAACTACGAACCGTTCCCCTTCGCCCCGGACAGTATCAATCTGGTACTGTTGACCCACGCCCACATCGACCACAGCGGACTTTTGCCGAAACTCGTCAAGCACGGGTTCCGCGGCCGCATCCTGGCCACCAGGTGTACCGTGGAACTGTGCCGCGTGCTGTTGCCGGACAGCGGCTCTATCCAGGAATCAGAGGTGGCCTTCAAAAACCGAAAGGCCAAACGGTCGGGGCAGCCCCAGCTCTCACCGATTTACACCGAGGACGACGCCTACAGGTGCCTCGAGTACTTCGCGCCGGTCGACTACGACCGGACGATCACTCTGGCCGACGGTGTGGACTGCTGTTTCCGCGATGCCGGCCACATCCTGGGCAGTGCCCTGATCCAGGTCCGGGTCGCCGGACCAGCGGGGGAAACCAAGCTTGTTTTCTCCGGTGATCTGGGGAATCAGGGCAAGCCGTTTGTTCGCAATCCAACCAGCGTGTTGGATGCCGATTACCTGGTCATGGAATCGACCTACGGGGACCGGATGCACCTGCCCAGCGAGGAGGCGGGCCGGGAAGCCCTGAAGAGGGCGATCTGGAATACGTACAACAAGGGCGGCAACCTGTTGATTCCCGCCTTCGCCGTGGAGCGCACCCAAGACCTTATCTACTATATTTTTACCTTGGACCGGAACGGGGAACTGCCGCCGGTGGACGTCTGGCTGGACAGTCCCCTGGCCGTGGCCATTACCCGGGTTTTCGGCCGGTATCCGCAATGCTTCGACGAGGAAACGAGTAATCTCGTAGCCAGCGGGATCGATCCCCTGGGCGCGCCGCACCTGAAGTTAGCCCGGACGGTGGAAGAGTCCCGGGCCCTGAACGAGTCGCCCGGTCCGAACATCATCATCGCTGGCAGCGGCATGTGTGACGGCGGCCGGATCAGGCACCACTTGAAACACAACCTCTGGCGTCCGGAATCCACCGTTTTGTTTGTAGGATATCAGGCCGAGGGCACCCTGGGCCGGTACCTGGTGGAAGGGGCGCAGAGGGTAAGGCTCTTTGGTGAGGACATCATGGTCAAGGCCGACATCGTGAACGTGAACGGGTTCTCGGCCCACGCCGACCAGAAAATGCTTTTGGAGTGGGTGGCCAAATTCCAAGTGCGCCCGCGCCGGATCTTCCTGGTGCACGGGGAAGCCAACGCCGTCGCGGCGTTGCAGGAATTGTTGGGGATGGCCGGGTTTGAGGCTTACCGGCCCGGATGGCAGGAGACGGTCATTCTGGGTCCGGGGCGGACGGTGGAGGAAAGGCTGTGGCAGGTGTTTTCCGGCTTGCGCACCCGGACGGAAGCGTATCTGAAGATGCATCCCGAACCGGAGGCATACAACCGCGTGTTACAGAAACTGGTTGCCCTGGATGCCGATCTGGCCGGCGGTGCGGGGGACGAAAATGGACGAAGCGAAAGCTAGTTCGGGTTTTCGGGCGCAAAGGGCCGGCGAGCTGGTCTACTATGCCGTTCCCGGATTCGCGCGGGAGGGCGGTGTTCGGGCCGCCTTCAGCAGCCGCCGGGGTGGCTGGAGCCGGGGTCCCTACAGTACGTTGAACCTGGGACTCCACGTGGGTGACGACCCGGAAACAGTGCTCAAAAACCGTGCCTTTTTCTGTGACGCGCTCGGGTTGAACCACCGGGACCTGGTGGCCTGCGCCCAGGTGCACGGGACGGAGATCGCGGTGGTGGGGGCGGCCGACCGAGGCCGGGGGGCTCTTGACCCGAACGGGGCGGTGCCCGGGGCCGACGGCCTAGCCACCGATATTCCGGGGGTGCCGCTCGTCACTTTCTACGGTGACTGTGTGCCGCTCTTCTTTTACGATCCGGTGCGGCCCGCGATCGCCTTGGTGCACGCCGGCTGGCGGGGGACCCTGGGCCGGATCGCAGCCCGAGCCGTCAGCCTGATGCGGGAACGTTTCGGCGCTTCTCCCGAAAGATTGCTGGTCGGAATCGGCCCGTCCATCGGGGCGTGCTGCTACACGGTGGGTCCGGAGGTGGCGGGTATGTTCGCCCGGGAATTCGGTACCTCGACGGACATCCGCCACCACCCCGGAGCGGGCGGGCGACTCAACCTCGCGTTGCTCAACAGGCGGATTCTGGAGGCGGCGGGCGTCAGGGGCGAACATATCCATACGGCCCCGTGGTGTACTTCGTGCCACCCCGAAGAGTTTTTTTCCCACCGGGCTTCCCGGGGAACGACCGGTCGGATGGCTGCAATAATGGCCCTGGAGTGAAAAGGTAATGGCAAGGATTCTGGTGGTTGAGGACGAAAAACACATTGTCGAGCTGATGCGGTACGGCCTCGAGAAAGAGGGCTTTCAAGTAGTGGAGGCCAACGACGGCGACCGGGCGTTGGAAATGGTCCACACCGGGCGGATCGACCTGGTGGTCCTGGACATTATGCTGCCCGGGCTGGACGGCCTGACCGTCTGCCGCCTGTTGCGCCAGAACGAGCGCACCCGGGATATCCCGGTAATCATCCTCAGCGCCCGGGGTCAGGAGCTGGACCGCGTGCTCGGCCTGGAACTGGGCGCGGACGACTATATTACCAAGCCGTTCAGCGTCCGGGAATTGGTCGCGCGGGTCAAAGCGCGGCTGCGCCGTCACGTCCCGGTACAGGAGGCGCGGAAGACGGCCCGGTTCGGCGACCTGGTGGTCGATCCGGAGCGCCTGGCGGTGGAGGCGGCGGGAAAGCGGGAGCAACTGACGCCCACCGAATTCGAGTTATTGTGGGTATTGGCCGGGAGCCCCGGCCGGGTTTTCTCCCGCGAATTGCTGCTCCAGAAGGTCTGGGGCTATGATTATACGGGGGATTCCCGCACTGTAGACGTGCATATCCGTCACGTGCGGCAAAAGCTGCAGCGGCTGCCCGGAAGCCCCCAGTACATTGAAACGGTGCGCGGAGTCGGCTACCGTTTCCGGGAGTTGAGCGAATGAGACGGATGCAGAACCAGGTGGTTTTCAGCCTGCTGCTGCTGGCGGCCGCCATAATGTTCCTGTGGGCGCTTTCCGCCGCCGGCCTCCTCATCACGGGAGCGGCGATGGCCCTAGGGATCCTGATCGCCGCGGCGATGGCCGTCCTCGCTCCCCGGTTCATCAGTCTGCCGCTTTCCAAGGTGGCCGAAACGGCCGAGAAGATCGCGGAGGGTGATCTGAACAAAACCATCCGGGTGTACGAGGGCGACGAAGTCGGCAAGCTGGCCCAGAGCTTCAACCAGATGGCCCAGCGCCTGCGGGGCACGCTGAGCCTGGTGACCGACGAGAAAAACCGGATGCAGGCCATTCTGGACAGCATGGCGGACGGGGTGATCGCCGTCGACCGTGAGACCCGGGTGATCCTGATCAACCCGGTGGTGGAAGAAGCTTTCGGCCTGAACGAGGAAGCGAGCCTCGGCCGAACGGTGCTGGAGGTGGTCCGGGACTACGAACTGGACCGGCTCTTCCGCCAGGCTCTCGATTCCGGCCGGCCCCTGAAGCAGGAGTTGCGGATCCTGACACCGGAGCCGCGCATTTTCCGGGTGCACCTGACCCCGCTCCGCGGACCCCAGGGCGGCGTGGTGGCTCTGTTCCGGGACATCACCGAACGCCGTCAGCTGGAGCAGATGCGCACCGAATTCGTGGCCAACGCCTCGCACGAGCTGCGCACGCCCCTGACTTCCATTCGGGGGTTCATTGAGGCGCTGAGGGACGGCGCAATAAACGAGCCGGAAACGGCGCGCCGTTTTCTGGGCATCATTGAGGAGGAAACCGACCGGCTGACCGAACTGGTCGACGACCTGCTGAAACTGGCCACCATCGAGGAACGGCGGAACATGTTCGGCCGGTTGCCGGTGGAATTGCCGGGGGTCGTGCAGCGGGCGGTGGACACGTTTGCCTCCCGCGCCCGGCAAAAAGGCGTGGCGCTTCGGGTGGAACTCGCTGACGGGCTACCTCCGGTCATCGGGGACCAGAAGCTTTTGACCCAGATGTTCATCAACCTGCTGGATAACGCCGTGAAATTCACCGAAAAAGGCGAGATCACCATCCGGGCCGCGGCGGCCGAGGGCGGGGTGGAAGTGGAAGTGTTGGATACCGGCGCCGGGATCGCGCCGGAACACCTGCCCCGGATCTTCGAGCGTTTCTTCCGGGGAGACAAGGCCCGTACCCAGGGCGGCACCGGTCTGGGGCTGGCGATCGTCAAACACATCGTCGAGGGTCACGGCGGCAGAATACGGGTGATGAGCAAGCCCGGCAAGGGCACAACCTTTTCTATGTTTCTGCCGGCCTAGAGGGCCGGTACTCGCTTTAACATTGCCTTAATACTAGCTTAACATTTAACTAACACAGACGTGCTAGACTATGCTGGGGGAGATTGTCTGAAGGCGGTGCCGATTAAGAAGCTGCTGGTTTGATCATTGTTTTCCTGCTTTCCGTGTCCGGTGACCGCCGTTGGTTCAACCGCGATACTGCCTTTAGTCTACACCGCCGGGGTCAGCATGTCGCGGCACTTTCCCTTCTTGGCCGGAGAGACACTCGCGGTTCACCTCTAGTACGTCCGGGCCGAAGGACTCCGGCCCGATGCCAATGAAATCGCGGCCGGGACCGCGGCCCTCCCGGTGTTCATGGTGCCGGCTTTCAACCTGATGACCGGGTTCCGGCGCGCATCTACCAGAAGCGCCTTTTCGGCAAGAACTTAGGAGGACGAAAGACGGATGGAGAACAAGATCGTGATCCGGAACCTGAACCTGCACTACGGAGATTTTCAAGCCCTGACCGACATCAGCATGGACGTTCCGGAGCGGCGGATCACCGCGCTCATCGGGCCGTCCGGCTGTGGCAAGAGCACTTTCCTGCGGGTCTTGAACCGGATGAACGACCTCATTGAAGGGGTGCGGGTGTCGGGAGAAGTGCTACTTGACGGTCAGAATATCATTGGACCGGAGGTTGACGTGGTGCAGCTCCGCAAGCGGGTCGGGATGGTGTTCCAGCGGCCTAACCCCTTCCCGATGTCAGTATACGACAACGTTGCCTACGGACCGCGGATTCACGGTTTGAAAAACAAGCAGCGGCTCGACGAGATCGTGGAACGCAGCCTACGGGACGCGGCCCTCTGGGACGAGGTCCGTGACCGCCTGTTCCGCTCTGCGCTGGGGCTTTCGGGCGGGCAGCAACAGCGGCTGTGCATCGCCCGGCTGCTGGCGGTGGAGCCGGAGGTGCTGTTGATGGACGAGCCCAGCTCGGCTCTGGACCCGATTTCGACGCTGAAGATCGAGGAGTTGCTTCAGGAACTGAAGAAGAATTACACGATTATCATCGTCACCCACAACATGCAGCAGGCGGCTCGGGTGTCAGATATTACCGCTTTCTTCCTGAACGGAGAAGTAGTGGAATGCGGGGTCACCGATAAGCTGTTCACCAAACCCAAAGACAAACGGACGGAAGACTACGTCACCGGGCGTTTCGGCTGAGCCGCTGAGCAAGTAGTTCTTGCCCTTTCAGTATTCATATGATACATTAATACAATGCTTATTATACTTGACCAATTACTTTGTTAATTGAGCTTGGGGTGATCCCGTTGTCCCATCGGCGCGCTTTTGACGCTGAATTGAGTGATCTTAAACGCGACATCCTGCGCATGGCCAGCCTGGTCGAGCAGAGCATTTTCAACGCCCTCGAGGCGCTCTTGAAACAGGATCCACTGATCGCCAGGGACGTTATCACCGGGGACGACGCCATCGACCGGATGCGGTACGAAACCGAAAACCGGTGCATCCGGCTGATCGCGACCCAGCAGCCGATGGCCCGGGACCTCAGGGTGATTGTCACCGGCATCAAAATCCTGATCAACCTGGAACGGATGGGCGATCACGCCGTGGATATCGCCCGGGCGGCGATGTGCGTTTGCGGGCGGATGCCCGCCAAGCCATTGGAGAAAATTCCCCGGATGGCGCGGCTCGTCCAGCATATGGTCAAGGACGGCATGGATGCCTACGTGCATGGCGATGTGGAGAAGGCCCGGCAGATGTGCCTCATGGACGACGACGTGGACGAAATCTACAACCTGACCTTTCAGGATCTGATTACCTACATGGAAGAAAATCCCCACACCATCCCCTGCGTGGTGTACCTTCTCATGGTCGCCCGCCACCTGGAACGCCTGGCGGATCGGGCGACGAACATTGGTGAGGAAGTAATCTACCTGGTCACCGGAGAATGGAAAGAGCTGAACTAAAAAAGCCTAGAAAGGGTTTTTTCGCAGGACTTACCACCAGGGCATAGAATAATAGGCCATAAACAATTACTGGTAATTATCTTATGTCTATAGTAGTCTTAAAGTCAGCGGCCCGGCGTGTGCTAAGGCTGGTTTGCGTGCTGGTGCTTACCGGTTGGGCGACCTGGGCTTGGTTGTGGCCGTTCGATGCCCGGCTTTTGGTCCAAACCGACACGATCACGGCCGGAAGCCGCTGGGCAGTCTCTGTTGGGTTCCAGTGGTGGCTGAAGGTCAGATCGGAAGGGAAACACTAGTGTCAGGCACGGGATTAACAGACGGGGTCCGGTTTGTGACCAACCCGTGGCTGATCCGTTATTAGAAGGGCCGACACGATCGGGGGCAAGACAGGCGTGCAAATCGTGGATGTGGTTCACAACCTGGAGCAGGTCCGCCGGCGGATCGCCGCGGCAGCCCGGCGTGCCGGGCGTGACCCGGAGACCGTCGGGCTGGTGGCCGTCTCCAAGAGCATCGGCCCGGAACAGATCCGAAAGGCCATGGAGGCCGGCGTACAGATTTTCGGGGAAAGCCGGGTGCAGGAATTGGTAAGGAAACACCCGGACGTGCCGGGGCCGCGGTGGCACTTTATCGGTCACCTGCAGCGCAATAAGGTAAAATACCTGGTGGGCCGGGTGGAACTAATCCACAGCCTGGACCGCTGGTCGCTGGCGGAAGAACTTGACCGTCGGGCCCGGGAACAAGGACAGCCCTTCCGGGTGCTGGTCCAGGTGAAAGTGGGGGCGGAAGAGGGCAAATTCGGTGTTGAAGCTGTCAAGGTGGGCGATTTTGTCAACCGGGTGGCAGGACTTAGGGGTCTGCGGGTTGAAGGATTAATGGCTATGGCACCGTTTTGCGACGATCCGGAACAGGCCCGCCCCTATTTCCGGGAAGTGAAGCGGCTCTTTGACGGGTTGGCCGGGGTACCCGGCTTCGAGAGGCGCTATCTTTCGATGGGAATGAGCAGCGACTACGAGGTCGCTGTGGAGGAGGGAGCCAATCTAGTCCGCGTGGGCACGGCCATTTTCGGCCCCCGAAAATGCACTTTGAGGGAGGGTTGACGGTGGAAAAGAGAAAACTGGTGGACCGGGTGCTGAATTTCATGGGTTTTGAAGAGGAGGGACCGGAGCAGGCGCCGGAGGAGCGGATGCCGCGGGAAAATCCGGACCCCAGAAAGAAGGCTACCGTGGTGAATCTCCACGCGCAGCGGCAGACGCGGGTGGTGGTAGCGGAACCCAGGTCGTTCGACGAGGCCCAGGAAATCGCCGAGCATCTGAAGAACCGGCGTCCCGTAATCGTAAACCTGGAACACGTGGACACCGAAATCGCCCGGCGGATCGTTGATTTTGTGAGCGGCGCTACCCTGGCGTTGAACGGAGCCCAGCAAAAGGTGGGCGGGGGAATCTTCCTGTTCGTGCCCAACAACGTGGACATCGAAGGCAAAACACAGGCGCTGGAACGGGGGATATTCCCCTGGATTAAGTAGCAGGGGTGTTATAGCTTGACCGAAGAGCGTTTCAAAGTCGGTATCGTCGGCGGCGGGGCCATGGGGGAGGCCTTGGTGCGGGGCTTGCTCGCGGCCGGCACGCTTTCCCCGGCCGAACTGATGGTTAGCGAGGTGCACGGGCCGCGGCGGGAGTATCTGGAACGGGAAACCGGGATCCGGACCGTGGCGGAGAACGGGCGGCTGGTGGAATTTGGCGACGTGCTGATCCTGGCCGTCAAGCCGCATGTGGTGGGCGACGTGGCCGCCGAGATCAGGCCCGGCCTGCGGCCGTCTCAGACGGTGATCAGTATCGCGGCCGGGGTGAGCCTGGAATACATTGAAAAAAGTTTGGGGGAAGGCTTCCCGGTGATCCGGGTGATGCCCAACACGCCGGCCCTGGTGGGCGCGGCGGCGAGCGCATACTGCCTCGGGCGTTACGCCGGTCCCCGCGACGGGGCCCGGGCCCGGACCGTGCTGGAGGCGGTGGGCCGGACGGTCCAGGTCGAGGAGCGGCTACTGGACGTCGTGACGGGTTTGAGCGGCAGCGGCCCGGCTTACATGTTCCTGGTTCTCGAAGCCCTGGCCGACGGGGCCGTGAGGATGGGCCTGCCACGCGATATCAGCGTCATGCTGGCCGCCCAGACTATGTACGGGGCGGCAAAGATGGTGCTGGAGACGGGTGAACACACGGGACGGTTGAAAGATATGGTTACCACCCCGGGCGGAACAACGGCGGCCGGTCTGTTTGCCCTGGAGGAGGGGGCCGTGCGGGCCGCGTTACAGCGAGCGGTGGAAGAAGCGACCGCACGGGCCCGGGAGATCGATGAGCGGGGTGGATCATGAACTTCTTAGTCGACGTAATCAATACGGCGTTCAGCGTCTACACCTTACTGATCATCAGCCGGATTCTGCTTTCCTGGATTCCGCACAACCCATACAACCCGGTGGTCCGGTTCATATACGACCTTACGGATCCCTACCTGAACATCTTCCGGCGCGTCATCCCTCCGCTCGGAATGATCGATATTTCCCCCATTGTGGCCATACTGGTCTTGAGCCTGATCCGCTTGGTAATCATAACACTCCTGATTTAGGTGGGGTATATGATGGTCACACCGTTGGAAATTAAGAAAAAGGAATTCAGGCGCTGCTTCCGGGGCTATGATGACCAGGAAGTGGACACCTTCCTGGACCAGGTTGCGGCGGCGATTGAAACGCTGATCAAGGAAAACGATGAACTGAAAAGTGCCGTGGAACGGGCGGAACAGAACGTTTCCAACTACCGGGAGATAGAAAACGCCTTACAGCAGACCCTGGTATTCGCCCAGAAGACCGCTCAGGAATTGAAGGAAAACGTGCAGAAGGAAGCGGACATGATCCGCCAAGAGGCCCGTGCTGCGGCCGAGGCAATTCGCCACGAGGCGATGCAAAAGGCTGAGTTGCTCCTTGAAGAATCCCGTCGAAAGGCCGAAGATATTAACCTGCAGGCACACCGACAGGCTGAGCAGTCTCTAGAAACGGCCCACCGTCAGGTTGACGAGCTTCTTCAGGAGTACCGGCGGTTGAAATGGCACATTAAGGCTTTTCGGGACAAGTTCCGTGCTTTTCTGGAGGCCCAGCTAGAGTTGCTGGATAATCAGGAACTTGGGGTGACCTGGAACGGGCAGGTAGTGACTGCGAATGATATAGAGGTAGCCGAGCCCGAAGCCGGGAGAACCGAGCCGCAGCCCGAAACCCGGCAATTGAAGCCAATATCCGGCGGTAAGTCCTAGTTATGGAGCATCACCGGCGGTATTCATCCGACTCGTGCAAACGGTAGTGGAAAGGCCGGGCCGGTATTTATGGTGATACGGAATGATCCGCAGGGGTGTGTCCTGTCCGTCTGGCTATAGTCCCGCGCGTCCAGAAATGGGATTGCGGGCGTGCACCAGGAGGCCTTGCGGATCCGGATCACCTTGCCTCCGGTGGAAGGCAGGGTAAATGAGGCCCTTTGTTGCTTTCTGGCTGATTTGCTGGAGGTGGCGCCGATCGCGGTTCGAATGCTCTTCGGGCGTCCCGGCCGGCGCAAGGGCGGTGTTGGTGGAAGGGCTGAGCGCCGATGCGGTCCGGCCTGCTTGCGGCTGGCGTTGACGCCGGAGTGAAGTTCGAATATAATAGGCGTCTAGAAAACGTGAAAGATGACCGATGACCGGGAAGAGTACCCAGTAAGGCACCGGTTTCAGCGAACCTGGGATGGTGAGAGCCGGGTACCGGATTCTGGCGGAAAATCACCCGTGAGGCGCAGGACTGAACGCGAAAGCGGATCTTGAAAAAGGACCGTTTTCAGTAAGTTCTGCCGGTTGGCCGCCGATAACGGCAAACGTGAGGCCGCCCGGTCCGGGGGATCGGCCGGCGCATTAGGGTGGTACCGCGGGAAGACCTCTCGCCCCTTAGGGTGTGGGGGTTTGTTTTTTTAGGACAGTCCCGAGTTTTTAAGGAGGAAACCAGCAAATGGATTACAGCAAAACCCTCAACCTTCCGACCACTGAATTTCCGATGCGCGCCAATCTGCCGCAACGGGAACCGGAAATCGGGCGGTTCTGGGACGAAATCGAAGTCTACCAGTTGGTGCAGGCCAAGAATGCCGGGCGGCCCAAGTTCATCCTGCACGACGGCCCGCCGTATGCCAACGGCCACATCCATCTGGGCACTTCGCTCAACAAAATCCTGAAGGACATAGTGGTCAAGTTCAAATCCATGGACGGCTACAACGCGCCGTATGTCCCAGGCTGGGACACCCACGGACTGCCCATCGAACAGCAGGCCATCAAGCAGCTGAAAATCAAAAGGAGCGCGCTGAGTCCGGTCGAGTTCCGGCGGATGTGCCGGGAGTACGCCCTAAAATTCGTGGATATCCAGCGTGCGGAGTTCAAGCGGCTGGGGGTGCGTGGTGAATGGCACAACCCCTACCTAACCCTGCAGCCCCACTTTGAAACCCGCCAGATCGAGGTCTTTGGTGAGATGGCCAAACGGGGCTACATATACAAGGGCCTGAAATCGGTGTACTGGTGCGCGGACTGCGAGACCGCGCTGGCCGAGGCCGAAGTGGAATATGCGGAAAAGGAGTCCCCGTCCATCCACGTCGCCTTTCCGGTGGTTAACGGCCGCGGGCTGTTACCGGACCAAGACGCGGCCATCGTCATCTGGACCACGACGCCCTGGACGATTCCGTCCAACGTCGCCATCTGCGTGCATCCGGAATACGCCTATGTGCTCCTGAGGAGCGGAGGCCGGGCCTACCTGGTGGCCAGGGATCTGGCCGGGAACTTCCGGGAGTTGCTGGGAGACCCCGGGGCCGGGGTCGAACGGGAGTACCGCGGGGAAGAACTGGAGGGGGTGGTCTGCCGTCACCCCTTCGTCGAGCGGGATTCGGTGGTGGTGCTGGCCGACTACGTGACCCTGGAGCAGGGCACCGGCTGCGTGCACATCGCGCCTGGTCATGGCGAGGAGGACTTCGCGCTGGGCCAACGCTACAACCTGCCGGTCATCTCGCCGATCAACGGGAAGGGTTACTTCACCGCCGAGGCCGGAAACCTGGACGGCATCTTCTACCTTGACGCCAACCCGGTGGTGGTGCGGGAACTGGAGGCGCGCGGGGCGCTGGTGGGGTATTCGCGGATGCGGCACCAGTACCCGCACTGCTGGCGGTGCAAGCACCCAGTGTTTTACCGGGCCACCGAGCAGTGGTTTGCTTCCATTGACGGGTTCCGCAGGCACCTCCTGGAAGCTATCGACCGGGTGCAGTGGATTCCGGGCTGGGGGCGGGACCGGATCCGCGGGATGGTCGCCGGCCGCGGCGACTGGTGCATTTCGCGGCAGCGTGTCTGGGGCGTCCCCATCCCCATTTTTTACTGCGGTGACTGCGGCCGGGCCGTCATCACAGACGAAACCATCAGTCATCTGAAAGGGCTTTTCGCCGAACACGGTTCCGACGTCTGGTACGCCTGGGAAGCTGCGGAATTGGTGCCGCCCGGTCTGGTGTGCCCACACTGCCGGGGGCGGGGGGATTTTACGAAGGAATTGGATACCATGGATGTGTGGTTCGACTCGGGGTCCAGCCACTGGGCGGTGCTTACTCAGCCCGACTACTGGCCGGATCTGCAGTGGCCGGCGGACATGTACCTGGAGGGGAGCGACCAGCATCGGGGCTGGTTCAATTCCTCGCTCACCACCGCGGTGGCCGTCACCGGCGAGCCGCCGTACCGGGCGGTACTCACCCACGGCTTCGTGGTCGATGAACAGGGACGGAAGATGTCCAAGTCGCTGGGCAACGTGATCGAGCCGATGGAAGTCCTCAAGGAGTTGGGTGCCGACATTCTGCGGCTGTGGGTGTGCTCGGCGGATTACCGGGGAGATCTCGCGGTGTCCCCGGGTATCCTGAAACAAATGTCCGAGGCCTACCGGAAGATTCGGAACACCTTCCGTTTTCTGCTGGGCAACCTGCAGGACTTCGATCCCGACCGGGACACGGTGGCCTACACGGAACTGACCGAACTCGACCGGTACGCCCTGCTGAAACTGCACCGGGTCACGGACCGGGTGCTGCGGGCCTACCGGGAGTACGAGTTCCACCAGGTTTACCACACGCTCTACAATTACTGCGTCACCGACTTGAGCGCCTTCTACCTAAACGTGATCAAGGACCGGCTGTACTGTGAACCGGCCCGATCGGTCAACCGCCGGGGGGCGCAGACTGTGCTCTACGCCGTGCTGGACTCCCTGGTCCGGCTGCTGGTGCCGGTGCTGGCCTACACGACGGAGGAGGTCTGGGGTCATTTCCCGGCCAACGGGAAAAAACCGCCGAGCGTGCAGCTCCTGGAGATGCCGGAACCAAACCCGGAATACCTGGACGACGAACTGGAACGGCGCTGGGAACGACTCCTGGCCGTGCGCCAGGACGTGCTCCGGGCGCTGGAGGCCGCCCGGCAGGAAAAGCTCATCCGGGACGCGCTGGAGGCGGAAGCGGTGCTCTACGCCGAGCCCGAACTCCTGGAGTTTCTCCGGGAGAACACTGTCCAGCTCCCGGTGATCTTTGTCACCTCGTCGGTAAGAGTACTGCCGGCGGCGGAGGCGGGAGGAGAAGAGGCCGTTTCCGGGACCGTGGCAGGTCTTAAGGTGGCCGTGCGTCGTGCTCCCGGCACCAAGTGCGTGCGCTGCTGGACCTACGGCGAAACCGGTGTCGACCCGGAACACCCCGAAATCTGCCCCCGTTGTGCCACCGTCCTATCAGGGTTAAACCTTTAGTTTGACTCCTAGCGGTAGAGGAAATTGTAGATGCGGTAGTGGAACAGGACCTTTCTCACGAACTGCCGGGTTTCGGGGAAGGGAATCTGCTCCAGGTTCCGGGCTTCTCCGGTCCAGCGATCCTCGCGGAGCCAGGCCTGGACGTTGCCGCGCCCGGCGTTGTATGCGGCCAGGACCAGGATGGGGTCTTGGCCGAACTCTTCATACAGGTGCGCTAGGTACCAGGTGCCGAACATCAGGTTGGTCTCGACGTCGTTCAAGACCTCGGGCTCGAACTCATCCACCCCAATCTGTTCGCTGATCCAGCGGCCCGTTTCAGGCATGATCTGCATCAAGCCCAGGGCCCCCTTGGGGGATTCCACCCCGGGCCGGAAGTTGCTCTCGGTTTTGATCACGGCGGCTACAAAATAGGGGTCGAGCTGCTGCAGTTGGGCGTAGTGGAAAACCAGTTCCTGGTGGGGGAAGGGATAATAGTGACGCCCGATGCGTTCAACATTGACGGCCAGGATCACCAGCAGGATGAGGAGCAAGATCCCAAGTTTCTTCAATACCGATCACTCCGGCTTGATTTCGGTCCAATACTTTATAACCTGCTGCCTGGTCCTTGTCAAGGACCCATTAGTGTCGATTATCCGGTGCGCGTGTTCTGCCTTCAGCTCCTGGGGCATCTGGGCGGCGAGAATCCCGGCGGCCACCTCGGGAGTAAGGCCCCGCGCCTTGAGGCGCTCAAGCTTCACCTCTGGATCGGCCACGGTCAGCCAGACCTCATCCACCAGCTTGTCCAGCCCGGTTTCCAAAAGCAGGGGCACTTCGACCACCAGCACCCCGAGGCCGCCGTCGCGGGCCGCGGCGATCTCCTGCTCCAGAATCGCCTGGACCGGGGGATGGATGATCCGGTTCAAAATATCGCGTTCCTCGGGATCGGTAAAAACGCGAGCCGCCAGGCGGGGCCTGTCCAAGGCACCGTCAGGTTTGAGAATCCCCTGGCCGAACACCCGGGCGATTTCGGCGAGCACGGGCGTCCCCGGTTCAGTCAACCGGCGGGCGACACGGTCGGCGTCCAGCACGGTGGCGCCCAATTCCGCGAGGATCCGGGCTACCGCACTCTTACCGCTACCGGCGTCACCGGTAAGTCCAATAATCTTCACAAAGCACCCATCCCGTTCTATCGAGGCAACTGTAAACTATGCCTTCTGCGGGCCGCCTCTATCCCGATTCTATCATTGAAAGCCGAGGACGGCCAAACCTACGCGATTGTGCGCAACACACCCAGGACGATGAGCAGGCAGCCGGGTAGGAGGCTGAACTTGTCGCTCAGGAGGTGGGCGGAACGCTCCCCCATCACCATGCCCAGGTGCAGCAGCACAAACAACCCGACCACCACGAACAAGGGCACGAACACGGAAAACAGGCCCGACAGCGCGATGGCGAACCCGGCGGCGAAGGCGTCCAGCGCCAAGGCTACTCCCAACACCGCCGCCTCCCGGGCGGAAATGCACCCGGAACCGTCCATGTCGGCATCCAGCGGCTCCAGAAGCACCTGAATGACCATCCCCAACTGAGGAATCCGAATGCTCAGCGTCTTCCGGGTGGAACTGCGCAGGGCCTGGAGCAAAATCCAGAACCCCAGCAAAATCAAAAGCGCCCCCCCTAGGTGCCGGGCCGGATCCGGGGGGATTCCCTGAGCCGCCAAATGCCCCAAGAGCAGGGAAACACTGATCGCCAGTCCCGAGGTCAGGCTGATAATAACCATCGACACTATGGGGACCCTGATTTGACGCAACCCGTAAGCTAGGCCGGCACCAAAGCCGTCCAGGCTCAATGCGAACCCAAAAACCAACAAAGCCACTAATTCCAAGCCTTACACCCTCCACGGGCCACTTTTCACTTTCTAGACTATGGGAGGGGTAAAGCTTTGGTGCTTGGGTAACTCTCCCGGGCCGAACGTCGGAGACTGAATGGTTTTAGCTTTCTATCTTACCTCCAACCTCTCACTTCTCACTTCCCACCTCTCACCTCTCAAAAGGTTGGCACTCCGGGCAGTAGTGGGTGCCGCGCCCCCCGCACCGGATGCGCTCAATCGGCACGCCGCAGACCGGGCAGGGGACCCCCTTTTTGCCGTAGACCCGCAGGATCTCCTGAAACCGGCCCCGCTGCCCGGAACCGTCGACGTAGTGCTGGACACTGGTGCCTCTAAAGGCCACTCCCTCCGCCAGCACTTCCCGGATCGCCCGGTACAGGGTCCCCGCCTCACGGGTGTCCAGGTCGGCGGCGCGCCGTTCGGGGTGAATCCCGGCACGGTGCAGCGCCTCGTCGGTGTAGATGTTTCCCAATCCGGTCAGGAAGGTCTGGTCGAGGAGCAGGGGCTTGATCATCCGCCGTGACCGGGCCAGCTTGCGGATGAAATCTTCCTTCACGAATTCGGCACCGAGCGGTTCCACCCCCAATTCCCGAAGCCCGGGCACGCGCCGCACCTCCCGCGCGGGCACGAGGCTGGCCCGGCCGAACTGGCGCAGGTCGGTGAACCGCAGCACCCCCTGATCCAGGTGAAGGACCAGATGAGTATGTTTGGGGAAAGGCTCCAAAACAGTGGTGTACACCAGTTGTCCGGTCATGCGCAGGTGTAGGATCAGCACCCAGCCCCTCGACAACTCGATCAGGATGTACTTCCCACGCCGGCTCAAGCCCAGGATTTTCCGCCCCGCAATCAGGCGCGCGAATTCTTCCGGTGCCGGAGCGGCCACCACCTTGGGCAGCAGCACCTCGGCCCGTTCCACCATCAGTCCGGTCAGCCGGGCCCCCAGATCGCGCACGATGGTTTCTACTTCAGGAAGTTCAGGCATTGGGTCACCTCGTCCATTTTCCGTACTTCATACCAGTTGTGTCCGATTTTCAGATCAACAGTCAGGGGCACGTTCAGCGGCAGCACGGTTTCCATTTCGGCTTTGACGAGCGGGGCCACCGTACACACTTCCTCCGCCGGCACGTCGAAAAGCAGTTCGTCGTGTACCTGCAAAATCATCAGCGTTTTCAGGTTCCGCTCCCGCATTCGGGCGTGGATCTTCACCATGGCCAGCTTGATGATGTCGGCCGCGGTGCCCTGAATCGGCGTGTTGACCGCGGCCCGTTCTCCGAAGCTCCGCACGGTGTGGTTGGCGCTGAACAACTCGGGAAGAGGCCGGCGGCGGTTCAAGGCCGTGGTCACGTAGCCGCGCTCCCGGGCCGAACGGATTGCGGTGTCTATGTATTCCTTTACCCCGGGCAGGCGGGCGAAATACCTCTGGATGTACTCCCTGGCTTCCGCCCGGGTCACCTTTAGATCCCGGGCCAGCCCGAAATCGCTGATCCCGTAGATGATGCCGAAATTGACCGCTTTGGCCCGGCTTCGCATCTCCGGGGTGACCATCTCCAGCGGCACGCCGAAGACCTCGGCGGCCGTCCGGGCGTGGATGTCCTGTTCATCCCGGAAAGCGGTGATCAGTGCCGGGTCCCCCGAAAGGTGAGCCAGAATGCGCAGCTCGATCTGGGAATAGTCCGCGGTCAGGAGCACGCGGGCCGGGTCGCGCGGGATGAACACCTTGCGGATCCGCCGGCCCTCCTCCATCCGGATTGGGATGTTCTGAAGGTTCGGCTCGGCCGACGACAATCTTCCCGTGTTGGTCACCGTCTGGTGTAGGGTGGTATGCAGCCGCCCAGTCGCGGGGTCCACCAGGGCGGCCAGTCCGTCGGCGTAGGTGGTTTTAAGCTTGATCAGCTGGCGGTACTCCAAGAGCAGGGCGGCGATTTCATGCTTTTCAGCCAGGTCCAGCAGCACTCCGGCGTCGGTGGAGTAGCCGGTCTTGGTTTTCTTGCCGGCCGGAAGCCCCAACTTTTCAAACAGGATGTAGCCCAACTGGCGGGGGGAATTGAGATTGAAGTCCTCCCCGGCCAGGGTGCAAATCCGGGCGGCGAGTTCCCCGGCCCGGGTACCGAACTCCTCCGACAGCGCCTCGAGCTGGTCCCGGTCCACGGCCACACCGGCCAGTTCCATGTCCGCCAGCACCCGGGTCAGCGGCAGTTCGACCCGGTCAAAGAGGTAATCGAGTTCATACCCGCGCAACTCGGCCCGCAGAACCGGATAAAGCCTCCGGATGCAGTCCGCGGCGGTCGCCGGGGCGGCGGGACCGTCAGGGACCAACACCAGGTTCAGATACTGGTGGACCACATCCTCCAGTTGTTGGTTGGCCGCCAGAGGGTTTACCAGGTAAGCGGCCACCATACTGTCAAAGCAGATATTTGCGAGATCAAAATCCGGGGCCCAGCGCAAGAAGTCCTTGGCGTTGTGCATGTGCTTGGCCACCGCCGCGTCGGCGAAGAGCCTGCGCACGCCCGCCAGGATCTCCAGGTCGGCTGCGCCCAAAGGCAAAAGGTAGTTTCCTGCTTCCACGCTGAAGCCCAGTGCCTCGATGCCGCTTCGGCCGCGTGCGTAGGCGACAGCCACCGCGCCGGCCCGGCGGGCCTGATCGAGCAGGGTCTCCAGGTGGTCGGGTCCGTCCAGGAGCCGATAGTCGGGGCTGAACGCCTCCACCGGCTTCCCGGCGGGAACACCGCCGGTGACGGGGGCCTCGGTGATTCGGCGCACCAGGCTCCGGAACTCCAGCTTGTTGAAAATCTCCAGCAAGGCCGGCTTGTCCGGGCCCGGCCAGACCTTGAGGTCTTCTTTTCCCAGTCCGGGGACCCCGGTGTCAATAGTCGCCAGCTTTTTGGACATCCGGGCCTGGTCGCCGAAGTTCTCCAGTTGCTGCCGGACGCGGGGGGGGAGCCCGTCCAGGTTTTCCAACACCGACTCCAGCCGGCCGTGGTCAGCGAGCAGTCTCGCGGCTATCTTTGGGCCGATGCCCGGCACACCGGGGATATTGTCGGAAGGGTCGCCGACCAAGCCCTTCAGATCGGCCAACTGTGCCGGAGTGATCCCGAAGCGTTCCCGCGTCTTGGCCATATCGTACCGTTCCAGCTCCGTGATGCCCTTGCGGGTAAGCAGGGCCTGGGTGTGGGGTCCGACCAGCTGCAGGATGTCTTTGTCCCCGGTCAGGATCAGGGAGTCGTGCCCGTTCTCGCTGGCCACTCGGACCAGGGTGCCGATGATGTCGTCGGCCTCGTAACCCTCGGCTTCGTGGATCGAGATCCGCAAGGCCCCGAGCACGTCCTTGAGTATGGGTAACTGGGGGCGCAAATCGTCCGGCATCGGGGGACGCTGCGCCTTGTATTCCTGGAAGGTGTCGTGGCGAAAAGTGATCCGGCCCTTATCGAAGGCCACCGCGATCATATCCGGCTGCTCCTCGGTGATGACCCGCAAAAGCATGTTGGTGAAACCATACACGGCGTTGGTGGGCAGGCCGCCGGAGGTAGTAAGCGGTGGAATAGCGTGGTAGGCCCGGTGCAAAAGGCTATTCCCATCAATAACAAGAAACTTGGCCATCGGAACACCTTCTCTCTGGTTTGGTGTATTATTTCACCGGCCCTGGTACCGATACCTGCCGCTTTTGCCGGGCCGAGAAGCTTCGCCCACCCGAGAATATCCTGGTTTTCAAAGGGAATTTTAACGGGCGTCCAGGGCAGGAGACTTGTCCCGGGAGTCGAATACACTCTTGAGGAACCAGGGTTTCGTTATAATTCAAGGCGCAGAGGAGGTTTGACCATCAAAAGCCCAGACCGGCAATGTCCCTGTGGTTGTGACCGTAATTACCGCGAGTGCTGTGGGAAACCGGAGAAAGTCGTTTCTCTGGCTCAGGTCAAGTGGCGCCGGGCCAGTGCCGAGCTCCGGAGAAAGCTGGGAGAGTTTGCCGAAGAAGTAGTGTTTTTGAGGGAGGCGGCCTCAGCCCAGGAGGTCTACTTTGCGCAACTGGACGAAGACCTCCGGGCTCTGGATGATGACCTGATCATCGAGCGTTGCTTTGAGTGGTTTATTTTCGACTACCCCCTTTCCAGCGGGCAGTCGTTGATCGAGTTGTTCGGAGAGGTCTGCGGACCGAAGCTCCCGTTCGCGCAAGCGGTGCTGTTGGTGCTTTGGCAAGAGGCGCGCAGCAGTTTATTCGAGGTGAAAACCGTCTTTCCCGGCAAGGGAGTCACCTTGGAAAACCTGATTTCCCGAGAGACTGTGTACGTCCGGGAACGAGGGGTCCGGGATGACATCGTACCCGGCAGCGTGCTTTACGTGCGGTTGCTCAAGGTGGGAGAAGAGTACGAGTTTTCCACCAGTGCCATCGGCGTTGCAGCCGCGTTCAAGGCGGAGTTGGCCGACTGGCTGAAAAAGGACTTCCGGAAGTGGAAGCGGGACCGCCGCCCGGTTGAAGACCGCACCTGGAACAGCTACCTGCGTCTCCAGGCACACCGGCTAAACGGGCACATCGTCCGCCTGGGGCTGGGCTTGAGCGCCCCGGCGCCTTTTTGGGGACGTGAGGACGGGTCGACCACGGTGCCTTCATTGCTATCTTTTCTCCAGGGAGACACCTTAAGACAGGTCTGCGCCACCAGTGAAGGGCGGGAGCAGGTGGAGGAATTGCTCCGGCTGATCCAGAGCGCCGAAGAAATCCGCAAGGTCCGCCGGTTCTTGGGCGTGGGCCGTTCACGATCCGCGTCGGGGGCACCGCAGTGTGACCGGGGCTTCGACGGTTTCGCCTGGCCTGAGGAAACCTACGCCGAGGTGGCTTCCCAGATCACATCCGGCCTTGAACACCTGGGGTACAGCCGGGAGGACACGAAAAGCACCGCCCTGCGCTTGTGGCACGACTTCTGTTGCCAGGAACGCCCCCACTTGCGCAAACCCCCGGCCTGGACGGCGGCCGTGATTTACGCGGTCATCCGCAGGGAGGGCCGGAAGATGATCAGCCAGCACCGGCTGGCCCGGCTATTCGGGGTTTCAGCCTCATCCGTTTCGAATAACTTCCGCAAACTCTGCCAGGCGCTGCCACCGCAGCGGGGTGTTTCCATGCCCAGCACCGAACTGATGAAAATCGAACCCCTGATTTATCGGATACTACACGAACTCAAACCCTAGCTCAGTTCACACCCCCTCTTCGAGGGGTTTTTTTCTTTCGGAGTCGCATAGGATTGCCACAGGGGGTATGGCTATGACGGCGTGGTTGGACCGGTTTTTTCTCCAGTTGACGGATGCCATCGCCGCCCTGGGCTACTGGGGAGTGGCGGTCGGGATGGCCGTGGAAAGCGCCAATATACCCCTGCCGAGCGAAATCATCCTGCCGTTCGGCGGGTTTCTGGTCAGCCAGGGCCACCTGAGTTTCTGGGGCGTGGTGCTCGCCGGAACCCTCGGCGGGACGGCCGGTTCGTCGGTTTCCTATCTCATCGGTTCGGTGGGGGGACGCCCGCTGGTGCTCCGCTACGGCCGGTATGTTGGGATAGGGCCAGATAAGCTGGATATGGCCGACCGTTGGTTTGACCGTTACGGTGAGGCCGCCATATTCTTCACCCGTCTCCTGCCGGTGGTGCGGACGTTCATCTCGCTCCCGGCGGGCATTTCCCGGATGAACTTCAAACGCTTCGTGGCCTACACATTTGCCGGGTCATTGCTCTGGAGCATCGCCCTGACGTACGTGGGTGTGGTGCTCGGGGAAAACTGGCACCAGCTGAAACCGTGGTTCCACCGCCTGGACGTGCTGGTGATCTTTTTCCTCATCGCTGCCGGGCTGTTCTGGTGGTGGCGGTCCCGCCGGTAGGTTTTGTCAGTTTAACTTGTCGCGGACGGTCCACACTAAAACGGATATTCCAAATCACAGGGAGTGAACATTTATTGGACACCTGGAGCAGTCCTGGCTCAGGCGGGCGGGTTCCGACTGGCAGGCCGGGGATTAATTACCTTCGGAACAAGGGTATGGCTGCCCGGCGCGGGCGAATACTAGGTTCAAACAGGAAGGAGGGAGATAATGGACCATAGAAGGAATAGACTCCTGGTGTTGGTCGCCGCCCTGTTGGGGGTGATTCTGCTGGTGGGTGCTCTGGCCGGCTGCGACATCGCGCGACGCCCGGGGCCGCCGGAACAAGCTCCTCCGGAAGCCCGGCAGGCGTTGCCCAATGACCCGCGTGAGGCGGGCCGACTGGCCGACAGGCTGGCCAAAACCGCCGCCGATACACCCGGTGTGAACAGGGCCACCGTGGTACTGGCCGGCACCACGGCCTACGTCGGCCTGAACCTCGAGGAAGGGATGGAGGGTAAACGCACCAATGAGGTCAAGCGGAAAGCGGCAAAAAGGGTTCGGCAGGCCGAACCGCGCATCGAACGGGTGATGGTGACCACCGATATGGATACGTTTGCCCGCCTGGAAAGGATCGCGGCCGGGGTCCGCAGGGGGGAACCGGTCAGCGCTTTTCAGAGGGAGTTCGCGGAAATCAACCGACGCTCCACCCCGATAACCCGGTAACAACGGCGAAGCCGCAGTAAAAGTACTGCGGCTTCGAGTTTTCCGGGCCGCGGCGTGCGGCTATTCGGCCACGCCGCGGCCGTGTTTCAGTAATTCCGAAACGGTGACCAGCGTGTAGCCCTTTTCCTTCAAACCCTTGATAATGCCCGGGAGCGAGTCGGGAGTCTGTTCGGCGCTGTCGCTGGCGTGCATCAGAATGACCGCCCCCGGTTCAACCCGGTCCAGCACCCGTTTGGTGCTCGCCTGCGCTCCGATGTCCTTCCAGTCCAGCGAATCAACACTCCACTGGATTGCCCGGTAGCCGGCTTCGGAGACGGCCTTGACCACCCGCTCGTTCCAGTCGCCGTTCGGGGTCCGGATGAGGGCGGGCGTGCGCCCGGTCGTTTCCTCGAGCGCCTTGTGGGCCTTGGCGATCTCCTCCTTAATCACCTCATCCGAAAAAGTGCTGTAATTTACGTGCCGCCAGCCATGGCTGCCGACCTCGTGCCCGTCGTCCGCAATCCGCCTGGCGATTTCGGGGTGTTTAACGGCCCAGGGGCCGGACAGGAAAAAAGTACACTTGACGTCCTCCTGTTTCAAGATGTCCAGCACCTGCTGCGGCACCTTCTCGCCCCAACTGATATCGAAGGTGAGCGCCACTACCGGGTCCCCGGTTTTGACCTTGTAAACGATACCGGAGTGCTCGGTGAGCGTGGGCACGACAGCCATAGGTTGGCGCACCATGACCGAGGTGAAAGCTGCGGCCGCAAGCACCAGCACGGCGGCCACAATCAGGTTCCGCTTCAAGTTGCGGGAACTGACGACGTAAATACGCACGGGGAACCACCGCCTTTTCGAACATTATTGTAAGTTATATTTCCCACCTCAGACAGATATGTCCACACTGCGCGCGCAAGAAAATGTTATCGCGGCGAGAGAATAGTGCAAGGGGGTGATAACAAATGAAATTATTGGCAAGGACGAGTCTGACCTTGCTAATCGTAGTATTTGCCTTACTAGGGCCGCAGTCAGCTTCTGCAGAACCATCAGCAGATTCAACCATGAAGCCGCCAAGAGTCACCGCCGACGCCGCCGTCCTGGTCGACGTTGAGACCGGGCACGTGCTTTTCGCAAAAAACGAAAGACAGCGGAAGGACCCCGCGAGCCTGACCAAGGTGATGACCGCTATTGTCGCGCTGGAAGCGGGTCGGCCCGGGGACGTGGTTACCGTGAGCGAAAGGGCGGCCCGGTTCGGGCGGGGGAGCGTCATCGACCTCCGGGCCGGGGAGAAAATCACCCTGGAGAACTTGTTGAAGGCGGCCCTGATAATGTCGGCCAACGACAGCACCATCGCCATTGCCGAGCATGTCGCCGGGGACTACGACCTTTTTGTCCGGTGGATGAACCTGAAAGCGCGGCAGTTGGGAGCCCACGACACCCGGTTTATGAATACCCACGGCTTCACCCACCCGAACCACTATTCCACGGCCGCAGACCTGGCTGAGATCACCCGGTACGCCTTGCGCATTCCGCAGTTTGCCGCCCTGGTCCGGACCAGGGAAATCACCGTCTACTGGCGCGACTCAGACCGGAAGCGGACCATCCGGAACACCAACCGGCTGCTCCGCTCGGATTTTGAGGGGATCGACGGGGTGAAAACTGGCACGACATCGGCCGCCGGCCACTGCCTGATCGCCTCGGCCACCAGGGACGGCCGCCGGGTTCTGGCCGTGGTGCTGCACAGCGACGGCCGGTACCTGGACGCCCGCCGGCTGCTGACCTACGGTTTTGCGCTCGAACCGGTCGAGGTGGCCACCCGGGGAGACCAGATCACCCGGTTGTTGGTCCGCGAGGGTGTCCGGCCCGACGTGATCGTGGTGCCGGCTGAGACCGTGAGGCTTTACATTCCCGAGGCACAACTCCCCGCGCTGGAGAAAGAAGTCCGGTTGAAAAAGACACTCGAGGCCCCGATCGCCCCCGGTGAAAAGCTGGGCGAAATGGCCTTCCGGATCAACGGGCGCCTGCTGGGACAGGTCGACCTCACGGCCGGTTACAGGGTGGCCCGCAAGCCCTGGTACACGCGCCTCCGGTGATCCGCCCGGGTAAACCGCAACCCGGGTGAACCTGCCCCGGGTGAAGCCCGGCTTGACAAAAGGGTCGAACTCAGGCATAATGGGGTGTACAACGGGCGGGTAGTTCAGTGGGAGAACGTCTGCTTGACGCGCAGAAGGTCGTAGGTTCAATTCCTACCCCGCCCACCACTTCAGACAAAGAATCCCAAGGCTTTTGAGCCTGGGATTCTGTTTCTCCAAATGACCTAGCCGCCTTATGCTTGCCACATTGCTTTCCTGTTCCTCATCCGGAACGGGATCAGGTCATACGGTCACAGACTTGGTTGAGCATTCGCCGGGGGCAAATCCACGATTTTGCTGATCATTGCAAAGGCGTCTTCCAAGAGAAAAAAGGGTGCAGAAAAACGAAGACCGTTTCGGCGTACGCAAGGCTTGTAGCCGTTTTTGCGAACCCGAAGCCCCGCTCTTTCAAGCCCCGGATGATGAGGGGGATGGCCTGTGGCCTGGCGGTCAAGGCGCCCGTCGTGCAGCAGGATTATATAGCCATTTCGGGGTTCTCTACGGCGCTGTCGCCGGGCCGCGCTTGATGATACCCATGGTTTGCGGCAACCCACTGCCTCCCCGAGGGGAAAAACTCGACGTTTGGAAGAACGCAGTGGACTGGTGGGCGAATGCAGCGTGTGGTCCTCAGGAGGCCGGTCGTATACGGCAGGCGCCCGGGCCTGGCCCACGCTGGTGCTGATCGATCCCCTGGGGTATGTCGTGTTTGCCACGGCGGGAGAGCAGAAGAGTGAACTATTGGAGGCCGTGAATCACCGTGGGCGCGCCGGTTCCAGGTTCACGTTCCAGCCCTTGATGGCGGCGTTCCGCATCGCGGCGGCGACCTGGTGGGCCACCTCCTCGGGCACCTCCAGGAAGGTGAAGTTGTCGTAGATGTCGATTGCCCCGATCACGCCGCCCGGGATACGTGCCTGTTCGGCGACACCGCGCACAATATCGGCCGGGGTGACACCCTGGTTCCGACCGATATTCATGAAAAACCGCACCATGCCTTCCTCGGCCCCGGTGCCCCCGAACTTTTCGGCGCGCGGCGGGCGCACGTCCGGGCCCGCGGTCCCCTGGTCCCTGGCCAGCAGCTTCAGAGCGGCGGCGGCCACCTCCATCGGGTCGTATTCCCCGCTGAGTTCCTGAACCAGAGTCCGATAGGGGGTCAGGTTGCCGGTGCCCAGCGCTTCCAGCAAGCGTTGCCGCCAGATCTCCATCCGGCGGTCCACCACATCGGCGAGTGAGGGGATCGGGTGCCGTTCGATCCGCACCTTAACCAGGCGCTGGATTGTGCGGAGCAGGGGAAGTTCTTTGGGGTAAACCAGGGTGATGGCCGTACCGGTCCGACCGGCGCGTCCGGTCCGGCCGATGCGGTGCACGTACGATTCCGGGTCCTGCGGGCAGTCGTAGTTGATCACGTGCGAGATGTTCTGCACGTCAATTCCGCGGGCGGCCACGTCGGTGGCCACCAGAAGGTCGATCTCCCCCTCGCGGAAGGCGCCCATCACCCGGTTGCGCTGGTTTTGCTCGAGGTCCCCATGGATATGGTCGGCCGAGTAGCCACGGGAACGTAGGGCCTCGGCGAGTTCATCCACCCGGCGCTTAGTCCGGCAGAAGATGATGGCCCTTTCCACGGCCTCGGCGTCCAAAATCCGGCACAACGCTTCCAGATGGTCGATGTTCCTGAGTTCGTAGTAAACCTGCCAGATGTCCGGCGCGGCCACGTACTCGGGGTTGATACTCACGTGGACGGGCGTGCGCATGTACTTTTCGGCCAGCCGGGCGATGGGCCCCGGAATGGTGGCCGAGAATAGGAGCGTTTGGCGGCTGGGCGGAGTGGCGTTGAGGATGCTCTCAATGTCGTCGATGAACCCCATGTCCAGCATTTCGTCGGCCTCGTCCAGCACCACCGCCTGCAGCTGTTCCAGCCGGAGCGTCTTCCGGTTCAGGTGGTCCAGCACCCGGCCCGGGGTGCCCACCACCACGTCCACGCCGCGCTGCAGGGTTTTGATCTGCCGGCCGATGCTCTGGCCCCCGTAGACGGGCAGTACCCGGGTGTTCGTGTACCGGCCGACACGCGCGAACTCCTCCGCCACCTGGATGGCCAGTTCGCGGGTCGGTGTCATTACCAGGACCTGCGGCCAGCCCCGCCTGGCCTGCAGGCGCATCAACAGGGGAATAGCGAAGGCCGCCGTTTTCCCCGTGCCGGTCTGGGCCTGACCGACCAGGTCCCGGCCGTCCAAAAGCTGGGGAATAGTCTGGAGTTGGATCGGCGAGGGTTCCTCGAAACCCATGTCGTCTACGGCCCTCAAGATTTCAGGGCTTACGCCCAGGTCGGCAAAGCTTGCCGAAGCACTTTTCTTACCCACATTTATAACCTCCCGGATTCAACTAGTGTATTGCATCGCCTTTCTTCCACGTCTGGAAGAGTATTCCCTGCACCCGCACGAAGCCCGATTAAAAATAAGCCAGCCGTTGGTCAACGGTGAGGATGACGGTTATAATGAGGGGAAAACGTACTGACAGGAGGGGCTCGATTGGGCAAAGCCGTCATCCAAACCGAAAAGGGCAAGATCGTAGTGGAGCTGTTCGAAAAGGAAGCCCCCAATACCGTGGCTAACTTCACCAAGCTGATCAAACAGGGTTTCTACGACGGACTCACTTTTCACCGGGTAATCCCGGGCTTTGTCATCCAGGGTGGTTGCCCCAAGGGCAACGGCACCGGTGGGCCCGGTTACACCATCAAGTGCGAGATCAACCCGAAGAAACACGTCCGGGGCGCTCTCTCCATGGCCCATGCGGGGCGGAACACGGGCGGCAGCCAGTTCTTCATTTGCCACGACGCTTTTCCGCACCTGGACGGGGTCCATACCGTGTTCGGTCAGGTGATCGAGGGGCAGGACATGGTGGACCGGATCAAGCAGGGAGACCGGATGACTAGGGTGACGGTGGAAGAAGAATAACAGGCGGCGCCGGCACAATGAACGTCGCGGCGCAACCAAAAACCAAAGCACCCACCTTTAGTTACTGAATATTCGGTAACTAAGAAACTAAAGGTCTGGCCCCTACAGCATTCCGGATGTGGGCCTTGGGCAGAAGCCGGCGGGCGCGGGCGGCGGCCTTCGGGCCGGCGGCAACGCCGCCGATGATGACCAGTCTGGGGCTTTCCTGCATTATGCGCCTCCCCTTCCAAAGGAAAGTATTATGATCATCAATCTTTTAAATGAATTGGACCAATGCTATGATAGCACAACTTTCCGCTCTGTTGCGACGTGTTTTGACAAAATAGCATACCGTTTCTAAACCGATTCCGGAGGTTATTGCCGGGGGCCGGTGCCACGCAGGAATCCCTCTAAGGGTCGTCGAATCTCTGCGCGAGGGGTCCCGGCCGGGGAAAGGGATGATCCGGTTGAAATGTGCCCACTGTAAGCAGAATCCCCGGAACGCGTGTGACAAGACCGGCTTTGACTGCACCGGAGGCAAACTGGAGTTGCCCGAGTACGCCCTCCCGGAAAACCGGCCTTTTCACGTGCTGAGCAGTGTGTTTCAGTGTCAGTTCAGCAACACGCTCACCCGACTGGAGGAACTGATCAAGTTTTGTGAGGCGATGAGTTACCGCAAATTGGGCCTGGCTTTTTGCGTGGGCCTAGCCCGCGAGGCCGGCGACCTGGCCACGGTGCTGGAAAGCAGGGGTTTTCGAGTCGAATCGGTTTGCTGCAAAGTGGTCGGTTTGAAAAAGGATGACTTCGGCCTTGAAAAAGTCGACCGGGATAAATGCGAGATCCTGTGCAACCCGGTGGCTCAGGCCAAGATTCTGAACCGGGCGAAGACCGAGCTGAATATCGAGTTGGGCTTGTGCGTGGGTCACGACATATTGTTTCACAAGTACGCCAGGGCGCCGGTCACCGTGTTCGCGGTGAAGGACCGGGTGCTGATACACAACCCGCTGGGCGTGTTCCAGGCCAGCTACCTGCGCAGACGATTCGGCCTCGAGGAATAGCCTATGACCAGATACAAACTGGCCGTCGATACCGGCGGCACGTTCACCGACTTCTGCTTGCTGAACGGCGGCGGCGAACTGTTCACTGAGGGACTACCAGATATGTGAAAGAGGAGGCCCAATGCCGCACTTCCGTCGCTTGACCGTATGGCCCAGCTTCTCGGACCGGAGACCATCACGATGCAGGTTGCGGGCTCCCCGGAACCAGGCGTTTAACAGGTACGCGGTGACGATACCGCTGAGGCAGGGCGTCCTGGGGTTGACCGTGCGGGTGCGGCCGGTGGGCACCGATTTCCTGTTCCCGTTCGAGGTGCCCCTCGTGACCTGGGCGCCGGAATTCTAAGGGGTCAGCCCCCGGGAGGATTTCCGGTGGAAGTAATCCACGGTTATCTGGAACGAATTACTTATTACAACGAAGAAAACCACTTCACGGTCGCCCGGCTCCAGGAAACCGGGAAAAGGGAACTGACCACGATCGTGGGTAACCTGGCCGGGATCACCCCCGGGGAGTCTCTGAAACTGACCGGGAAGTGGGTGCAAGACCCCAGGTTCGGACCACAGTTCCGGGTCGAGAGATTCGAGACGGTGGTTCCGGCCACAGTCAACGGCATTCGGAAGTACCTGGGTTCCGGACTGATCAGGGGCATCGGTCCGGTGATGGCCAAACGAATCGTCAAGGTTTTCGGGTTGCAGACACTGGACGTAATCGACCGCTCTCCCGGCCGGCTTACCGAGGTGGACGGCATCGGCCCGAAGCGAGTGGAACTCATCACCAGGGCCTGGGCGGACCAGAAGGAAATCCGGGGAATCATGATTTTCCTCCAGGACCACGGGATCAGTGCCGCCTACGCCGCCAAAATATACAGGCAGTACGGGAACGCGTCGGTCGAGATTGTCAGAACAAATCCCTACCGCCTTGCCGCCGACGTGCACGGGATCGGCTTTGTCACCGCCGACCGGATCGCGAGGCAGGTGGGTATCGACCCGAATTCCGTCACGCGGGCCGAGGAGGGAACCCTTTACGTTCTGAACGAGAGCACTTCCGAAGGTCACGTCTACCTCCCCTACGAAACGCTCGTGAGCCGGGCGGCGGAAATGCTCGAGGTCAGCCGGGATCTCGTGGTCGAGGCCGTGGAGCGGCTGGCTGCGGACCGGCGCGTAGTGCGGGAAGACGAGGCGGTGTATCTTACTCCCTTTTACGTCGCCGAAACCAAACTCGCCGAGCGCCTTAACGCCCTCCGGGACGCCGGAGCCGCCGTGCGGCGGGTGGATACTGCCCAGGTGATACCCTGGGTGGAAAAGAGACTCGGGCTCCGGCTGGCCGAAAAGCAAGCCGAGGCGGTGTCCCTGGCGGTTTCGAACAAGATCCTGGTGATCACCGGCGGGCCGGGTACCGGCAAAACCACCATCATCAGGGCGATCATCAGTATTTTTCAGGCCCTGGGGGCGCGGGTCCTTCTGGCTGCCCCTACCGGGCGGGCGGCGAAACGCATGCAGGAGGCCTCAGGGCACGAGGCCCGGACCATCCACCGCCTGCTGGAGTTCAGCCCCGGGAAAGGCGGTTTTCAGCGCAATCAGGACTTCCCCCTGGACGCCGACGCCGTCATTGTGGACGAGGCCTCCATGATTGATACTCTCCTGATGAACAGCTTGGTCAGGGCCGTCCCGCTGTCCGCCGCCCTTATCCTGGTCGGGGACACCAACCAACTGCCCCCGGTCGGTCCGGGAAACGTCTTGCGGGACATCATCGACTCGGGCCGGTTCGGCGTGGTGACACTGACCGAGATCTTCCGGCAGTCCCGGGAAAGCCGGATCGTGGTGAACGCCCACCGCATAAACCGGGGCGAGTTCCCCGATTTGAGCCCGCTGGGCTCCGGCCGGCCGTCTGACTTCTATTTCATCCAAGAGGAGGATCCGGAAACGGCGGTCCAGACCATCCTCAAGCTGTGCAAGGTACGCATTCCCAGACGTTTCGGATACCACCCGATCCGGGACATCCAGGTACTGACGCCCATGTACAGGGGCCTGGTCGGCGCCGCGAACCTGAACGCCGAGCTGCAAAACCTGCTGAACCCGGGAAAAGACGGGGTGGTCCGGGGCCACCGGATGTTTCGGACCGGGGACAAGGTGATGCAGGTGGTGAACAACTACCAGAAGGAAGTGTTCAACGGGGACATCGGCCGGATCACGGCCGTGCACTTGGAGCAACAACAACTGAAGGTGGACTTCGACGGCCGCGCCGTCAGCTACGAGTTTTCGGAGCTGGACGAACTGGTCCTGGCCTATGCGGTGTCCGTGCACAAGGCCCAGGGGAGTGAATACCCGGTGGTGATCATGCCGGTGATGACTCAGCACTACGTTCTCCTGCAGCGGAACCTGGTTTACACCGGGGTGACCCGCGGCCGGAACCTGGTGGTGCTGGTCGGCACCAAAAAGGCATTGGCCATCGCCATCCGCAACGACGAGCCGCGCCGGCGCTACACCAGGTTGCGGGAGAGGCTTGCATATTATGACCTGGGTAACGGGTAAAACCCGTTGCGCCACTGCGTTGGTGCGAGCTGGGAATCCGAACCGCAGATTCCGTCCCCAGGCGGAAGTGGCGCTCCCACCCGATGGCCGGGGGCATAATTTTTTCCGGGAAGGAGACTTGAAGCAGGAATTCGGAGCAATTTGCAGAATCACATAATGTTCACCCGGCAATCAGCGCCGATCCCCATTCCGGCGGGCACGATGTACGGACCGCCGCCAAGTTTACTCGAAAAATCTTTTTTGTGCAGGAAAGGTTTTACATAAGATGAATATCTCTTTAGTGGTTCGACAGGCGATTAACCGGGTAGGAACACGGCGGTGTTTTTACCGCAGTGCTGAGCTTGAAGCGGGGGGGGTGGTTCCGGGAGAGCAATTGTTCGGGTGCAAACCAGGCAAAAACCACTAAGATCAATTCTCTTATTTTTTTTAGGAGGGGATATTGGTGAGAGTGTCCAAATGGGTAGCTCTTTTGACGGTGATCCTCTTTTCACTGTCCATTATCGCCGGGTGCGGTGGTGGCGGAACTCCGGCTCCGACCGCGCCGGTTGAGGAAATCAAGATCGGCCTGATCGCCCCGCTGACGGGCGACGTCAAGACTTTTGGTGAGTCCGTGAAAAACGCTTTCGAGCTGGCTATTGAGGAGTCGGGTCACAAAGTCGGTGACTTTAATATCAAGTATGTTATCGCCGACGACCGGAACGTGGCCACCGAGGCCGTGAACGTAGCCGACAAGCTCATCACCCAGGACAAGGTATCGGCGATTGTGGGCTCGGTCACTTCGTCCTGCACCATCCCGATTTCGGAAGTAGCCCAGGCTGCGGGCGTGGTCGTGATCAGCCCGACTGCGACCAACCCGAAGGTCACCGTTGATGGTGGGAAGCGCAAGGACTACATCTTCCGGGCCTGTTTCATCGACCCGTTCCAGGGCACCGTGGCGGCCCGCTTCGCGCTGGATGAACTCGGCGCCAAGACGGCGGCGGTTCTGTTCGACCAGGGGAACGACTATACCATCGGTCTGAAGGACTACTTCAAGGAAGCTTTCGTCGCCGGCGGCGGCCAAGTGGTAGCTGAAGAGGCCTACGCCAAGACCGACACCGACTTCTCGGCCGTGCTCACCCGTATCGCGCAGCTGAAACCCGACGTTTTGTTCCTGCCCGACTACTACCAGAAGGTCAGCCTGATCGGCAAACAGGCCCGGGACAAGGGCATCACCGCCACTTTCCTCGGCGGTGACGGCTGGGACAGCCCCGAAATCGACTGGACGGCCATGGACGGCGGCTACTTTACCAACCACTACTCGCCTGAAGACCCGCGCCCTGAGGTTAAGGAGTGGGTAGATAAGTACACTGCCAAGTACGGCCAGACCCCGGACGCCTTGGCCACCCTGGCGTACGACGCCACCAAGCTCCTGCTGGCGGCCATTGAGAAGGCCGGCTCGAAGGACCCGGCGGCGATCCGTGACGCGATGGCCTCCATCGAGGGCTTCCAGGCCGTGAGCGGCAGCATCAGCTTCGATGAGAACGGCAACCCCATCAAGTCCGCTGTGATCTTGCAGATCAAAGACGGCGCCCAGAAGTTCGTAACCATTGTCAATCCTTAGAGTTGCGCAGGGTACGGGGGAAAGAGCCGGAGCCTCTTTCCCCCGCTGCCCGTTTTCAGTTGGGGGGTAAAGTGGGTTGGAGTATTTTCTGGAACAGGTGATCAACGGGCTTCAGCTCGGCTTGGTTTACGCGCTGATCGCCCTGGGCTACACAATGGTTTACGGAATAGTGAGACTGATCAACTTCGCCCACGGCGAGGTTTTTATGGTAGGGGCCTTTGTCGGTTATTTCGGGTTCACCAACTGGAACATGCCCTGGCCGCTGGCCATCTTGGTGGCAATGATAATCTGCGCCTGCCTGGGTATGACCATCGAGCGGCTCGCCTACCGCCCTCTGCGTTACGCGCCCCGGATTATGGCTCTCATTGCCGCCATCGGTGTGTCGTTTTTCATTGCGCACTTTTGCAGTTTGAAGTTCATGTTCGGTCCGAACTACCGGGTGGTCCAGCGTCCGTTTGAAGAGGTTTACTGGAGCATCGGCGGGGTCACGATCTCCAACATTCAGCTCTTGATTTTCGTCACCGTCGTGATAATGCTGCTCGGCCTTCAATACCTCGTGTACCGGACCAGGCTCGGCGCCGCCATGCGTACGTTGTCCTACGATCACGATACCGCCCGGTTGATGGGAGTGAACGTGGATCGTACCATCTCTTTAACCTTCGGGATCGGCGCGGCGCTGGCGGCTGTGGGCGGCGTGCTTTACGCCATCGCCTACCCGCAGATTTTCACGTTCATGGGAATCATGCCCGGTCTTAAGGCCTTCACCGCCGCGGTCTTGGGAGGTATCGGCCTCATTCCCGGGGCGATGCTGGGGGCTCTGATTATGGGCCAGGCGGAGGTAATGACCGCGGCATTCATCTCCTCCCAGTTGCGCGACATGATCGCCTTTTCGATCCTGATTTTGGTGCTACTGATTAAACCCACCGGCATTCTGGGCAAGACCCAGCCGGAAAAGGTTTAAGTGAGGAAGGATTTCGCTAATGGGAGTGAACAGCAACCTAAAGAGACTTGCCCTTTACGCAGTGGGGACCGTGGCGGTCTATGCGGTGATCAAGTTGCTGGTGGTGAGCGGATTCATCAATCCCTACTGGCAACGGGTTCTCGACCAGGCCATGATCATCACCATCGGTGCCCTGGGCCTGAGCGTGATCTTCGGGATATCCGGTCAGTTCTCCATCGGGCATGCCGCGTTTTACGGAATCGGCGCTTACACGGCCGGTTTGGTGACCAAGTCACTTGGCGGGGATGTCGCGGCGTTCTTGGCTGCCCTGGTGGCTGGAGCGTTTATGGCCGCGCTGGTGGCGTTCCTGATCGGTCTGCCCGTGCTGCGTTTGACCTCGGACTACCTGGGGATTGCCACGCTCGGTTTCGGAATCATCTGTAAGGTTGGTTTTGACAATGCAAACAAAGTCATCCCGGCCATGGGCGGGGCAACCGGTATGACCGGCATTCCCCAGGTGGCTAATTTCGACTGGATCTTCCTATTTTTCATCCTGAGCATCATTCTAGCCCGCAACTTCGTGCAGTCCGCTCAAGGCCGGTCGTGCATGGCTTTGAGGGAGGACGAGGTCGCCGCCAACGTGATCGGAATAAACATTTTTAAATTTAAAATGATGGCGTTCGTGTTCGGATGCGGCCTGGCCGGGTTGGCCGGCGCGCTGTACGCCCACCGGTATCCGTTCCTTCATCCTTCGAACTTCGACTTTCTGCCGTCGGTGGACTTCCTGATCATCGTTGTGCTTGGCGGGATGGGCAGCTTGACCGGTACCATCGTTACCGCCGTCGGCTGGGTGTTTTTGCTCGAAGCACTGCGTGCGGTACTGGGGATGGCGTTCATGGATTGGCGGGGCGTGATCTACGCCCTAATCCTGGTGGTCACGATTCTGGTGCGGCGTCAGGGCATCTTCGGGAACAAAGAGTACGGTTTCCTGGCTCCGCTAGTGTTCAAGGCCAAGGAGGGTCCAAATGCCACTGTTAAAGGTTGATCAACTGGAGATTAGTTTCGGTGGCCTGAAAGCGGTGAGCAACTTCAACCTGGAAATGGAAACGGGCGAGATCGTGGGGCTCATCGGGCCGAACGGCGCGGGCAAGACCACGGTGTTCAATCTGATCACCGGTTATTTCCCGCCCACGACCGGTTCTATCACTTTTGAAGGAACAGTGATCACCGGGAAAAAGCCTTACCAGATCTGTCAATTGGGTATCGCCCGGACCTTTCAGAACATCCGCCTGTTTTCACAGAATACCGTCTTGGACAATGTCCGGGCCGCCTTTCAGCCCCACAGCCGCTACTGGCTTATCGACGCCTTCCTGCGCACACCGCGTTTTTTGGCTGAGGAAGCCCGTATCCTGTCGGAGTCACAAGAAATCCTGGACACGCTCGGTCTCTTGCACCGGGCAGGCGACCGGGCCGGGTCGCTGCCGTACGGCGCCCAGCGCCGCCTGGAAATCGCCAGGGCCCTGGCCTGCAAACCAAAGCTTCTCCTGCTGGACGAGCCCGCGGCGGGGATGAACCCGTCGGAGGTGCGGGAACTGGTCAAACTGGTAAGGTTCATTAAGGAACGGTTCGATCTGACCGTGCTGGTCATCGAGCACCAGATGGGCCTGGTGATGAACCTGTGTGAGCGGCTGGTGGTCATGGACTTCGGCGTAACCATCGCCGAAGGCTTACCCCACGAGGTGCGCGAGAATCCCAAAGTGTTGAGCGCCTATCTCGGCAGGGGGGCGGTGGCCTGATGTTGACGGTAAGGAATTTAAACGTTTATTACGGTACCATTTACGCTATTCAAAACATCTCCTTCGAAGTAAAGGAAGGGGAGATCGTTACCCTGATCGGGGCCAACGGCGCCGGCAAGAGCACGACGCTGCGTACCATCTCGGGTCTGATCAAGCCGAAAAGCGGCGACATTGAGTTTCAAGACCAGAAAATCACCGACCTGAAGCCGCATGTGATCGTCAGCAAGGGCCTGATCCACGTCCCTGAGGGCCGGAAAATTATCGGCAATTTCACAGTGCGTGAGAATCTCATGATGGGGGCGTACGCGCGCAAGGACCGTTCCGGTATCGCGGACACGCTGGAAGAGGTGTACACCCGCTTCCCCCGGCTGAAGGAGCGGGAGAAGCAATTGGGCGGGACGCTTTCCGGCGGCGAACAGCAGATGCTGGCCATCGGCCGCGGTTTAATGGCGAACCCCCGACTCTTACTGTTGGATGAACCGTCGATGGGACTGTCGCCGATTTTGACGGAAGAAATCTTTTCGATTATCCGGACCATCAACCAGAAGGGCACGACGATCCTTCTGGTGGAGCAGAACGCCTACATGGCGTTTCAGATTGCCCACCGGGCCTATGTGCTTGAAACCGGCCGGGTGATAATGTCCGGGGACTGCCAGATCCTTCAGAACGACCCGAAGATCCGGTCCGCCTACCTGGGTGAAATCGCCTGACTTCGAAGGTTCCTAAGGCAAGACAGATCACCAAAGGGCTTCCGGACCGGAAGACCTTGTTATTTGGTCCCAAGTTCCAGCAGTTCAGTGAAACAGCTGATGGTGTAGTCCGGGGTGAGTAGGGGATCGTCCGGCAGTTCGGTTCCCAGCCACCCGCCGGGTTTGAAGACGGTAGTGGCGCCGATGATATTCCCGAAACGAATGTCGCGCTTGGGGGAGTCACCGACCACCACGCAGTGATCCGGACTCCGGCCCTTGGTTTGCGCGAAATAAGCCTCCCCGGCCAGCCTAGCTCGCCGGAAGGAATCCTGGCTCTTGCGTTCCAGGGCGGTGTGGTGAAAAAACGGATCGAGATTATGTGCCGAAAGAGTTTCTGCAATTCGTTCGTGCCGGCCCTCGGAATGCAGTACCAGAGTGTTTCCCCCGCTCCGGAGCGCGGCCAGGGTTTCGGCGACTCCAAAAAAGAGCGGGGGACAGTGGGCCTGGAGGTGGGTGTAGAAAACTCTCCCCGCAAGCCGTGCCCGATCCCATTCCGGAGCCGGCGGTACCGCGGCCGTCGCCAGACGGACCGCTTCGTTCTCCGGCCGGCCGCGGTCGACCAGGAACAGGGCGCAGGCCAGCCGCGAATAATCGTACTCAAAGTCGTCCAAAGCTACAGCGAGGCGAAAATCGAGCGCCCGCAAAAACTCCAGGGCCGCCCCGGTCTCCAGGCTGCACCCGTTTTCCCGCATGTTTTCAATCATTCTGATCTGGGCGCCCAGAAACACCTCGTTCGTATCCCAAAGGGTATTGTCGGCATCAATAATATAAACGCCGTGCAGCAAAAAAACGTCCTCCGCTTTCGGTTCGGTTGACACCATCTATTCGCGCCCGGCACCGGTTTTCCTTGTTCCTGTTTTTAACCCCTTTTCCTTCCGGGCATATTGTATAGTGTTGCGGCCTACACTTTCTACTGAAGTACCGTAAAAAGGGGGTAGTCCGTTGGACGTCTACGTCTCCACTCAAGCGCACCATGCCACCCTTATGCATAGTCTTCTGAAGCGGGAGCTGCGCATTCTGCGAGGCAAGGGGATGCGGGTGGCTTTCAGGGAACGGCCCCCCGGTGTTTTCCGCTGCCGGATGAATGAACCCCGTCTTTTCGGTCGTCGGGACCGCAGGGGGTTCCGGCAGGCGATCGCCAACGCCGTGGCGGTCTTCGTGATTCAGGAGTGGGACTATTACGTGGGTCGCCGGCTTCCGGCCGGTACCGGCTGGACGAGTAACGGGGACTGGGAGATGATCCGCGCGCGCCTGAAAGTAGACCAGTTCCTTTTCGACGGCTATCGGCAGGAGTGTGTGGACCGCCTCGTGTCCTACTTGGAAGAAAACATCCGGTTGGACGTCGACGGCTTCGTGAACTTCCGAATGCAGGATTTCATTGACCACGTTGGGAAAGCTGCGGACCGAATTCTGGATGATCTCTTGCTGGAACAGGAAAACCGCGAGTTCATCAGCGTACTCCGGCAGTTCGTGGAACGACAGGAACAACCCCTGGACATGGTTCACGTGGTGATGATGTCGGGAAACCGTTTTCAGATTTACGACCGGTCCATGCAGGTGGTGACGAAAAGTGTCGATGCGGCACCGGGCGCGGTAGACGACGAGGTCCGGCAGGAAGACCTTCTGATCTCGGCCCTGGTGACCCTGGCACCTTGCCAGGTCACCTTGCACGGCAAGTGCATGCCGGCCACCTACAATACGCTGACCGAGGTATTCCCCGGGGCCCTGCGCCGTTGTGCCGGGTGCAGATACTGCCCGGCCCGCAACCAGGCTTGACGCTCGTCCTTGCGTATATGACCGAGATTTGGTATATTGATGCCACTTGAGGTCGCTTCCGCAAGGGTGTATGCTATTTGTTCTTCATATACGCGCTGACACTACCGCTGGTTGGGGCGCTTATCGGGTGGGGAACCAACCTCATTGCCGTGAAGTTGTTGTTCCGTCCTTACCGGCCTTACAAAGTCCCCTTTCTGCCCCTGGTGATCCAGGGGCTCCTGCCCAAGAGACGCCAGGATTTGGCCCGCAGTATCGGGGAAACAGTGGAATCCGAACTACTTACCTTCGACGACCTCGTGAAGCAGGTCCATACCGAGGAAATGACCAAACGTCTGTCTCAGGCGATCGGCGACGCGGTCCACGAGGCGATGATGGTCCGCACTCCCGGAATTATTCCGGGGTCCATCAAGAAAGCGCTGGCCGACACTCTGGCCGATATGGTGGAAGACCGGGTACCGGGCATTATCGACTGGCTGGCCGACGAGGTGGCCCAGGCGGCCCGAGAGGAGATCAAGATCGGCCGGATGATTGAGGACCGAATGAACTCGTTTCCCCTGGAAACCCTGGAGAAAGTGATTTTCCGGGTGGCTTCCAAGGAGATCAAGCACATCACGGTACTGGGCGGGGTTTTGGGCTTCCTGATCGGGCTGGTCCAGGTGCTTTTCCTGTACCTGGCGCGGGTGGCCGATACGCCGGTGATTTAAGGAGCCAGTTGACATTTGCCGTGCCGATCCAATATAATTCCGCCCATAATAGCGAAACGCAATGAAGGGGCGAGTAGGCCCGCCGACCTTGCAGAGAGGATGTGCCCCGGGCTGCAAGCACATCCAGGCGACGGCCGGCTGAAGACCACCCCCGGAGTCGCCTGGTGAGAAGCCGGGCCGGCCGCAGCCGTTACCTGTGCCTGAAGCGGGAAGCGTGAAACAGCTTCCAAGCAGGGTGGAACCGCGGGAATGCCTCCCGTCCCTGACCGGGGCGGGGGGCTTGTGTGTTAAGAAACCCGGTTTAAGCTGTTGTGGTTGTGGCATTCATCTTAAGAGACTTGGGAGGATCGGCAAATGAAGATTACGCTCAAAGACGGAAAGGTCGTCGAGTATCCGGAGGGTGTTACTCCGGAGGAGGTGGCCCGGGACATAGCGCCCCGCCTGGCCAAAGAGGCCGTGGTGGCCCGGGTGAACGGGCGGCTGTGGGGACTCAACCAGCCCCTGGTGGAAGACGCCACGCTGGAGTTTCTCACTTTTGAAGACGAAGACGCGCGCTTGGTCTACCGCCACAGCACGTCGCACGTTCTGGCCCAGGCGGTCAAGCGGCTCTACCCGGAAGCGCGGCTGGCTATCGGCCCGGCCGTCACCGATGGGTTCTACTACGACTTTGACGTGCCCCGGACCTTCACTCCCGAGGATCTTGAGCGCATCGAAAGCGAGATGGAAGACATCATCGCCGCCGATCTGCCCATCGAACGTTTTGAACTTTCGCGGGACGAGGCCCTGGAACTGGTCGGGGGGGACGGAGAGAACTACAAAGTAGAGTTGATCTCCGGCCTGGGCCCGGATGAGGTGATTTCGTTCTACCGCCAGGGCGAGTTCACCGACCTGTGCGCCGGGCCGCACGTGCCGTCAACGGGGCGGATCAAGGCGGTCAAACTGCTCAGCGTGGCCGGCGCTTACTGGCGGGGAGACGAGCGGAACAAGATGCTGCAGCGCATCTACGGCACCTCGTTCCCGAAAGCGTCGCTCCTGAAAGAGCACCTGTTCCGGCTGGAAGAGGCCAAGCGGCGGGACCACCGCCGCCTGGGGTTCGAACTGGACCTCTTCAGCTTCCACGAGGCCGGCCCGGGTTTTCCGTTCTTCCATCCCCGGGGCATGGTCCTGCGCAACGAACTGGAGCGTTTCTGGCGGGAAGAGCACACCAAGAACGGTTATTTAGAGATCCGCACCCCGATCATCCTGCGCCAGGAACTCTGGGAGCGCTCCGGACACTGGGACCACTACCGGGAGAACATGTACTTCACGACCATCGACGACGAGAAATACGCGGTAAAACCGATGAACTGCCCGGGCGGGATCCTGGTTTACCGGAGCAAACTGCACAGCTACCGGGAACTGCCGATCAGGCTCGGCGAATTGGGGCTGGTTCACCGCCACGAACTGTCCGGCGTTTTGCACGGGCTGATGCGGGCGCGCTGTTTCACCCAGGACGACGCCCACATCTTCTGCCGGCCGGAGCAGGTGGAGGAGGAGATCGTCCGCATAATGGACCTGACGGAGTACTTCTACCGGCAGGTCTTCGGGTTTGACTACCACGTGGAGTTGTCGACCAGACCGGAGAAGTCCTTGGGTTCTGACGAAATCTGGGAGTCGGCCACGGCGGCCCTGCGGCGTGCGCTGGAAGAGAGGGCGGTCAACTACAAGGTGAACGAAGGCGACGGCGCCTTCTACGGGCCGAAGGTCGATTTTCACCTGCGGGACTGCCTGGGACGCACCTGGCAGTGCGGCACCATCCAGGTGGACTTTCAAATGCCGGAGAAGTTTGAACTCGAGTACGTCGGCGAGGACGGGCAGCGTCACCGCCCGGTAATGATTCACCGGGTCATCTATGGGAGTATGGAGCGGTTCATCGCCATCCTGACCGAGCATTTCGCCGGGGCTTTTCCGGTCTGGCTGGCGCCGGTACAAGTCCGCATTTTGCCGATCACCGACCGGCATGCGGCCTACGCCCAAGAGGTGACCGAAGCCTTACTGCGCGCCGGGGTGCGGGCCGAGTTTGACGGGCGGAACGAAAAGGTGGGCTACAAGATCCGTGAGGCCCAGGTTCTGAAGGTCCCGTACATGCTGGTCATCGGCGACCGCGAGGCCGAGTCACGGACGGTGGCCGTCCGTCACCGCACCGCAGGCGACCTCGGGTCGATGGAGTTAAACGATTTTACCGGCCGGCTCGTCCGGGAAATCGGAACCAGAGCTCGATAGCCCTGAGGAGCGAGGAAAAGTGGGCCGTTTAGCCGGGAATCCCTTGACCGGGCCCTGTTACCTGTGCTATGATTCTTCCTGTAATTAATGACAAAAGTTGCAAGTAGAAGCCAACCCGCTTCTCACCTCACGACAGTCAGTCGCCTGAGGTTTCTCCGGGGCCGGATGCATTGGTGCGCTCTTTCAGCGGGTGGTAGCCCGCTCTTTTTTCGGAATTTCAGGAGGTGTAAAGGTTATTTCCAAAGACCAACGCGTGAATCAAGAAATCAGGGCCCGTGAAGTGAGGGTCATCGATTCTGACGGGGCCCAGTTGGGGATTATGCCCCTGCGAGACGCGCTACGTCTGGCCGAGGAGAAAGGTTTGGATCTTGTCGAGGTCGCCTCACAAGCCAGGCCGGTCGTTTGCCGGATAATGGACTTCGGCAAGTACAAGTATGAACAGAGCAAGCGGGACAAGGAAGCCCGCAAAAAACAGCGGATTATCACTATCAAGGAAGTCAAGCTTCGTCCGGGGATCGAGGACCACGACTTCCAAACCAAGGCCAGGAACGCGGTCCGGTTCCTGAAAGATGGGGACAAGGTCAAAGTCACCCTCGTCTTCCGGGGAAGGGAGATCGTCCACCCGCACCTGGGACAGCAGCTCCTGAAGAAGTTGGCCGAACAAGTTGAGGAGTTGGCCGTCATTGAGAGGGCTCCGAAGCTTGAAGGTCGTAATATGATCATGATCTTGGCCCCGAGGCAGAATCAGCAGTGAAAGGAGTGTAGCAACCTTGCCGAAAATCAAGACACATCGCGGGGCTGCCAAGCGTTTCAAGAAAACCGGCACGGGTAAATTCCGGACAAAGCACGCTTTCTTGAGTCACATCCTTGAGAAAAAGTCGGCCAAGAGAAAGCGCCGGTTACGTAAGAAGTTCGTCTTGAGCGCCGGTGACGTCCGGAGAATAAGAGCAATGATTCCTTACTAAAGACTGGCGAAGGAGGCCGTTAGATATGCCACGTGTAAAAAACGCCGTAGTTGCCAGAAAACGGCATAAGAAAGTTTTAAAACTCGCCAAGGGTTACTGGGGGGCGAAGAGCAAGCTGTATCGGGTGGCGAACCAGCAGGTGATGCGCTCCCTGTTGTATGCCTACCGGGACCGGCGCGCCAAGAAACGCGATTTCCGCCGGCTGTGGATCACCAGAATCAACGCCGCGGCCCGTTTGAACGGAATGTCCTACAACCGTTTTATCGAGGGGCTCCGCCGGGCGGGAGTGGAAATCAACCGTAAAGTACTGGCGGAGTTGGCCGTGAAGGACCAGGCGGCCTTCGGTCAGTTGGTTCAGGTGGCCAAGGCCCAGTTGGAAAGCAAGTAGAAAGCATTGTGAACGCAAGCGGCATGGCGCGGGTGGAGTCTGGCGACCATGCCTTATTTTTTCTAGTAAGTAAAGGCGGGCGGGTAGAAAATGAAACAATTCGCCGTGATCGGCCTGGGACGTTTCGGATCGAGCGTGGCCACCACGCTGGCGAGAATGGGCTACGATGTGCTGGCGGTCGATACGGACGAGCAAAAAGTGGAGCGGATTGTGGACCGGGTGACGCATGCCGTGCAGGCCGACGCTCTGGATGATGAGTCCCTGAAGGCCCTGGGAATGCGCAACTTTGACGTGGTGATCGTCGCCATCGGGCACGACATGCAGGCCAGTATTCTGACCACGGTCATGCTCAAAGAGATGGGCGTAAGGACAGTGGTAGCAAAGGCCAACACCGAGCTTCACGGACGGGTGCTGGCCCGGGTAGGGGCCGACAAAGTGGTGTTTCCGGAACGGGACATGGGCGTGCGTGTTGCCCGCAGCCTGGTATCCAAAAACCTGCTGGACCATATCGACCTTTCCCCCGACTTCAGTATTGTCGAGCTGGTGACCCCGAAGGATTTTGTGGGCAAGAGCCTTCTGGAGGCCGGAGTTAGAGGAAGGTACGGCGTGAATATCCTGGCGATCCGGCGGGGGACCGAAGTGCTGATCGCTCCCGGGGCCAAGGAAGTGATCCGGGAGGGAGACGTGCTGGTAGCCATCGGGCGGAACGAGCGCCTGGAGAAACTGGGAGGGGACTAGGTGAAGATTACCTCACGGTCCAACGAACGCATCAAGTACCTGAAAAAGTTTCACGAAAAGAAGCACCGGGACCTGGAAAACGGCTTTTTGGCCGAGGGCCTCAAGGTGATTGAAGAAGCCCTGCAAGCCGGCTGGGAGGTGCGAATGCTGCTCTATACTTCGGATGTGCTCCGCCACCCGCGTGGCGTGGCACTTCTGGACAAGGCGCGCGCCACCGGAACCGAGCTCTGGGAATGTGAAAAACAGGTGCTGGCCGTGGTGACCGATACCAAGACCCCCCAGGGAGCATTGGCGCTGATCGCGAAGCCGGAACATTCACTTGATGTCCTGCTGCAGGGCCGGGGTACCCCGCTGGTGGTGGTTCTGGACGGCCTGCAGGATCCGGGCAACCTGGGCACCATCATCAGGACGGCCGACGCGTGTGAACTCCAGGGCGTCATTACCCTCGAGGGCACCGTGGACTTGTTTCACCCGAAGGTCGTAAGAGCCTCGGCCGGGGCTTTGTTTCACCTGCCGGCTTTTGGGGACCTGCCTGCTCCGGCGGTCCTGGAGTTCTTCACTGGCGCCGGCGTTCAGAAGTTCGTGGCGGATCCCCGCGGCGATTACTCCCTGTACGAGTGCGACTTCAGCCGGCCGACCGCGCTGTTCATGGGCAACGAGGCCCGGGGTTGCGGGGAAATGCTCCACGCCGCAGCCGACCGGGTGGTAGCCATACCCATGCCCGGTCAGGCCGAGTCTTTAAATGTCGGCGTTGCCGCCTCGCTTTTCATCTACGAAGCCGTGCGGCAGAGGCTCAAATCTTCCTTGTCTTTGCCTTGAGCTTGTGGTATACTTACGGCGAAAGGTCTCCAAAGAACTGTGAAAGGTGTGGGATCGGATGCATTTGACCGCCGAATTTTTTTGGAGGCTTTTTGAAACCACCGGATCGATAAGGGCCTATATGATTTATAGGAGACTGGCCCTCCAGTAGACATAAACTTTCCTTGTTCTAAACTAAACTAAAAAGTCCCTCTTGGGGACGATTTTTTATTTTGGGCGTGCGCGCAAAAGGAATTTTCAGGGTTAAACTAGAAAGAAAATACTTAAAGGGGGATTGAAGCAGCGCGATGCGCGAAAAGTTGGCTCAGGTTGTCGAGGAAGCCGAGAAGGCGCTGGCAGGTGCTTCCACCGCTGAGGTTGTTGAAGAGGTGCGCATCAGGTACCTCGGGAAAAAGGGCGTCCTGACCCAGGTCTTGAGAAGCATGGGTTCGTTGCCGGCCGCCGAGCGCCCAGTGGTGGGCAAGTTAGCCAACGAAATGAAGGTGCGTCTTGAGCAGGCCCTGGCCTCAAGAAGCGCTCTTTTGAAACAGGAGGAAAAGGCCGCCAGGCTGGCGGCGGAACGGATCGACGTCACCCTGCCCGGAGTTCTTCCCCACCTGGGCAGTATGCACCCCTTGACCATGGTGCGCACCGAAATCGAAAACATCTTCTTGGGCCTTGGCTTCCAGATCGTAGAGGGGCCCGAGGTTGAGCTTGAATATTACAATTTTGAGGCGCTCAACTTTCCCAAAGACCACCCGGCGCGCGATATGCAGGACACCTTTTTCATCAACGACGAGGTGCTGCTCAGGACCCACACGTCACCGGTACAGGTTCGGACCTTTGAGAAAACGGCGCCCCGGGTCCCGGTGAGAATCATTGCACCTGGCAAAGTGTACCGGGAAGACGACGACGCTACCCACTCCCCGATGTTCAACCAGGTTGAGGGGTTCGCGGTGGACACACGCATCACCCTGGGCGATCTGAAGGGGACGCTGGTCTACTTCGTGCGGGAGATGTTCGGCGAGCGCCGGATGCGTTTCCGGCCCAGCTTTTTCCCCTTTACCGAACCGAGCGCCGAGGTGGACATTTCGTGCGTAATCTGCGGGGGCGGCGGGTGCCGTGTCTGCTCCCACACCGGCTGGCTTGAGATTCTCGGTGCGGGGATGATCCATCCCCGAGTGCTCGAGGTATCGGGCTACGACGCGGAGAAGGTGAGCGGCTTCGCGTTTGGGATGGGCATTGAGCGGGTGGCCATGCTGAAGTACGGCATCGATAACATCCGTCTTTTCTTTGACAACGACCTTCGTTTCCTGAACCAATTCTAATTTCCGGTATCCAACAAGGAGGCTCATGCCCGCGTGCGGGTTTCGATCAATTGGCTGAAGGAATTCGTGGATATCCCAGTGACCTCTGCGGAACTGGCCGACCGCCTGACCCTGGCCGGAGTGGCCGTCGACCGGATTGACAAACCGAGTGCGGGCGTTACGGGCGTGGTCACCGGCAGGGTGGTGGAGGTGCGGCCGCACCCCAACGCCGACCGGCTCTTGATCGCTGCGGTGGACATCGGCGGGGAAATCCTGCAGATCGTCACGGGTGCCGCGAACTTCAAGGTCGGCGATGTGGTTCCGGTAGCCCCGGTGGGGGCCACCCTGGCCGGTGACTTGGCCATCAGGCGGGCTAAATTCCGCGGCGTTGAATCCTGGGGGATGATGTGCGCGGCCGACGAACTGGGCATCGGTGACGACCACGAAGGCATTCTGATCCTCCCCTCGGACACCCCGGTGGGTGTGGCCGCGGGCCCCATCCTGGGGCTGGACGACGAGATCCTGGAACTGGACTTGACCCCCAACCGGGGTGACTGCCTGTCGGTGCTGGGTGTGGCCCGGGAAGTCGCCACCCTGCTGGGCAAGCCCCTAAAACGCAGAAAACCGGCCTTTCCGGAACTGGACCTTCAGGCGCAGCGCATGGTCCGGGTGGACATCGAGGACCCCCGCCTCTGCAGCCGCTACGTGGCCCGGGTGCTAGTCGACGTCCGGGTCGGGCCCTCGCCGCTGTGGATGCAGACCCGGCTGTTCACGGCCGGGGTGAGACCGATCAGCAATATTGTCGACGTCACCAATTACGTGATGCTGGAACTGGGACAGCCCCAGCACGCCTTTGACTACGACGCGGTACACAACGCCCACGTCATCGTGCGCCGGGCGCGGCCCGGGGAGACTCTGGTGACCCTGGACGGCAACGAGCGGAGTCTGGCTCCGGACATGCTTCTGATCACCGACCCCCGGACGGTCATCGGCGTCGCCGGCGTTATGGGCGGCCTGGACTCCGAGGTGACCGCGGACACCAGGCGGGTCCTTCTGGAGTCGGCCTGCTTCAATCCAGTCAGTATCCGGCGGACTTCCCGAGCGCTCGGTTTGCGCTCGGAGGCCTCAATACGCTTTGAAAAGGGGGTCGACCCGGAAGGGTGTCTGAAGGCGGCCGATCGGGCACTGGAACTCATGCAGATTATCGGTGCCGGCCACGCCGCGGCGGGTGCCGTTGACGTCTACCCGGACCCCTACACGCCCCGAACGCTCATTGTGCGGCCTGAGCGCGTGGAAGAGATACTGGGTCTGGCTGTGCCGGCTAAAACCATCCGGGACATCCTGGAACGGCTCGAGTTTGCCCCACGGGAAACCGGCGGGAGGTTTCTGGTGCGTGTTCCGTCCCACCGGACCGACGTGTTCCGGGAAATAGACCTGATCGAAGAAGTCGCCCGGATCCACGGCTACCACCGGATACCCGACACCCTGCCGTTCGGCGTGACTGTCCCGGGAGTCCGGACGAAGGCTCAGGTCTTGGAGTCCAGGCTCAGGGAACTGCTGGTGGCGTGCGGGCTGACCGAAGTTATCACGTACACCTTCACCAACCGGAAGGTTTTCGACCGCCTGCGCCTGCCCGGTACCTCCCCGCTGCGCCGGACGGTACCGTTGCGGAACCCGCTTAACGAGGACCAGACAGAGATGCGCACCCTGCTTTATCCCAGCCTGCTCGACGTACTGGCCCGAAACTACCAGCGGCGGAACACCAACGCCGCCCTGTTCGAAATCGGCCGGGTTTACCATCCCCGCGACAACGCGCCCCTGCCCGAAGAAGGCCTGCGGCTGGCCGCAGCGCTGATGGGGCGCACTCCGGCCGGCTGGCGCCGCAAGGATGAGCCTTTGGACTTTTTCTTCCTGAAGGGAGTTCTGGAAAGCGTCGCCCGGGAAATCGGCCTTGAAACGCTTACCTTTACGGCGGAGCAGGATGAACCTTCGTTTCACCCGGGGCGGACCGCGCGCCTCCGGGCTGGGGAGGCAAACCTCGGCATCATCGGGGAACTTCATCCGGAGGTACTTGAGGCGTACGACTTGCCACCGGGTGTGGTAGTCACCGAGATTGACTTGGACCTGGTGCTCGCCGTGGACAAAAAGACACCCACCTTTGTCCCGCTGCCGCGCTTCCCGAGCGTGGAACGAGACCTGGCCCTGGTGATCAGAAAAGATATCCCGGCTCGCGAGGTGATGGCCTTAATCCGTAAGGCGGGAGGGGAGTTGCTCCGGGAACTGCGTCTTTTTGACGTGTACGAAGGCCGTCAGATCCGGGAGGGTTACCGCAACCTCGGCTTTTCCCTCGTTTTCCGGGCGGAGGACCGTACTTTGACGGATGAAGAGGTCGGCCGGTACCTGGAGGCAATAATCCGGACTCTGGAAGACACGTATGGCGCCCAGCTCCGAGCATAGTCCTGAGACCAACGGGGGAGGGTATACGATGGCCGGGCAAACGAACAGAGTCGAGGTTGAAATTTTTGGAGAACGTTACGTACTTCGGGGGGACAGGCCCCCGGACTACATCCGCTTTATTGCCCAGGACGTTGACCGGAGGGTACGGGACATCTGCAACCGCCACTCCCGGATCCCGGTGACCACGGCAGCGGTCCTGGCCGCCGTCAACCTGGCGGACGAGTTAAAACGCCTGCAGGAGAGCTACGACGGCCTAGTGAAAATGATCGAGGGGGAAGACAAGGAAAAGAAGAAGTAGAAGTCTTTTCAGAAACTCTAAGTGGGGGGGGCGTGCGGTGTCCCCCTTTTTTGCTGAGGCTATCAAAAAGGTCGGTATTTTCGGGTAAACTAGCTTTAAGTGCCTGGAAAACATAGGCTTCTCTTTCAAATGCCAAATTCTGGAACGGAGGGGCTTTCGGGAATGAACATCGGCGAGATATATGCGTTGGCGGTCCAGAGGGGCATGGAACATGACCCGCGGGGTCTGGAAGGGGTGGAAAAAGTCCTGGCCCGGGAAAAGGAGCGCTTTGCGGGGCTCAAAGAGGACGAGCGGGACGAGTTCGACCAGGAACGGTTGACGAACCCCTACTCCGATACCCGGATCCTGTACGGCGACCCCGAAACGCCGGTGCGCCGGGTGCTGGCCGGGGTGGACATGGAAGTCGGGGAACTTTTGTTGGCCGACCGGCTGCGGGAACGAGGCCGATCAATAGACTTGGTGATCACACACCACCCGGAAGGGAAAGCGCTGGCCTCCCTGCACGAAGTAATGCACCTTCAGGAAGATGTGCTGGCCCGCTTGGGGGTACCCATTAACGTCGCGGAAGGAATCCTGGCCTCGCGGATCAGCGAGGTGAAACGGGGTATACTGCCGCTGAACCACAACCGGGCCGTGGACGTGGCTCGGATCCTGGACATACCGTTTATGTGCCTGCACACCACTGCCGACAATCTGGTCAACGATTTCCTTCAAAAGTACCTGGACGAACGTCGGCCCGAGACCTTGAAAGACCTCCTGAAAACCCTCAAGGAAGTGCCCGAGTACAAGGAGGCCGTACGCTTGAATGCGGGGCCCACGATTGTGATCGGCAGCCCCGAGCGCCGCGCCGGCAAGATAGTGGTCGACATGACCGGCGGCACCGGGGGTTCGGAGGACGCCTACGCCCGGTTGGCCACCGCGGGGGTGGGCACCCTGGTGGTGATGCACATCAGCGAGAAACACCGCAAGGAAGCGGAAGCCAACCACATCCAGGTGGTCGTCGCCGGGCACATGGCCAGTGACTCTCTGGGCCTGAACCTTTTCCTGGACGAACTGGTCCGGCGCGGCATTGAGATTGTGCCCTGCGCCGGCCTCCTGCGGGTGAACCGCACGGCGGAACAGTAGAATATCCTGCACACGGGGGATGAGAGATGCCCGGGCCGGAACTGCTTGCCCCGGCCGGCAGTTGGGAATCACTGGCGGCGGCCGTCCAGAACGGGGCTGACGCCGTTTACCTGGGCGCCACCGCGTTCAGCGCCCGCCAATCAGCAGCCGACTTTGAACCGCGGGAACTCTCCCGGGCGGTGGACTACGCCCACGTCCGGGACGTGAGAGTATACGTGACCGTAAACACCCTGGTGTCGGAGCGGGAATTGGGGGACGCCGCCCGGTTGCTCGGTTTCCTCTACAACATCGGGGTTGACGCCGTTATTGTCCAGGACCTGGGGTTGATGCGGCTGATCGCGGATCTGCTGCCCGGCCTGACCGTGCACGCCAGCACCCAGACCACCGCGCACAACCGGCCCACCCTCGAACTATTCAAGGAACTGGGTGTCCGGCGCGTGGTACTGGCCAGGGAACTGTCCCTGGACGAGATCGCTGGCCTTAAGCGGGACACCGGAATGGAGGTCGAGGTCTTCGTCCACGGTGCGCTCTGCATCTCGTATTCCGGGCAATGTCTTTTCTCGAGCCTGGTCGGTGCCCGGAGCGGCAACCGGGGCCGGTGTGCCCAGCCCTGCCGCCTGCCGTACGTGCTGCACCGGGACGGGGAACCGGCTGTCCCGCTCCCGCCGGGGCGGTATCTCCTGAGCCCCCGGGACCTGAACCTCTCCACGCGATTGCCCGAGTTGATCCGGGCTGGGGTGGACGGGCTGAAGATCGAGGGACGCATGCGCCGTCCGGAATACGTGGCGACCGTGGTCCGGGTGTACCGGACGCTTTTGGATCGTGCGGCGGTCGGGGCTTTCGACATTACCGCCGAGGAACGGCGCGAGTTGCTCCAGATCTTCAACCGCGGTTACACCACCGGCTATCTCTCCGGCCGGCCCGGGCGGGCGCTGATGGCCTACACCCGTCCGAACCACCGGGGTCTGGCCCTGGGCCGGGTCCTCCGCTACGAGCCGGACACAGGGTCGGCCGTAATCGCGCTGGAGGAGCCGCTACAGGTGGGAGACACCATTGAAGTGTGGGTTACCAGGGGCGGCCGGGTGTCCACGCCGGTGCGGGAAATAAGGGTGGACGGCCGGCTGGTGAAGGAGGCGTCCGGTGGGACCGAGGTCACTTTGCCCGTGGGCGGCCGGGTGGGACCCGGGGATCGCGTTTTCAAGACGGTGGACGCCCGGCTGGAGCGCCGGGCCCGGGAGAGTTTTACCTCGGGGCGGGAGACAAAAAGCATCCCCCTGCGGTTTGAGGTCCGGGTACGGGAGGGTTTGCCCCTTGAGCTTGCGGTCACCGGCCCCGGAGGCCTTTCGGCCTCGGCACAAGGCAAGGTGCCGGCCGTCAGGGCCGAAAAACGGCCGCTGACCGCGGCGGTTTTCGAAAAGCAACTGAGCCGGTTGGGGAACACTCCGTTTGTCCTGGGGGAGCTGGAATGCCGGATCGAGGGGGAGGTCATGCTGCCCTTAAGTGACATCAACGAAGCCCGTCGTGAAGCCGTGGATACGCTGGCCGCGGCGAAAGCGGCGCGGAGCAGGCCGTCGACGCCGGTCACCGTTGACCTGGCGGACCGGGTCGGACCGTATCTCCAGGCCCGGACGGCCAGTCAAGCCCGGGCCGATTCAAGGCGGACCCTGTTGTCCGCGGCCGTGGGGGACCTGGACGGAGTCCGGGCTGCTGCCGGGGCTGGCGCGGATGTGGTATACTTTCCGGGGGAAGGCCTGGGATCGCCGACGTTTCCCGAAACCGAAGAAGTCAGCGAGGCGGCGGCGGTGTGCCGCCGGCACGGCGCTACCCTGGTGCTGTGGCTCCCCCGGATCCTGCACGACCGGGAACGTCCCCGCTGGGAGCGCCTGCTGGAGGCGGCCGGGCCGTGCGGGGTACTGGCCGGAAACCCGGGGGTTTTCCGGCTGACTGGCACGCAGCGGCGGCTGCTGGCTGACTTCCCGCTGAACATTTTCAACAGCTTGACCGTGTCCCTTTTCGCTGGACTGGGAGCCGCCGGGGTGACATTGTCCCCCGAACTGACCCTGGATCAGATCCGGGAGATAACGGGCAAGGCTCTGGTTCCGGTGGAGGTCCTGGTACACGGCGCCCTGCCGGTACTGGTCTCCGAATACTGCGTGGTGGGCGGGGTGCTCGGCCCCGGGGATGGGAACCGGTGTTCCGTACCGTGCCGGGCCGGGCGTTTCGCCCTCGAGGACCGGTTGGGCCTGCGGTTTCCGGTGGGTGTGGACCACGATTGCCGGATGCACGTTTTCAATGTGAAGGACCTTTGCGTGGTTGACCAGGTACCCGAGTTGATCCGGTGCGGGGTCGCAGTGCTCCGGGTGGAAGGCCGGCTCCGTGACGCCGATTACGTGGGTGGTGTGGTCGGGATCTACCGGGAAGTCATCGACAACAGCCGGATCCGGGGGCCGGAGTGGCAGGTGCCTTCCCACTACCGGGAACGCCTGGAGAGACTCAGCCCCCAGGGGCTGACGACCGGACACTATTTTCGCGGGGTGCTCTGAAATTGACGGTGGCGAGTGAGAAAACACTGGGCCGGCTCGAATTCGACAAGGTCCTGGAACGGTTGGCCGGACAGACCCTCTCACCCCTGGGCCGGGAGCGGGCACGGGCTTTGAGGCCCGCGGCGGGCCTTGATGAAGTGCGCCGTTTGCAGGCCGAAACAGACGAAGGGTACAACATCCTGCGGCTGGAACCTAATGCCGATTTCGGCGGCTGGCACGACGTCCGTGAACCGGTGCGCCGGGCGGCGCGGGGTCAGGTGCTGGACGGGGGGCCCTTATTTCAGATCGGGCAGACGCTGGCCGCGATCCGAACCCAGAAGAAGTTTCTAATGGACCGCCGGGACCGCTACCCGCTGCTGGCCGGCTTGGCCGGCACGATGCCTGTGTTCCCCGAGCTCGAAAAGCGGCTGGTGGAGAGCATCCTGCCCGGGGGAGAAGTGGCCGACGGCGCGTCCGCTCGTCTGGCCGACCTGCGCCGCCGCCTCCAGGCGGGCCGCCTCCAGGTGCGGGAGCAGCTGGAGCGCCTGGTCCGCTCACTTGCCCAGCAGAAGTACCTCCAGGAGCCGATTATCACCATCCGGGAAGGCCGTTACGTGGTCCCGGTGAAGATTGAATACCGGAACCAGGTGCCCGGTTTGGTGCATGACCAGTCGGCCAGTGGAGCCACCCTGTTCATCGAACCGATGGCCGTGGTCGACAAGAACAATGAACTCCGCCGGCTCGAGGCGGCCGAGAAGCAGGAGATACTGAAGATTCTGACCGAACTGTCCACGGCGGTGGCCCAAGCCGCCGACGAGATCCTGCCCGCGGTGGATCAACTCGGACACTTTGATTTTGTACTGGCGAAGGCCCGCTTGAGCCGGCAGATGGCGGCCGTGCCGCCCCTGCTGGAAGACGGGGCTTTCCTGGAGTTCAGCCGGGCCCGGCACCCCCTGATCCGCGGAAACGTGGTGCCGATCGACGGGCGCGTGGGCCGGGATTTTGACCTGCTGGTGCTCACCGGGCCGAACACGGGAGGCAAAACGGTGGCTTTGAAGACCATCGGTCTTTTAGTGTTGATGGCGCAGGCGGGCCTGCACGTGCCCGCTTCATCCTGTGCGGTGGGGCTCTTTGACAGGGTATTCGCCGATATCGGCGATGAGCAGAGTATCGAGAACTCCTTGAGCACCTTTTCGTCCCACATGGCGAACCTGGTGGACATCATCGGGCAGGTTGGGGCGAAGAGCTTGGTGCTGATCGACGAGTTAGGCACCGGTACCGATCCGACCGAGGGCGCAGCGCTCGCCCAGGCGATCTTGAATGAACTCCACCGCCGGGGGACGCGGGGGGTGGTCACCACCCACTACGGGGAGTTGAAGGAGTTCGCCACGGGGCGGGACCGGGTGGAAAACGCCAGCGTCGAGTTCGATCTGGACACCCTCGAACCCACTTTCCGCCTAGTCACCGGCCGGCCAGGACGGAGCTACGCCTTCGAGATCGCCCTGCGCCTGGGGATGCCGGAATCGATCGTCTCCCGGGCGCGCGAGTTCCTGGCTCCGGAGCAGCGGCAGACGGCCGAACTGCTGCGGCAGTTGGAAGAGAGCCGGCAGGAGGCCGAACGCCAGCGGGAGGAGGCCCGGAAGGAGGCCCGCGAAGCGTCCATACTGAAGCAACGTTACGAGGCGGAACTGGCTAGCCTGTTAGATAAGAAAACGGCGCTCCGGGAGCGGGCGGCCCGGGAGGCGCAGGAATTGATCCGGCAGGTGCGCCGGGAGGGCGAGGAAATCGTCCGGGAGCTGCGTCGCCAGATCAACGCCGGAACGAACCGGGAGAAGGAGCAGGCTATCCAGCAGGCCCGCGCGAGGATCGATGAGCTCGGCGCCGGCCTTCCTGATCCGGCAGTGCCGGAGACGGTGGAAGGGGAGCCGGAGCGGCTGGATGGCGGGGAGGCGGTTTTCATCCCGCGTTTCAGCCAGCAGGGCGTAACCCTGGGTCCTTCCCGGGATGGTGAGGTGCAGGTCCAGGTGGGCTCCGTCAAGGTGAACCTGCCGCTGGCCGAGGTGCGCCGCATGATTCCTGCTCCCCACAGCACGGCTCCCAACGCCGGGACGGTCGTGGTGCAAAAAACTCGGGACGATGTGCGCACCGAATTGGACCTGCGCGGCCTGCACGCCGAGGAGGCGCTGTCCGAACTGGAGAAGTACCTGGACGCAGCGATCCTGGCCGGCCTCCAGCGCGCCTACATTATCCACGGGCTGGGCACCGGAGTGCTCCGGGCTGCGGTTCAGAACCACCTGAAGGGGGACGGCCGCATTCGGTCGTTCCGCCTGGGTGACAGGGGTGAGGGCGGTCTCGGAGTGACCGTGGTCGAGTTTTAAGCCGATACGGGGTGTGAGGTTTGTGCGTCCGGCGCAGGAGTGTTATAATTGTTTGATAGGCCTGATTCGGAAGACGGCTGAATTGGCCACTTCTGACCCGGAGCGGCGCGCACACGCCGTCCGGGAGGGTTTGGCGATTCTCGACCGGGACTTTGCCCGTGGGCGGGTGCCGACACAGATCGCGGGGGAAGCGCAACGGGTGGTCAGGGAGATTACCGGCAACCCGGACCCGTTCCGGACGGTCAAGGACCGGGAGATGGCTGTGGCCGCAAGGCTTATCACCGATTTGCAGGCCCGGTTCGCCGGTGACCTGGCCGGTTTGATGCGACTGGCGGTGTTGGGAAACGCGGTCGATTTCTTCCGGGAGCTCGATGAGGCCGAACTGGCCCGGCCAGCGAAATTGTACCGGGACGAGGTCAGTGCTTTTGAACAGAGGCTGGACGGGGCGCGGCAGGTGCTGTACCTGGCCGACAACGCCGGCGAACTGTACTTTGACTATCCGCTTTTCAGGTATCTGGCCGGGCGGACTTCGGTCACTTACGTGGTTAAGGACGGGCCGGTGCAGAACGATCTTACCGCGGACGACATTTCGCGGGCAGGCTTTGCCCCGCAAATGCCGAATATTATAACTACGGGCACGGACACCCCCGGAGTGGACCTGGAACTTGTTTCGCCGGGTTTCCGGAACGCTTTTGACCAGGCCGACCTTATCCTGGCCAAGGGGATGGGCAACTACGAAACCCTCTCCGAAATGGCTGCCGGTCACCGGGTGTTCTTTCTGCTGATGGCCAAGTGTGATCCGGTGGCCAGGTCGCTGGGAGTGCCCAGGGACAGTTTTGTGGCCGCTTTCGGCGGCAAAGGAGGTAGACCCGATGCTTAAGGTTCAAGACCTTACGGTGGCCGTAGACGGGAAGATCATTCTGGACCAGATAGATTTGACCATCAATCCGGGTGAGATCCACGTGCTGTTCGGCCCCAACGGGTCGGGCAAGTCCACGCTTTTGGGCACGCTCATGGGATTCGCGCGCTTCAAAGTGCTCAACGGACGGATAATCTTCAAGGGGAATGACATTACCTATCTGCCGGTGTACGAGCGGGCCAGGCTTGGGATCGGTCTGTCTTTCCAGCGCCCCCCCACTATCAGGGGCCTGACCATGCGGGATATGGTGGGGATTTGTTCCCATGGCGAAGCAGACGCGGATGAAATGGCCGAGCGCCTGAATTTTTCCCGCTTTCTTGATCGGGAGGTCAACCATGGTTTTTCCGGCGGGGAGCTGAAGCGGTCGGAACTACTGCAACTTTTGGCCCAGGATCCGGAATTCTTGTTGCTGGACGAGCCTGAGTCCGGCGTAGACGTGGAGAATTTGGCTTTGGTGGGCAACACCATCAACCAGCTCTTGGATCGCGACATTCCGGACACAAACCACCGCCCGCGTAAGGTCAAGCGTGAGCAGAGACACAAGGCGGGCCTGGTGATTACCCACACCGGCCACATCCTGAATTACGTCAACGCGGACGTGGGTCACGTGCTGTACCAGGGGCGGCTGTCCTGTGAGGGTAACCCGCTAGAGCTTTTCAAGTGCATCCAGAAGGTCGGCTACGGCGAGTGTGTACGGTGCGTAGTCTAGTATTCTAATACTAGGACGGGGAGATAAGCTATGCCGAAAACAGAAAGATTAACGCCGGACAAGTTTAAGCATGAGGCGCGGGAACACGCTTATGCGGACTTCCTGGGGGCGCCGGACCTCGCGGGGTTGATCGATGCCGGGCGCCTGCTGGAGACCGGCGTGGTGCTGGGGGACGAGGCTGAACGGGCCGGCACGTTTTTGCAGGCGGACCACTCGCTGGTGCACGCCGCCGTGAACCAAGAAGGTCTGGAGGTGCTTAGCACGGACCAGGCCCGGCAGCGGTACGACTGGGTGGACAAGGAATACCGGTGGAAAATGGTGCCTCCGGATGCGGACGAGTACACCAGGCATGCCTACGAGCGCTCCCGCCACGGGTATTTCATCCGTGCCCTGGCCGGTGCCAAAGCCACCTATCCGCTTCAGGCCTGTCTTTATATCGCCCAGGAGGGTCTGGCCCAGGCGGTGCACAATATCATCATCGTCGAAGAGGGCGCCGAACTGAATATCATCACCGGCTGTGTCAGTTCCCGCGAAGTCAAACACGGAATGCACATCGGCATATCGGAGTTCTACGTCAAAAAGAACGCCAAGCTGACCTTCACCATGATCCATAACTGGGCCGAGAGAATGCACGTTCTCCCCCGTAGTGCGGCCCGGATCGAAGAGGGCGGGACTTTTCTGCAGAACTATGTCTGTCTGGTGCCGGTGGCTTACCTGCAGATGAACCCGGCGCTGTACCTGGCTGGACGGGGGGCGCTGGTCCGCTCAAACACCATTTTGGTGGGTACGCCGGGAAGCTTTATGGACGTGGGCTCCCGGGTCTTCTTGCAGGCACCGGAGGCCCGGGCCGAAGTGATCGCCCGCACGGTGACCACCGGCGGCGACGTAATCAACCGGGGCCGCCTGGTGGGTGAAGTGCCGGGAGTGAAGGCCCACTTGGAGTGTCATGGCCTGTTGCTCACCCCTCGGGGTCTGATCCATGCTATTCCCGAGCTGGAAGCCCGGGTGGAGGGCGCGGAGATGTCCCACGAAGCGGCCGTCGGCAAGATCGCACCGGAGGAGATTGAATACCTCATGGCCCGTGGACTGGACGAGGACGAGGCCAGGGCGACCATCGTCCGCGGCTTCTTGAACGTGAAAATGGACGGACTGCCGGAAGAGCTTCAGGCCCGGATCGACGAGGCGATCAGACAGAGCCAGGAGAGCATCATGTAGGGGTTAAACCTTTAGTTTCTCAGTTGCGAAATATTCTGAAAACAGTCCGCTCTGAGGGCGAATTGAAGTTGCGGCCCCGGGCCGGGACCTTGTTTTACAACCTTATGTCATAAGTCTCTGCAACTAAGAAACTAAAGGTTTGACCCCCTCAGTGTCTGCCGCGGTTGCTTCCGAAGAAACATTGCGGTCGGGCGTAGTTCATCATCGTCGGCACCGGGGTTTCAGGTTGCTGACCGCCGTTGGGCGGCCAGAAGTCCAGCGGCGGGTTGAAAACGGTTTCTCGGTCGTGCAAAGCGCACGTCTTTCTGGGCACCCGGATGTTGTAGTCCTTGACTATCTCGGGCACGTCATAGCCGACATCGACCATCACCCTGGTGATGCGGTCCGGACAGTACTGCCCGGCCAGCAAGCCGGTGGAGGGGCAGATTTCAACCAGGACGTGGACGTCGTCGTACTCGGTGGGCACGGTCCCGCGTTCAAAGATATCGGTTACCTGGTGGTCCGGCGGGGTGAGCGGGCCGGGCAGCAGGCCCGATTTGCTGTCCACCGTGGCGGTAACGATCCCGGGCGGCTGCGGGAAATCCCGGACCGGTGTGCCCGCGAGCGCTTTGCCCATCACCTGGCGCCAGATCGCGGCCGGGTGACCGCCGCCGACCGAACCGCGTGGCAGGCGGTCCTTATGGTTGTCATGACCCATCCACACCACCCCGACCAGATTGGGAGTATAGCCGCAGAACCAGATACTGGTTTCATGGTCGGTCGTTCCGGTCTTGCCGGCCACCGGCCGGTCGGCGAGCCGCGCGTTCCGCCCGGTGCCGCTGGTGACGGCGGTACGTAGCATGTCGGTAATCAGGTAGGCGGTGGTCGGCTTCATGGCCTGAGTCTTTACCGGGATGTGTTCCTCCAGGAGTCGGCCCCGGATATCTTCGACCCGGGTGATCGCGGTGGGTTCAATGTACACTCCCTGATTGGCAAAGGCGCCGTAAGCGCCGGCCATTTGCAGCGGCGTGACCCCGTTGGTCAGCCCGCCCAAAGCGATTGCCAGGTTGTGCCGGTCGGGTTCCAGGGTGGTAATGCCGAGTTTTCTGGCGAAGTCCACTGCGCGGGACGGCGTGACCGCTTCCAGAGTCTTCACCGCCGGGATGTTCACCGAATAGGCCAGGGCCGTGCGCATGGTGACCAGACCCCGGTAGCCGCCGTCGTAGTTCCTGGGGGTCCAGTTGGGATATTTGATCGGGATATCATCCAGTACGGAGGCCGGCGACATGCCCAGATATTCTATGGCCGGACCGTAGGCGATAATCGGCTTGAAGGCCGATCCGGGCTGAGGCTGGGTACGGGTGGCGCGGTTCCACTGCCGCAACTGGGTGTGCTCCCGTCCGCCGACGATGGCCTTGATATAACCGTTGGTCGGGTCAAGCACCACCATGGCGGCCTGGGGTTGCAGAACGCCGTGTTCGTCTCTTTTGGTTGCGGGGTAATTGTTCTCGTTGTTCAGTGCTTCCTCCGCCGCCCGCTGGATTTTCGGATCAAGCGTGGTGTAAACCCGCAGGCCTTCCTTAAAGACCCTTGCCTCACCGTATTTGTCCACCAGGACGTCGGTGACGTGGTCCACGAAGTGGGGGTAAGGATAGCTTGGACCGGGGTTATCGGCCGCTACCGGCTTTCCCAGTTCAATCGGCTTGGCTTTGGCCTCCTCGGCTTCCGCCCGGCCGACAAACTCGTAACGCCACATCAGGTCCAGGATGGTATTGCGCCGGTTGGTGGCCGCCTGCAGGTCGCGGTAGGGCGAGTAAATAGAGGGCCCTTTGAGCAGTCCGGCCAGAGTGGCCGCTTCAGACAAGTCGAGTTCGGACACCGACTTACCGAAGTAGGTCCGGGCCGCCGCTTCTATTCCGTAAGCCCCTTCGCCGAAGTAGACCCAGTTGAGGTACATCTGGAGAATCTCATCCTTGGCGTAATGCCGTTCAACCTGGATGGCCAGAAAGGCTTCCTGGATCTTGCGTTTCAAGGTTTTATCAAAGCTCAAAAAGCAGTTCTTGACCAACTGCTGGGTGATGGTGCTTCCGCCCTGCTCACCGAAGCTGCCGGTCACGTTGGCCCAGACCGCCCGGGCGATGGCGCGCGGGTCCACCCCGTAGTGCTGGTAGAAACGGACGTCCTCGGCAGCCAGGAAAGCCTTTTTCACGTGGGGCGGGATATCCCCGATGTCCACCGGAATCCGGTTCTCCAGCCCGATCTCGGTCACCAGGTTACCGTGAACGTCATAGATCAGGGTGGCGTTGTTGGGCTGCAGGGCTGCCGGATCCCAGGTGGGGAGGTCCTTCAGGCTGACCACCACCAGGCCGAAGGCCGCCAAGCCGCCAAGGAGCATTCCCGCGGCCACCAGCACGATAAGAAGGCGAAACCAGTTCAGCCTCCGTTCCCTTTGTTTCTTGCGGGGCATAGTGGTCCTCCTCGACTGGTTTTGAACTCCGACCGCACTTGCTTTCTGCATTATATCACAAGCAATTTGCACATTGTCACTAGGTCCGTGATTATTGGGCTCATCCTGAATAAACCATTCGGCAGGGAAAAAGGTGGTGTGGGGAGAAGATGTTCATCCGGACAAGCTATTGTTGGTGGGAGATGCCTATCATTCTGTCGTTGGGGGTTTCATCTGCATGTCGGAGCTGGACAGGCAACTGGAAATCATCAGAAGGGGCGCGGTCGAGATCATCCCCGAGGACGAACTGAAGGAAAAGCTCCGCCGTTCCCTGGCCACCGGGCGCCCCCTGCAGGTCAAGCTGGGGCTTGACCCCACGGCCCCGGACATTCATCTGGGTCACACCGTGGTGCTGCACAAGCTGAGACACTTTCAGGATCTGGGCCACCAGGTGACGCTGGTGCTCGGCGATTACACGGCCCGGGTGGGTGACCCATCGGGCAAGACCGAGACCCGGAAGCCGCTGACCGGGGAAGAGGTAATGGCCAACGCCCGCACCTATGAGGCCCAGGTTTTCAAGATTCTCGACCCTAACCGCACCCGGGTCCGCTTCAACAGCGAATGGCTGGCCCCTCTGGACTTCGCCGCGGTGCTTGAACTGGCCTCCAAATACACGGTGGCCCGAATGCTGGAGCGCGACGACTTCGCGAAGCGTTTTCACGGGGGCTTGCCGATCAGCATTCACGAGTTCTTCTACCCTCTAATGCAAGGCTACGACTCGGTGGCGCTGAAGGCCGACGTCGAGCTGGGCGGAACCGACCAGAAATTCAACCTGCTCATGGGCCGCACCCTTCAGAAGGAATACGGCCAGGAACCCCAGGTCGCTCTCACCACACCCCTCCTGGAGGGCCTGGACGGGGTTCACAAGATGAGCAAGAGCCTAGGCAATTACATCGGCATCACCGAACCGCCGGAAGAGATGTACGGCAAATTGATGTCCTTGAGCGACGACCTGATGGTGCGCTACTTCGAGCTGGTCACGCCCGTTTCCCTGGAGGAACTGCGGGCCTTGAAAACCGGCCTTGAGACCGGGACGGTTCATCCCCGGGACTTAAAGATGCGCCTGGCGCGTACCGTTGTGGAAACATACCACGGTAAAAAAGCGGCCGCCGTTGCGGAGGACGAGTTCCGCAAAGTATTTCAGCAGCGGGAGCTGCCCACCGACATCCCCGACTTCCCCGTGCCGGCCGGCGCGCTCACCGGCGGCCGGATTTGGCTGCCCAAGCTGTTGGTGCTGGCCGGGCTGTGCTCAAGCACGAGCGAGGCGCGCCGGCTGATCGGGCAGGGTGCCGTCAAGGTAGACGAGCAGCGGGTGGTTGACGAGAATGAAATCACGCCTCGCACCGGAATGATCATCCGGGTGGGACGGCGAAAGTTCACCCGCCTCCTGTGAGATTCAGGCGAAACAAAACCGGCGCCGAACCATCAGGTTCAGCAAAACGCCCACACCGGGCGTTTTTTTGTTTGTGGATGAGTGGCGGATTGCGGGGAAGACTCCTGATCTAAGAAAGTCTTCTTAGGGAAAGGGGCCCAATGCTTTGAGCCGCAGGCGCAGCGTCACCCGGCCTTTAACCTGGTCTAGGAGTAAAGAGAGTTCCGGAAAAGGTATCAAACAGTGCGGCCGAGCAAAGTCGTGTTATAAAGTTAGATGTGAACCGTACAGCGGTAGAGGCGCCAGATGTGGTAGAATTTGAAAGTCGTGTTATAAAGTTAGATGTGAACCCTACCCCGGTAAGGTCTAGCCAACCGCCGGTAGCCAGCCTAGGGGCCAAACAGGTAACTGTTTGGTTATGCAACAGAGAACCGTTCCCTGTTGCACCCTCCGACCCTGATGGGCCGACTGGCCTAAAGCGCATTTTCAACTCCTCTCAAGCATATGCTGACTATAGTGTAAGTCGAAGGGGGAGGGGTATGTGTTCCGAAAGCGCCGGAACCGTTCGGTTCGCTGCCTGCTCTTGTTGGTCGTCCTTATTGTGACGGTGCTTGCCGCCGAGCGGACCCTCTTCCCAACCATCCTGGCCATTGCCAAGGCGCGGGCGGTGCAGACGGCGGTGACCACGGTGAACGGCGCGGTCCGTGAATACCTGAGCCGGAGCGGGATCGACTATCAGGATCTGGTTCGGCTGCACCTGGACAACAACGGACGCATCGTGATGATGCAGGCCAACACGCTCAAGATCACGGAACTGGCTGCCGAGTTCGCGCTGGCCTCGGAGAACGCCATGGTCGGGCTCGAACGCCAGAGTTTCGCGATTCCGGTCGGCCAGGTATTGGGCAGCCAACTTTTGGCGACCTATGGGCCGGGCATTCCGGTGCGCATCATCCCGGTCGGCGCCGTAAAAGTCAATATGGTGGACCGGTTCGAGGCGGCGGGGATCAACCAGACGCGCCACCGTATATACCTGGATCTCGACACGTACGTCCGGATTGCGGTGCCGTGGCAGCAGACCGAGGTACAAATTGCCACCCGGGTGCCCCTGGTCGAAAACATCATCATCGGCGAGGTACCGGACACCTTCGTTACCCTGGACGGAGGTCTTTTGGGCACCGGGCTGTTCAAGATGGCCGAGAGTGCCTCGCGCTAGTGCATAAAGTCGTTTGCCGTCATGCATTAATAAAATAAAAGATGTAAGAAACGCAAGAGAACAGTAAGGGGACGGTGAAGAACATCCTCGAGGAGTGTTGACACTGGCTTCGCGCATATGCTATATTTAGACTTGCTCGGGAGGTACGGTAATAATTCCTCAGAGTACCAGAAAGCAGTAGTTGATTCAGCCCTTCCCGAGTGATACAATGAACCTTGTTGCGCCGTCGGGACGGCGCGCACGGAAAACGGTCTTTGAAAACTGAACAGTGGTGAATCAGGTAAGGTTTTGAGCTATTTATGGAGAGTTTGATCCTGGCTCAGGACGAACGCTGGCGGCGTGCCTAACACATGCAAGTCGTGCGATTGAGAGGTGAGCATCTCACTTCTCAAGAGCGGCGGACGGGTGAGTAATGCGTGAACAATCTACCGGCAAGACTGGGACAACACCGGGAAACTGGTGCTAATACCGGATAATCTCCACCGGCGGCATCGTTGGTGGAGGAAAGTCGGCCTCTGGATATGCTGGCGCTTGTCGATGAGTTCACGTCCCATTAGCTTGTTGGTGGGGTAACGGCCCACCAAGGCGACGATGGGTAGCCGGCCTGAGAGGGTGGTCGGCCACACTGGGACTGAGACACGGCCCAGACTCCTACGGGAGGCAGCAGTGGGGAATCTTCCGCAATGGGCGCAAGCCTGACGGAGCGACGCCGCGTGAGGGACGAAGGCCTTCGGGTTGTAAACCTCTTTTCTGGGGGAAGAACGTCCGGCCTGTTAATAGCGGGTTGGGTTGACGGTACCTCAGGAATAAGCCCCGGCTAACTACGTGCCAGCAGCCGCGGTAATACGTAGGGGGCGAGCGTTGTCCGGAATCACTGGGCGTAAAGGGCGCGTAGGCGGCTTGAGAAGTCGCAGGTGAAATCCCGCGGCTCAACCGTGGAACTGCCTGCGAAACCATTGGGCTTGAGGACAGGAGAGGGAAGCGGAATTCCTGGTGTAGCGGTGAAATGCGTAGATATCAGGAGGAACACCAGTGGCGAAGGCGGCTTTCTGGCCTGGTCCTGACGCTGAGGCGCGAAAGCTAGGGGAGCAAACAGGATTAGATACCCTGGTAGTCCTAGCTGTAAACGATGGGCACTAGGTGTTGGGGGGTTCATACCCTTCAGTGCCGTAGGTAACCCAATAAGTGCCCCGCCTGGGGAGTACGGTCGCAAGACTGAAACTCAAAGGAATTGACGGGGGCCCGCACAAGCGGTGGAGCATGTGGTTTAATTCGATGCAACGCGAAGAACCTTACCAGGGTTTGACATGTCGGTGGTACGGAGTGGAAACACGAAGGACCCTTCGGGGAGCCGGTACAGGTGGTGCATGGTTGTCGTCAGCTCGTGCCGTGAGGTGTTGGGTTAAGTCCCGCAACGAGCGCAACCCTTACTTCTAGTTGCCAGCGGGTTAAGCCGGGCACTCTAGAGGGACTGCCGTCGACAAGGCGGAGGAAGGTGGGGATGACGTCAAATCATCATGCCCTTTATACCCTGGGCTACACACGTGCTACAATGGCCGGTACAGCGGGAAGCTAAGGCGTGAGCTGGAGCAAATCCCAAAAAGCCGGTCCAAGTTCGGATTGCAGGCTGCAACTCGCCTGCATGAAGTCGGAATCGCTAGTAATCGCAGGTCAGCATACTGCGGTGAATGCGTTCCCGGGCCTTGTACACACCGCCCGTCACACCACGAAAGTCGGCAACACCCGAAGTCGGTGACCCAACCCGTTCGGAGGTTGGAGGTCAGAAGTTGGAGGTTGGACTGGGAAGGACATTGGGGTCGAGAGGAGTTTTTGAAGAGGGATTCTGAAAGATCCTAAAGGAATGCCCGGATCTGACATCCGATATCCGGCTTCCGACTTCCGAATGGGAGGGAGCCGCCTAAGGTGGGGTCGGTGATTGGGGTGAAGTCGTAACAAGGTAGCCGTACGGGAACGTGCGGCTGGATCACCTCCTTTCTAAGGAGTACCTGTCACCACTGTTCGGTTTTGAGAGACCCCGGGCCCATAGCTCAGGTGGTCAGAGCGCACGCCTGATAAGCGTGAGGTCGGTAGTTCGAGTCTACCTGGGCCCACCAAAAGTAGAAGTCAGAGGCCGGAGGTCAGAAGTCGGAGACAATAAGAGGGAACTGGCGGGGCCAGTTCCGAACTATGTAGTAGTTCAGTCATTCCAATGCACTCTGACATCCGACTTCAGGTATCAGACCTCCTTTTTGGGGATGTAGCTCAGCGGGAGAGCACCTGGTTTGCAACCAGGGGGTCGGCGGTTCGAATCCGCTCATCTCCACCAGTTTCAAAAGGTTTCTCGCTGTTCTTTGAAAACTGCACAGCGTGGTACTACAAGATCAAGTTATTAAGGGCGTACGGTGGATGCCTTGG